>JANWVF010000029.1 GCA_025056965.1 Thermoflexales bacterium | reverse complement strand
GATGCGGTGACGTATACGATCGTGCTGAGCAACAGCGGCAGCCTGCCGGTGACGGCGCGGGTGACCGACACGCTGGCGGTGAGCGCGACGCTGCTGAGCGCGACGCCGGGCTATGCGCAGAGCGGGCAGACGCTGGTGTGGAGCAACGTGACCGTGCCGGCCAACGGGACGGCGACGATCACCCTGACGGTGCGCGCGGGCGGCGGGCCGCTGCCAGGCGGCTACGTGCTGAACAACAGCGTGACGATCGGGGCGCACGACGGCGAGATCGTGCGCAACGCGCCGGGCGTGCAGGTTGCGCCGTATCGGGCGTTCGTGCCGATTGTGCAGAAGGAGCCGTAGGCGAAGGATCACGCGCTGGACAGGCGACGGCGCGGGTAGGCAAAGGGCAGTGCCTTCGCCTACCCGCGCTGCGGCTCTGCAAAGCGCTGAAGTCCAGAGCTCAGCTAATTTCGGTCCTTTCCATCAGCGCAGGTTGTGCTAAAAAGCCAGTACACCATGCGCATCACCGACTTTCACGTTACCCCGATCGCCATTTCCGATCCACCTTTGTTGAACGCGGCCGGACTACACGCGCCTTATGCCCTGCGGGTGATCGTCGAGCTGGTAAGCGATGACCACATCTGCGGCGTGAGCGAGCTGCCCGGCGGCGCCGACGTCGTCGCCGACCTCGAAGGCGTGCGACATCTGGTCAGCGCATCCGGGTTATAAGAGCCATCCAACCCGCCAGCCGGAGGGTCTGCCCCATACCTTGGGTGGTCTTGCGCCTGGTGCCGCAGAAGAAGGCGTAGTCGGCCAAGCAGTTGAGCACCGCCACGGCGTCATCATCGGATGTGGCCGCGCCGACGACGATGTATTGCACCTTGCCGACGCAGCCGATCTGCAAGCCGTCGGGGAAGTGCATCGGCTCGCTGCGCAGGTCGAAGCGCGAGACGGCCACCGACCGGCGCGGCCAGTCCAGCTAGTCGTCAGGGATGGCCAGCGGCGTCGGTCAGCAGGCGCTCATATTCGGTGGCGACGACGGACAGGTCGTCGGCCAGGACGAGCAGGCGGCGGCCGAGAACGTCCAACTCCGGCCGCGCGCGGATGGCGGATTCGAGCATCTCCAGCAGGCCTTCCTGCAGCACCGTGATGCGGAAAGATGCCCAGCTGCGGGCCACGAACAGTGCGAGACGGTGAACGGCTTGAGGCCGTCGCCGGCGTCGAGCGCGTGGGCGAACGCGGGGTTGAAGGCCTCCAGCCAGCGGAAGAAGTTCGCGTGCAGGGCAGGCACGGCGTTGCGCGGTAGCCGTTCGGCCACCTGCCGGCTGAGAGGAAGTTCAAGCGAGGCGGGCATGGCTCAAGTCGCTCTTCATGCCACCAAGTGCCACCGGGGCTCTAGCGCTCGTCGTGCGAAGCCTGCAAGCTGATCAACTCGGCTACCTCGAAATGCGAAGGCAGCCGAGAAGGTTGGGGAGGAGCGTAGCGACTCAATCGGCAATCGGATCATAAACTCGCAGGCGGTCGAAGCGCTTGAAATCAGCATCGTGTGTGCACAGCGTCGCGCCGTGCTCAATTGCTAGCGCAGCAAGATGAGCGTCCATTGCCAACGGACCGGCAGCTTGCGCTTCCAGCAGCAACTGGCGATATATCGGCCAGTGCCGCGCGGAGGGCGTAATGATCTGAGCGTTCGGCTGCTCCAGCCAGGAAGTAACAACGTCCACTGCCTCCGCAATGGACAGCGGATGAGGGAAGGCACGTGGGTTTGTGCCAACGCGGATGAAAGCAGTGAGCGTTTGCCAGGACAGCCCTACCGCTTCTTCGGATGAGAGCGCCTCCTCCCACCAGGCCTGGGCGCGTCCGTGCTCGCGCGCCGAAGCGTTATAAGCATAGAGCAGCAGGTTAGCGTCTGGCACGATCATGAGTGGGCTGGTCCTTCAATCTGTTCGATTAACTCACCGACGTTGGCGTAGTTCAGGCCGGGGCGGATGCCGAGTGGGCGAGCCACCACTTTGAAGCGTGGGCGGGGCTGTCTTCGCGCGCGTTGCTCCAAGCCTAGGCGCAGCGTCTCGTTGACGATGGCCTTGAAGCTCCGGCCAGTCTGGCGCTGCAGCTCAATCAACCGAGCGGCGACATCATCGTCCAGAGTGATTGTGGTGCGCATACAGCGAGTATACATCTTGATGCACTGAAAGAGGCATCAACTCATCACGACCGCACCGCTGAAAGCGGATCAGGGCGCTCTTGCCGCTGGAGTTGCGCCCGAACAGCAAGGTGATCGGGCGCAGCTCGACCCAGCCGGTGTCCTCGAACGCCATGAAGTTCTGCAAGCGAATCGCGCTCAGGCGATAGTTGTAGCAGGTGTCCTCGTTGGTCATTGTTCAAATTATGCTGCTCAGGCTTTCTTGACGGCGACCACTTTGCCGTCGCTCTGTACTTGGAACTTGACGCGCGACTTTTTGCCCGGCGTATCGCCCTGAATCACGCGCGTGTCGAAGCGGTAGGTTTTATCGGCCTGCTGGTCGTCGCGGATCACGCCGTAGCGTAGGTCGGGACGTATCTCGGCCAAGGTGCCGGTGCGCCATGTAAGCGTCGTGGAAGCCGGCGCGCTCGGCTGCGGCGTTGTCCCCGGCGACATGGCCGAAGCGGTGTTGGCAATCGCCGGCGGCGCCTTGCCCAGCACTGCCGTGGGGTGCGGCAACACCGGCCGCTCGCGATACTCGTTCACCTTGCGCCCGTCGGGCTGCTTACGCTCGATCTCCATGTAGCGCGTCTTGTCGGGGTCAGGACCGGGCCAGCTCAGCATCGCCAGCAGCTCGCGGATGTGCGGTTGGGCGTCGAACTGCCCCGCGCTGCCGTTGACCACCCACGCCTTGAACCGCGCGATCAGATCGTCCTGCTGGTTATGAGTTCCGACCGCTGTGTGCCAACCGCCGGCATCGAGCAACCGCTGATAGCGGCTGCGCCGATCCACCAGATGGAGCGAAGACGCGATCTTCACGGCGCCCATCCCGTGCGGCTTGGCCATGCCCAGCTTCAGGCGATAGTCGGAGTGCGCCGCATATTGCAGCACCCAGGCCAGCGCGCCCAGCTCGTAGTCGCGCAGGTTGTCGAAGTAGATGCGGAAGGTAAAGGCGGCGCCGGCCTTGACCGCCTTGATCTCGGTGTACTGCGTCACATGCTTCAGCTTTTCGCGGTCGGTCTCCTCGACGTCGCCGATCTTGACCGCGCCGCGATGCCAGTATTGCTTGTAGCCGCGAATGGCCGTATCGTCGTCGTAATTCCTCAATTGCGCCTTGTCGTCCGGCTGCGGCTGGCACAGGTAATGCTGAAAGGTGGTCGGCTTGGGCGTGGAGAGCACCTTGGGCTTGATCAACCGCTCGAACGGATCGGGCAAGTTGCCCTGATACACGCCGTCGGTGAACGCCACGCGGCCGGCGAAGGCGATGATCTCCTCTTTGCCGTTCTGCTTGCCGCCCCTGCGCGTGTAGCCGAACAACGCCTCGGCTAGGTCAACATCTGACTTGCCCTCGGCGCGCAAGGCTTCTGGCACATGTTCCAGGACGCTCTTCTTGTAGGGCAAGCGCATCATCAGCGTGTGGCCGAAGAAGGTGAGGCGGCCGTTCTCGACCAAGTAGAAGACCGGCTGCATGTCCCTGAGCGCGCCATCGGTTCCTAGGATCGTGCGCTGCTGTTCAGTGATCTGGTCGCGGTAGTCGCGGTCGAGCGCAATCTCGCGGCCGTCGTCATCCACGCTGCGCAAGGGCAGCCATTCATCCTGCGGCACGGCGTCATCCGGCTCGAAGATGATGGCCTCGCTGCGCTTGGTGTTGATTTGCCCGCTTTCGATCAGCACGGCTTTGTGCAACCCCGGCCCCGGGCCAGGCGCCGCGCGCAGGGCGCGCGCGTAGCGGATGCGGATGAAACCGCCGCGCACTTCCTGAAACTCGTAGTTGCTGGGCTGCACGTAGATCAAGCGGGCGTTCTTCACGCGACGCTCGCCATCGGCCTTCTCCGGCCACGGCGCGAGGTCATTGCGCAGTCCGCTCAGCGCCCTGTGCGAGATGCGGCACCAGGTCGTGCCGTTGATCTTCTTGGCCGGCTGGATGCACCACTCGCCATTGCGGTCCTTGCGAATGTAACCGGCCTGCACGCGCGGGGTGAACCAGTGTTTGGGATCGCCGGGATCCGGCTCCATGATCCGATCGCGATACTGCTGGCCAAGGCGGGTGGTGTCCACGGCGCGATAGACCAGCCGGCGGTCGGTGACGAAGTTCAGCCGGGCGTTGCCGATGATCTCGATCAGGTTGCGGAACAGGCCGCGCAGCGAGCTGCCGGGGATGCGCGGCGTCTTGCCGCCGTCGAGCGAGAAGAAGTCGGGCTTGTTCTTGGCTTCCTTGCCGGCGGCGATCTCCTGCGCGGGCAGCGGACCGCGAATGTAAAACGGCGTCTCCGTCGTCAGCGTGCACTCGAACCAGCCGGAATAGACCGGCCGGCCGCTCTCCTGTACGTAGTAGCGATCGTGCGGCAAAGGCCGGTCTGCGATGCGCGGCTGCGCCGGCAGCGGCACGAAGTTATACGGCGCGAACGCTGTGCGATCCGGTCGGGTGGGGTTGTTATGCTTTGTGTTCAGCATGACTACTTCTCCTCGCACATCTCAAGTTTGACCAATCGGCTGGCCACCACGCGGGCTGCATCTTCTTGAGCCAGGTAATGGCGCACGCTCAGGCAGGCGCGCCGACTGCCGCCCAAAGATTGGTCTTTGTCCAGAGGCAAGCCCAGCGCAATCGGTGGGGCATGGCGCAGCCCCTGAGCCCCTTCCTCGAGCATGGCAAAAGCGACGCCGTTGACCACGGCTGCCCGGCCATGGTCGCCCCACAGCAGCTGCGGTTCGTCGAACCATTCGGTGAACGTCGGCTCGCCGTCGCCGCGTTCGCCGATCTCGCGGGCGCGCCAGGCATCGCCTTCGCGCCACAGCAGAATCTCGCGCGCCTCGTTGAACAAACGCGCCTGCCACAGCCAATCGGTGCGCAGAGCCGGCGAATGGGCGTAGCCGGCGATGTCATGCGAAGTCACCCAGTCGCCATCTCGATGCGCCTTGCCCCACACCACGCCGTCCTCTAAGTGCGCCAGCAGGGTGTCGCCCTCCTCGGCCTGTCCCTTGAGCCAGAGGATCGGATCGCCGCTGACGGTCAAGGGCTTAACGTAAGCCTTGCCGGTCGTCAACGTGCGCACCGGCTCAAACTCATTTGCCATGGGTCACCTATCAAGAATTCAGCTTGCGATGCAGGCAATCTGAGACGAATCGCTCTAGGGCATCCCGGTCGCCTTCGATCCTGAGCGCTTCGCCCGCCTGCGTCATCATCCACGTCTGTTCTTCTTCACCGTGCCGCCAGGTCAACTTGGCCGAGCGGCCGGACAGCCGACCGCGGCCGATGCCGATCTCGCCGCCCAGCGGCAGATCGCCGGTCCACAAGTCCTTCAGCAGGAGCAAGAGCAAACCGATCTCGTGATCCTGGGGATTGCGGATGTGCACGCCGAGGGTCAAGCGCGTCTCCGGTTTGGCGAAGACCGGCTGCTCTTCAAACAACGCGCCCTCCATCACGCCGCCAGTGAAGCGATCAACACGGATGCGGTTCTGCACCAGGTCGTCAATGGCGTTGCGGATCTCGCATTCCGTGGTGATCAAGCGACTGGCGCCGGCCTTGGCGTCGCTTTTGACCTCAGATGGACCGAACAAGTCGTCCACAATCGCTTGAGCCTTGTTTGGCTGCAGCGTGTTGAGGATGCGCAGCGCCCGTGCGCGCAACGCGCCGGCCAGCGACGTGCCGGAGAGGATGGGCACCTGTTTGCCGTTTCGGCGCGAGTGTAGATGCACCATGTCGGGGCCGAGATCGTCGCGGCCGGTGTTGCCGCGAATCATCAGCGACGACTGCAAGGCGAACTCGGCGCGCAGCTCGAAGACGGGATCGCGTCGAGCGAGCGGCTGCGCTTGGCTGCCGAATGCCCGGAGCAAGTTGCGCATGATCTCAGCGTCGGGCAACGGCTCATCCTGAGCGTCCACCGCCGCGACCACGGCGCTCTTGGAGCTATCGGCCAAGGGATTGTTGCCCTCACGCAACCAGTCCAACAGGTCACTGCTGCTTTCGGCCAGCCGGTAGCGGCGCACGCGCCACCGCGAGACGCGCACCTGGCCGTAGCCGCGCTGCTTGCGCATGCCGAGCGTGATGGCGCCGTTGGTCAGGCCGGTGAGCGCCGCCGCAAATGCGCGCAGGGCAGCTTCGTCATCTTTGCCTTCGATTAGGAGCAGCTCGAAGCGCAAGGGGAAGGTCGTGCCGGCCGCCCAAGTCTCGATGTTGAACAGCGCCTGATCGCTGGCCGTGCGCGTGGCCGGATCGAGCTTGACGCCGTCGCGCAGCTCAATGCTAGCGTCTGCCGCGCCCAAGGCATCGTCTACGATCAGCGGGCTTTGTTCGCCGTTCTCATCGGCTTTCGCGCCGCCGAAGAGGGCTTCGTCGAGCGCCTTCCGTTCGGCCGAGCCGGCCAGATAGCGATTGAGATAAGCGCGCAGCGCACCGGCCAGCGACGCGCCGGTGAGCACCGGCCGCTTGGGGTCATAGTTGTCGGTCAACAGCGGTAGGTCGGTCTCGTCACTGCC
>JANWVF010000129.1 GCA_025056965.1 Thermoflexales bacterium | reverse complement strand
CACGCTGCGCTGGCGCAGGCCGGCGAGGTAGTAGGCCGTCTCGCGCAGGGTCTTGGAGGGCACAGTGCCGGTGTTGATGCCGTTGCCGCCGAGCCGGGGCGCGCGTTCGATCAGGGCGACGGTCTTGCCGAGGCGCGCAGCCTCTTCGGCACCCTTTGCCCCTGCCGGGCCCGAACCGATGACGATGAGGTCGAATTGGGACATAGGGTGAGTAAAGTAGAAAGTAGAGAGTAGAGATTGGCACTGTCCCAATGATACTTGGACACTCTCCAATCTCCAATCACTAATCTCTACTTATCCAACTTTTACGCGCCCAGGCCAGGTCATAGTCGGTAGTCCACGCCTCGAGGCGGATGTGTTCCAGGCCAAGGTCGGCCAGCAACCGGCGCAGGGCCGCGGCTGAAAACGTCTTGCCGAATAGAAGATGGGCTTGCCAGCCGATTCGATTGGTGATGACGAGCAGGCCGCCCGGCTTGAGCACACGCACGCACTCGGCCAGAGCGGCGCGCGGGTCGGGCAGAAATTCCAGCGCTTCCAGGCAGGTGACGCAATCGAAGGCATCGGCAGGGAAGGGCAGCGGACAGGCGGCGGCCTGCACCCACGCCACGCGGCCCGGCCACGGTGCACAGGTTGCACGGCCCACCATCAGCATCCGCCGGCCCAGATCCGCGCTGACGATTGTCCCGTCGAAGGCGACTTCGCGCAGCAGGGCGCGGGCGGTGCGCCCGGTGCCGCAGGCCACGTCTAACACGCGCGGCGCGTTCACCGCCACCAGCTCCGTCGCCAGCGGCAGGCCGAGGATTTCCGACTCGGTCTGCGGGTCGAACTTTTTGACGTCCGCGTCGTAGCGGTGGGCGATGCGATCGTAGAGCGGCACGACCACGCGTGGGCCGAGGTGCGCGCCCTCCGCAATCACCAGTTCCCAGTAGAGGAGCACGCCGAGCAGACCAAGCCCGACAAGGCCGAGCCAAATGAGCAGGATGGGGGTCAAAGTATCTTCCCGGAAGTTGACTGGCCTGATTGTATACGGGGCGCGGGCGCGATGTGCGAATGCCGGAAGCTGCGAATGCGCGCAGGTGAGTGCGGGTTGAACACGAAAGGGGAACAAGAATGGACACGAATGGGGGAAACACGAATGGGCACGAATGGGGAACACGAATGGACACGAATGGCGAACACGAATTGGCACGAATGGAGAACACGAATGAACACGAATGGTGAACACGAATGGGTGCGAATGGACACGAAAGTGGGTGATGGGTGAAAGCATGTTGACCGTGCGCCGGGCGTTTGGTACAGTCTCACTAGCCAGCCGTGATGTGAGATCTATGGTAAGTTGGGCTTTGGGCGAGTAGAAGCTGGATGCCTCCGCCCGTTTTACTTCATGGCGTTCTCGCCCCCGTTGTTGAGGATTGCCCGTGAACCTTCCTCTATGGCTGCTGCTCGTGTTGGGACTGGGCTTCCTGTTCGCAGGTGGCGAATTGTTGATCCGCGGCGCGGCGCGCCTGGGGACGGCGATCGGCATCTCGCCCCTGATCGTCGGCTTGACGATCGTGGCCTTCACCACCAGCGCCCCTGAACTTGCCGTGAGCCTGCAAGCCGCCGCCGTCGGTCAGGCGGACTTGGTCATCGGCAACGTCGTCGGCAGCAACATCTCCAACGTGCTGCTCATCCTCGGCCTCTCGGCTCTGATCGCGCCGCTGGTCGTCCGGCAGCGCCTCATCCGGCTGGATGTG
The DNA here is from genome assembly GCA_025056965.1 of Thermoflexales bacterium. GTDB lineage: Bacteria > Chloroflexota > Anaerolineae > J036 > Brachytrichaceae > JAAFGM01. The sequence goes on along the minus strand of JANWVF010000129.1, from coordinate 1,761 downwards.
CCCATCATGATTGGCGTCTCCATCCTGGTTAACCTGCTGGCCCTCGATGGTCATGTCAGCCGGCTGGAGGGTGCGTTGCTGTTCAGTCTGCTGCTCGTTTATCTCGCTCTGGCGGTGTGGCTGAGCGGGGAGGAAAGCCGGGCCATCCGTGAGGAATATGCGAGCGAATTCGGCGAGGCGCAGCCCGGCGCAGCGCAGCGCTGGCCGCTATATCTTCTGGCCGTTGCCGCCGGCCTTGGCCTGTTGTTGCAGGGCGCAAACTGGCTGGTGGAAGGCGCAGTGGCCCTGGCGCGCTGGCTTGGAGTCAGCGAGCTGATCATCGGCCTGACCATCGTGGCGGTGGGCACGTCGCTGCCGGAGATGGCCACGTCGCTCATCGCAGCGGCGCGCGGCGAGCGCGATATCGCCGTGGGCAACGTCGTCGGCAGCAACATCTTCAACCTCCTCTCGGTGCTCGGCCTGACGGCCACTGTGGCGCCGGACGGCGTGGCGGTAGCATCGGCCGCCCTGGCCTTCGACCTGCCGGTGATGATTGCGGTGGCCGTCGCCTGCCTGCCGGTGTTCTTCAACGGCTACCGCATCGAACGATGGGAAGGCGCATTGTTTGTAGCCTTCTACGTCGCCTACATCGCTTACCTGGTGCTGGCCGCCGTGCAGCACGACGCGTTGCCGCTGTTCAGCAACGTCATGCTCTGGTTCGTCATCCCGCTTGCGGCCATCACCCTGCTGGTGGTCACGGTGCGGGCGCTGCGCGCCAATGCAATATTGCCGGACGAGGGCTGAGGGCATGCGATGGACAGCCCTCGCCTCTCCTTTCACAGCGAAAGGGAAGTATTGGTGACGAGTTCTGATAGATTGCGGGAACATCTCGCCGCGCTGTACGGCGCGGAGGCCGCGCCCGGCCTGCTCGCGCGCCTGCGTGAACGAATGGAGGCCTATCGAGGCCGCGTCCCCACACCATCTACCGCAACGCTCACCGAGCGCGATGCGCTGCTCATCACCTACGGTGACCAGGTCACCGCGCCGGGCGAAGCGCCGCTGCGCACGCTGGCCGATTTCTGTGCGCGCCACCTGGCCGGCGTGGTGAGCGGCGTGCACATCCTGCCGTTCTATCCATGGACATCGGACGACGGCTTTTCGGTGGTGGATTACCGCGCGGTGGACCCGGCGCTGGGGACATGGGACGACGTGGCGCGGCTGCGCGGCTTCCGGCTGATGTTCGACGCCGTCATCAATCACGCCTCCGCGCAGAGCGAGTGGTTCCGGGGCTTCCTCGCCGGCGACCCGCGCTACCGCGACTTCTTCGTCACGGTGGAGGGCGACCCCGACCTCTCGATGGTGGTGCGCCCGCGCGCGTTGCCACTGCTCACGCGCTTCCGCACGGCCGCCGGCGAATGCGCCGTGTGGACGACGTTCAGCGACGACCAGGTGGACTTGAACTATGCCAACCCGGAAGTGCTGCTGGAGGTCGTGGACCTGCTGCTGTTTTATGCCGAGCGCGGCGCGGAGTTCATCCGGCTGGATGCGATTGCCTATCTGTGGAAGGAGATCGGCACGCCGTGCATCCACCTGCCGCAGACCCATCGCGTCATCCAGCTCTTCCGTGCCGTGCTGGACGATGTTGCCCCGCACGTCCGGCTCATCACCGAGACCAACGTCCCGCACCGTGACAACATCTCCTACTTCGGCGATGGGACGAACGAGGCGCAGCTCGTCTATAACTTCGCCCTGCCGCCGCTCACCCTGTACGCCCTGCACACC
>JANWVF010000123.1 GCA_025056965.1 Thermoflexales bacterium | reverse complement strand
TAGGTAACGCAAATACAGGCGCCGGTCACGCGGAGGGAACACCGCCCCAAAAATCACAATCCCCCGGTCAGCCTGAAATCGGTATCTGGATTCAACCCCGATCAGATAAGCGGCCGCTGAGTGAGCGCGCGCAGCTCTTCATACGGATTATACATATCGCCTGTATCCTACAGGCGCACGCTGGTGTGTTATATGAGGTTGATTAGGCTGCGAGTGCGCACGTGCCGAGGGCATGGGAAGCGTGCAGCATGCCTCCACAAGACAGACACCTTAGGAGACGAGGGCTGGGCAGAGACGTATGCGCACTAAGATCGTTTGCACCCTAGGTCCAGCAAGCGAAGACGCGGCGATCCTGCGCGGCATGATCCGCGCCGGCATGGACGTGGCGCGCTTGAACTTCTCGCATGGCAGCCGGGCCGACCATGAGCGGCGCATTGCCTTAGTGCGCAAGATCGCCGCCGAAGAACGCGCCAGCATCACGCTTATGGGCGACTTACAGGGCCCGAAATTCCGCATCGGCCGACTGACCGAGCAAGGCATTGAGCTGAAGCGCGACCAACAGGTTGTCTTTAGCAGTCATCCCAACGGTGAGGCCATTCCGCTGCCCCATCCCGATCTGCTGGCTGCCGTCCTGGTGGGGCAGCGCATCCTGGTTGACGACGGCGCGATTGCGCTGGTCGTCACGCAGCGCGTTGATGCCACGACAGTGGCCTGCCGCGTGCTCAACGGCGGATTGCTGACATCGAACAAGGGTGTGAGCGTGCCCGGCCTAAAGCTGACCGTGTCGGCGCTCACGCCCAAAGATCGCGATGACGTGCAATTTGCCATAGCGCAGCGCGTAGATGCGCTGGCGATGTCGTTCGTGCGCAGCGCGGACGACGTGCATGAGCTGCGCCATCTCATCCGCGAGTCCGGCGGCGACCAGATCGTCATTGCCAAGATCGAGAAGCCCGAAGCGCTGGATGACCTGCCGAACATCGTGCGCGCCAGCGACGCCGTCATGGTGGCGCGCGGTGACCTAGGCGTGGAAGCGGCGCCGGAGGAGGTGCCCTTCTATCAGAAGCGCATCATCCTGACTTGTCTGCGCGCCGGCAAGCCGGTCATCACGGCCACGCAGATGCTCCAGAGCATGATTCATGCGCCGCAGCCGACCCGCGCCGAGGCCAGCGACGTAGCCAACGCCGTGCTGGACGGCACGGATGCCGTGATGTTGAGCGGCGAGACGGCGGTGGGCGAATTTCCGGTGCAAGCCGTAGAAGCCATGGCACGCATCGCCGCGCGCGCCGAGGCCAGCATCACTTACCGGCCGGGTGCGCTTTTGGCGGAAGTGCGCAACGCTCTGGCCGATGACGACAGCACCGATCACAAGACCGACGCCATTACGACTGCCGCGGTGCGCATTGCCGAGACGATCGGCGCGAAAGCGATCGTGTGCGCTTCTGCGTCCGGGTTCACGGCGCGCATGATCGCACGTCACCGGCCCGCCGTGCCCATCATATGTCTGACGCCGTTCGAGCGCACCAAGCGCTATAGCAATTTCATGTGGGGGGTGAAGGCGGTGATCACCGACACGCGCAAGACGGATGCGGACACTTTGTTCGAGGCGGCGTGCGATGCGGCGCAATGGCTGGGCTGTGCGTCCCCGGGCGATACCATCGTCGTCACAGCCGGCCTGCCGTTGGGCAGCGGATCGGGGCACACCAACGTCATCCGGCTGATGGAAGTGCGCGCATGAGCGCCTGCGCTTACAATGGCGCGGCTTGTCATGCGCATCACCTCGCCACTCTTCGCCCTCGGCTGCTATGCCTTCGTTAGCCTAGGCGTGAGCGCGGCGCTGCTCGGGCCGGCGCTGCCTACGCTGGCGGCCCAAGCGAACGTCGGCCTTGACCGCATCGGTTTGATTTTCATCTCGATGTCGCTGGGCTATCTCACCTCTGCTCCGATCATCAACACGCTGGGCGCGCGCGTAGGCACGGCGAACATGCTCATCGTCAGCCCATTGCTCGTCATCGGCAGCATGGCCCTATTGGCGCTAGGAGCGCATCTGAGCGTCTTCTTCGTCGCGACGTATCTGCTCGGCCTAGGCCAATCCGGCACGCAAGTGGCCTACAACACGATTTTTGGCATGCAGCAGGAAAGCGAACGGGCATCGGCAGTGCTCAATCGGCTCAATGCGTTCTTCGGCATAGGCGCGTTGATTGGACCGCTGCTGGTCGCGGCGAGTTACATCCTCATCAACGAAGCGATGCTAGCGTTTTGGGGGGCTGCTGGTATGGCGCTGTTGCTGACGCTAGGAGCGCTGCGAGCGCGCCATGGGTTGCCTGCTTCGCCTGCCCAATTCACAACACCACAAAGAGACGCAGCGCGGCGCTTGCTCGCCGCGCCGGTCGCATGGGCATTGTGTGTTGTGATGGGCCTTTATGTGGGGTGCGAGGTGGCCTTTAGCGGGTGGGCAGCGGAATTCACCAGCCGCATCGCAGGGGTGGGCACGGCGCAGGCCGCGGTCGTCGTGAGCATCTTCTGGGCGGCTCTGGCGATAAGTCGCTACTTTGCCCATCTCCTGGTCGCTCGCATCCCGGCAATCGCGTTGATCGGTCTGCTCTTCTCGACGGCGATTGCCGGACTGGCCGTGATGCTGCTGGCCGGACAGGCGAGCATCGCGGCATGGCTGGGGGCTGCGCTGGTCGGCGCCGGCTTCGGCCCGATCTATCCTACGCTCATCGCCATCGGTATTCAGCGCTTCCCGTTCGCGGCGCAGATGATCACCAGCGTGCTGACCAGCACCGGTTCAGTCGGCGCGCTCTTCTTGCCGGCGCTGACGGGCGTCGTGATGAGCGCGCCTGCGCTCGGCGCGGCCGGCGCATGGGTGATGCTGGCGGGGCTATTGGCGCTCGTCGTCGGCCTGTGGCAGCTCGCGCGCCGCGCCTTGGCGCGCGAGGATGCGGCGGCGTTGCGGGCAGGCGCAATCTAGCTTGGCACTTCTCACCCGCCGATCGCGGCGCATCCGGCCGGCGAGTGCAAGCCTCAAAATTCAAGTCGAGCTTAGCGAGCCTTCACCTGCGCCTGATAGAATCTCATTGCTGAAAACGCCCAATCCGAATGCGCCGTATCGCGCGCTGCATGCACCGCAGTGGGAGATGAAATGGCTGTTACTGAGAAAGAAGTCTTGTCCGCGCTTTCGCGCGTGATTGAGCCCGAGCTGCATCGAGACTTAGTCTCGTTGAACATGATCAAGGACCTGCAGATCAAGGGGAACGACGTCTCATTCAAGATCGAGCTGACGACGCCGGCCTGCCCTCTGAAAGACGTCATGGACAAGGCAGCGCGGGCCGAGCTGAACAAAATTCCCGGCATCGGCAAAATCGAGATTGGCTGGACGAGCAACGTCGCCGCCAATGCCCGCATGCGCAGCGCGCTCAACCTACCGATCAAGAACATCGTCGCCGTCGCCAGCGGCAAGGGTGGCGTCGGCAAGACCACGATCGCGGTCAACTTGGCAATCGCCCTTGGCCAAACCGGCGCAAAGGTCGGCTTGCTGGACAACGACGTGTACGGCCCGAACGTGCCGCTGATGGTCGGCCTGCCGACGGCTGAGCTGCTGCCGGACGGGCGCGCCATGCCCAGTGTGGCTCAGCAAAACGGCAAGCTCATCCCGGTGGAGAAGTTCGGCATCAAGATTTTCAGCATCGGCTTCATCTATCCCGCCGAATCGCCCCTTGTATGGCGCGGACCGATGTTGCACAGCGCTATTCGCCAGTTCTTGCAAGACGTGGACTGGGGCGACCTGGATTACCTCATCGTGGACATGCCGCCCGGCACGGGCGATTCGCAGCTCTCGCTGGCGCAGACGGCGCAAGGCGTCATGGGGGTGATCGTCACCACCCCTCAACTGGTCTCGATGGGCGATGCCCTGAAGGGCCTGGCCGCGTTCGAGCAACTCAAGATCCCGATCATCGGCGTCATTGAGAACATGGGGCCATATACCGATCCGGCTACCGGAAAGAAAGTGGCTATGTTCGGTGAAGGCGGTGGTGAGCGTTTGGCGGCGATGAAGAAGGTGCCCTTCTTAGGCAGTGTGCCGCTCGATCCATCTATTCGCGTCGGCGGCGACAGTGGCCGACCGATCGTCGCGGCGTATCCCGACAGCGAAGCCGCCAAGCGCCTGACCGAGATCGCCAAGCAGGTTGCCGCGCGCGTCAGCGTGCTGAACTTTCAGCAAAACAACGTGATTCCTATCTCGATCATCGGCTAAGCTCTGCTCTTCCCTGTTACGCCCGGCCCTATGGAGACCGCGCCCAAAGAGCCTTCCATGTTCGACCTGCCGGAGTGGACGGGCCTCTATCCTCCGGAAGAGAAGCCTCCAGAACCTAAGCCGCGCCTGGTGGGCGTTCGCTTTCAGCGGGTCGGCAAGATCTACCACTACAGCGCCGAGGGGTTCGACGATTTGAAGGTCGGCGACTGGGTCATTGTGGACACCGCACGCGGCAAGCAAATGGGGCAAGTCGCTACGCTCAAGCCGCCCAAAGACAAAGGTGGCCCGTACAAGCGCATCGAGCGGCGTGCCACCGGCCGCGACATGGCGATGCGCCACTACTACGAGAGCAAAGAACTCGAGGCGATGATCGCCTGTCGCGCCGAGAGCGCTGCGCTCAACCTGCCGATCAAGATCGTGCGCGCCGAATACAGCTTCGACGGGCAAACGCTCACCTTTCTTTATTCTTCCGACCAAGAGGAGCGCGTCGAAGTCGGTGCGCTGCGCGAAGCCATGAGCCGGCTGTACCGCGCGCGCATCGAGACGCGCCAGATCAGCCCGCGCGAGGTAGCCAAGATCCTGGGCGGCATGGGCGCCTGCGGCATCGAGGAGCGCTGCTGTTCGCGCTTCCTGACCGAGTTCAGCCCGATCTCGATCAAGCATGCCAAAGAGCAGAACCTCAGCCTGAATCCGCACGACATCACCGGCATGTGCGGCCGGCTGCGCTGCTGCCTGATCTACGAGTACGAGCAGTACGTCGAGGCACGCCGCCACTTGCCCAAACTCAAGTCCATGATCGGCACGCCGCTAGGGCCGGGCAAGGTCATCGAGATTTTGCACCTGCGCGATTCGGTGCGCGTGAAGATCGGCGAAGGGCCGGAGGCGCGCGAGGTCGAGTTTCACCGTGAGCAGCTGATCCCACTGGAAGAATGGAAGCGGCTGCAGGAGAAAGCCGCGAGCGGAACCTGCGACCGCCACGAGAACGGCGAATGCAATTGTGGCAAAGGCAAACAGGGCGAAGTCGGCGCTGCCGGTCAAGCCCAGCCGCAGGAGCATGCGCTGCCACCGGCCGCCCAAGCCTTCATTGCGGCTAATGAGGCGCAACAAGCACAAGAAGAAGCTGCGCGTCCTGCTCGCGCAAAAAAGAAGAAGCGCAAACGAGGGGACGAGCGCCGCGCAACTGACGTTGGGCGACACCAGCCTCCCACGGCAGACGCTGACGGCGATCCGGTCGGCAAGTCGAAAAGTGCCAAATCGAAGCGCCGACCGCTACTTCGGCGCAAGTCGGGCAAATAACCTTCACTAAGTGGAAACCGGCTGTGTCCTACTGACCGATAGCAATGACCGCAGACCGGCGCTGGCTAGAACTGAGCTTAGAGGCCGATAACGAGCTGGCCGAGGCGATCAGCGAGGCGATCTTCCCATATGTCGAGGGTGGCGTTGCCCTTGAGCAGACCTGTCGTCGGCAGGCCGATGGCACCATTGCCGATCGCTGGGAGGATGAACGCATCGAGGGCGCGGTGATCGTGCGCGCCTATCTGCCGGACGATCCAACGCTGGACGAACGCAAACGCAAGGTAGAAGAAGCGCTTCGCTGCCTCGGCATGATACGGCCCGTGCCTCAGCCGAACTATCGCACCGTAGCGCAATCGGATTGGGCCGACGCATGGAAGACATCCTTCAAGCCGCTGCGGATCGGGCAACGCATCCTCATTCAACCGTCGTGGATCGAAGCGCTGCCCGACGACATCGCCCCGGGGCGCGACATCGTCATCGTATTAGATCCGGGCATGGCGTTCGGCACCGGCTTGCACCCCACGACCCAGCTATGCGCGGCGGCGCTGGAGGCATATGTTCAACCCGGGATGCGCGTCCTCGACGTCGGCAGCGGCTCTGGCATTCTCTCGCTCCTAGCCGCGAAGTTGGGCGCGCGCGAAGTGCTCGGCGTGGACACAGACGAGGAGGCCGTGCGCGCCGGCCGTGAGAATGCGCTGGCCAACGGCCTGGCAGATCGAGTGACGATCGAGCACGGCTCTCACGATGTCGCGCTTGGCGGCTACGACCTGGTCGTGGCGAACATCTTGGCCGGAGTGATTTGCCGCATGTTGGCCGAAGGGTTGGCGCGGCGGGCGCCGCTGTTCATTTTCTCCGGCATCCTGGACGTGCAGGCTGCGGATGTGGTGCGCGCGGCTGAAAGGGCAGGGTTGTCCGTCTTAGAAGAGCGAAGGATGGGTGACTGGGTGTGCCTGGTGTGCGTTAAGCGTGATGAAGGCAGAGAGGAAACATAAGGCGTAAATTCCGGGCGCACGGTTTGCGGCCGGAGGGGAGCCGCGCTAGGCAGGCACGTTCTCGCGGCCGTTGCGTAGACGGTAGGCAATGCGTCCGCGGGTGAGGTCGTAAGGCGAAAGCTCGACGCGCACACGATCGCCGAGCAGGATGCGGATGTAATTCTTGCGCATCTTGCCGGAGAGTGTGGTCAAGACTTCGTGCCCGTTGTCCAGCTGAACCTTGAACATCGTGCCGGGCAACGCCTCGATCACCTCGCCTTCGACTTGAATCACATCTTCCTTTTGCTTCTGATCACGATCCTTCTTAGCCATTCAACCTCCTCTCATCAACAGAGGCGAAGCATTCGCACTGCGCTCTTCCTAGTCAGACTACGCCAGCAAACGCTTCGCCCCTGCAACCTAAAAAACCTTCAATTTGGCGATGAGATTATAGGCTTTTGTAAAATCGCCGTCAAACCATTTCTGACACTCTCATCAGATTTTTACCCAGGTCGCATGGACAGCACAGCTCACTCACCCCGAATGCGCGTCGCGCTATACCTACAGGATGCTCACCCCATTCGCGATGGGATGCAATACGCCCAATATGCTGAACAACGCGGGTTTGAAGCAGTATGGCAGGCCGAATCGCGCCTGGTGCGCGATGCCATCGTGCCGATGGCCGCCTTCGCCGCCGTCACCGAGCACATCAAGATCGGCAGCGGAGTCATCAACAATTGGACGCGCAACATCGGCTTGTTGGCAGCCACCTTTCTCACGCTCGACGATCTCGCGCCGAACCGCATCATCTGTGGCATCGGCGCGTGGTGGGATCCCCTGGCCAAGAACGTCGGCATCGAACGGCGCAAGCCGCTGACTGCCATGCGCGAAACGGTCGAGGTCTTGCGCCGTCTGCTGCGCATGGAGCGCGTCACCTTTCACGGCGAATTTCACCACGTAGAAGGCATCGAGCTAGACGTGGTGCACGGCCGGCGCGAGCCGCGGAATGTGCCCATCTACATCGGTGCCACTGGCGACCAAATGATGGAGCTGACCGGTGAAATCGCCGACGGCGTGGTGCTCAACTATTGCGTGCCGCCGGAGTACAACGACCGGGCGATGGAGATGTTGGACAAGGGGGCTAAGAAAGTCGGACGACGGGTCGAAGACCTCGACCGGCCGCAGTTGGTAGTCTGCGCGGTGAACCATGACCGAAAGCAAGCTATCGAGGATGCCAAGGAACTGCTCACGCAGTATCTCGCCCAGCAGCCGCACATTGCCAAGGCGAGCGGCGTGAGCGACGACATTGTGAAGCGCGTACAGTCCATCCTCGGCTGGCCGGCCACCAAAGAGCAAGTACATCAAGCGATGCAGTTCGTGCCGGATGAGTTCGTGCTGCGCATCTCGGCAACCGGCACGCCGGAAGAAGCCCGTGCCAAAGTGCAAGAATACATCCGGCGCGGCTGTACTTGCCCGATCCTCTACCCGATGAGCGACGTGAAGCTCATGATTGACACGTTCGCGCAGGCGTGAGCGTCGCATCGGCGGCCATCCCCTCCGTGCTGCGTGGCCGCATGCGTGCGCCTCCCGCATGTGCCGTCATTCGTTCCCAATCGCATTTGGTATCATCCTGATAAATGGTCAAAGTGGTCACCGACTCGACCTGCGACGTGCCGGCGGATACCGTCGCGCGCTTGGGCATCACGGTTCTGCCGATGATCGTCGAGGTGGATGGCGTGACCCACCGGGATGGCGTCACCCTAACCCGCCAACATTTCTACGATAGCCTGCCGAGCTACGCGACCTTCCCGAAGACAGCCGCGGCCTCGCCGGAACTTTTCGCCGACGCTTACCGCGCCGCACGCGCCGACGGCGCCGATGCCGTGGTCTCGGTGCATATCGCCCGCACGGTGAGCGGCGTTTGTAACGCCGCCGAGCTGGCCGCGTCGGACGTGGCCGGCGAAGGCATCTCGGTGCGCGTGGTGGATTCCGGCTCGATGACGATGGGGCTAGGCTGGTTGGTCATCACCGCCGCGGAGATGGCGCAGCAGGGCGCATCGCTGGATGAGATTGTTGCGGCGCTGGAAGCGATGAAACAACGCATCCGCATCCTGGCGATGGCCGATACGCTGAAATACCTGCGCAAGAGCGGACGCGTGTCGTTGCTGACTGCCGGTATTGGTGAGCTGCTGCAGATCAAACTGTTGGTCGAACTCAAACAGGGCACGGTCACTCCTCTGGACCGCGTGCGCACACGTAGGCGTGGCGTCGAGCGCTTGCTGGAAGAAGTGCGTAAGACGCCGGGCCGGCCACGCTGCTTCTCGATCGTTTACACCGGCGGCGAACAGACCGGCGACATCGAACTGGTGCGCCGCGAATTGCAGCCGATCGCGCCGATCGAGCCGCCCGACCCGGTGCTCGTCACGCCGGTCATCGGCGCGCACTTCGGCCCGCTGGGC
>JANWVF010000007.1 GCA_025056965.1 Thermoflexales bacterium | reverse complement strand
AACTTCTCCGCTTCCATCGCCGCCATGCAGCCGAAGCCGGCGCTGGTGATCGCCTGTTTGAACCAGTTGTCATGCACCTCGCCGGCGGCGAACACGCCGGGCACGCTGGTGTGCAGGCGCTTGTCCACGATCAGGTAGCCGTCGTCGTCCATCGCCAACTGACCCCTGAACATCTGAGTATTCGGCTCGTGGCCGATGAAGACGAAGAAGCCGTCCACTGGCTCGGTCCAGGTCTCGCCGGTCTTCGTGCTCCTCAGCACCACCGCGCTCACCTTGCCGTTGCCGATGATGCGCTCGACGATGGCGCTCTTGATGAATTCGATCTTCGGGTTCTGAAGCGCGCGCTGTTGCAGCACGGCCCCGGCGCGGAACTCGTCGCGTCGGTGGACAATGCGCACGCGCTTGCCGAACTTGGTCAGGAACAAGCCCTCCTGAAAAGCGCTATCGCCGCCGCCGACGACCATGATCTCCTTGTCGCGGAAGAAGAAGCCATCACAGGTGGCGCAGTAGCTCACGCCGCGACCGATGAACTCTTCCTCGCCGGGGACGCCCAGCTTGCGCGGCGTCGCGCCGGTGGCGACGATGACTGCCTCGACCTCGTATGCCCGGTTAGACGACCACAGCTTGAACGGCCGATGTGTGAAGTCCACCTTCTCGATGGTTTCCTCGATCATGCGCGCGCCGAACTTCTCGGCCTGCTCGCGCATCAGCGCCGTCAACTCTGGCCCCTGTAAGCCGTTGGGGAAGCCTGGAAAGTTTTCAACCTCGGTCGTCGTCGCGATCTGGCCGCCAAAAGACGGGCCGATGAACACCAGCGGTTCGAGAAAGGCGCGGCCGGCATAGAGGGCCGCAGTCAACCCGGCCGGCCCTGCGCCGATGATCGCCAACTTATCTGCCATCTTACAAGCTCCAAGTCTAAGTTATGGGATCGGCCTACGCGCCCATCGCTCGCGGCCGTGCTTTACTACTTCTCACATTCTACCGAAGAGGCCGCGCGTCGCGACGCATCAACGATGTGCCGGTCGGACGGTCCGGCACGAGACAATTGCATTGCCCTGCCTGCTCGTCCGGCTCGACAACTAGGGAGTACGACAAGTATCGGGCGAGGACGATGCCCCCGCCCGATACAGCCTCTTTCTTCGCTTCGCTTCCGCCGATCTACCGCAGACTTTCGACGCGGCGTCGAACGGTTGCTCTGGCTTGACTGGCTACTCGGCTGCCAGGCCCTGACGCATGACCGGCGCCTGAGCGTCGCCTTGCTGCGCGCGGCGCGATGCGAAGAAGCGCATCAGGGCCGCGAAGACCGATTGGAGCAAGCCTGGATTCTGTGCCGCGACTTGTGCGAACCGGCGCTGTTCCTCGGCCTCCCTCAAAATTTCTTCGTAACGCATCCTCGCATACGTTGCATCCATATGCGTGAACATATCCTTACCTCCCTTGTGCGATCTCGTTGCAGGCGCTAATCGCCTACGACGACTTTTATAGGCGATCAGAAGCGTGAAAAGTTGACCTTTTCTGCCAGCGTCCTTGCCAGCCGTAGCGACAAGTTTTGTCAAGTTGCGCGCAGCCGGCTGCTGGCGCCCTTTGCCCTGCCCGGACGATGCGTCAGGAGGAAGATAGCGAGGTGAACCGGCGCAGTCGAACGTGTGCGATGTTCATGTCGGTTGCACCATGTTCGACCAGGTCGGCGAGCGCGCGGCCAATGCCGGCGCCGAATTTGAAGCCGTGACCGCTGCAGGCCGAGCAGATCACGATGTTGTCAAACCCCGGCGCGAAATCAATCACGAAGTCCTCGTCCGGCATGTTGGTATACAGACATGCCGTCGGTTCAAACGGTGCACCGGCGGCGTCGGGCAGGTGCTCGCGCACGTAGGCGAGCACCTGTCGGGTTGTCTCATCGCGTGGTGTGCGCGGCATATCGGGATGGACGAAATATCCCTCATAGTGGAAGCCCACTTTGATCCCCGGCCTATCAATGATCGGAAAGCCGTAGCTTGGAATCGGGTTGCGCCAATGGATGAAGATCGGGAATCGCTCGCGTTGGAAGCTCTCGGCGTTTCGCAGCGGGGTGAAGTAGGTGACCTGTGCCTGCTCAACGCGCACCGGCAACTGGAGGCTGACGTGACGGATCAAGTCGTTGATCCATGCGCCGCCGGTGATGATCACCTTGTCGGCGCTGTAGCGGCCGACGCCGGTCAACACTGCGACCGGCTGACCCGGAAGGATGGCCGTGACCGGCTCTTGCTCACGCACCGTCGCACCGTGTTTCACCGCTTGCTCGACCATCACTTGCACGCAGCGCGTCGCGCGCAAGAAGCCCGAATCGGGCGAGAACACGGCCATCGCGGCATCTCCCAGCCGCCATTGAGGGTAGCGGGCGCGAATCTGGTCGGCGTCCAGAAGCTCGAATCGCCCGCCGACCTGAGCCAGCGCCTTGGCGACGGCCTCTACGTCGGGGTGATGCGCCGGTTCATGCGCGATGTCGAGCCCGCCGATGACCTCCAACAATCGCTCGCCGCTTGCAGCTTCGAGCGCGCGCCAATGCGGATAGCTCTGCATGGCCAGCCGGGCGTAGTCGGGATTGTTGTAGGCGAAGCGGAAGATGCGCGATTCGCCATGCGAGCTGCCGTAGGTGTGGGCGATCTGGAAGCGCTCAATGAGTAAGGTGCGCCAGCCGTCCTTGGCTAGGTGGTAAGCAGCGGCGCTGCCCATCACGCCGGCGCCGATCACGATTACGTCGAAGTGCTCCGTCATGCGCGGATCTTATCAGCCGAGCGCTGCCTACGTCCGGCGAATCACGCACATGACCTTGCCCTGGATCATGGCATGGCGCGCATCTACGTAGAACGGCTTCATATGAGGATTCTCCGGCTTCAGCTTCAGCCGCTTGCCATCCTTCTCGCGGTAGACGCGCTTTAAGGTGGACTCATTGCGGTCGGTGAGGAAGACCGCCGCCAAGTCTCCGTTCTGGATTTCATCGGTGCGGCGCATGATCACAATGTCGCCGTCGTTGATCAGCGCGTCAATCATCGAATCACCCTGTACCTCGAGGGCGTAGAGACCTTCGGCGTTGCCCACCAGGCTGCGCGCGATCTGTATGGTGTTCTCGACGTCCGCCAGGGCATCGGGATCCGGCGTCGGCGCCGGCTCGCTGGCGACGATGCGACCGACGATCGGCACGCTGACGATATCGCGCGGGTTGGGACGATGTGCATGCGTCAACACCACACCGCGTGAACGCCGTTCGTAGCGGTTGAGGAGATTAGCCCGTTCGAGCGCTTTAAGGTGATAGCTCACCATGGAGGTCGAGCTGATGCCGGCACCCTTCTGGATCTCGCGAATGGTGGGAGGCACGTCGTGTTCATCCAAGTAGTGGCTGATAAAAGACAGGATGCGTTGTTGGGGCTCGGTTAGCTGTCCGGTCTCCGCCTGAGACATACTTTCCTCCTGCTTGCAGCCGCTTATGCGAACTTTTGTTCTGGCGACTGCCGCGATGATAAGTGAACAAGCGTTCTATGTCAAGTTGCGCAAAAATGCTGCTGACTACAATGTCTGAGCTACGTTTCGCTGCACCGAAGGAGCGCCGGCTGGCAATCGTCACCGGCGGAGGGCGCGGCATCGGCAGCGCAGCCGCCGTGCGGCTAGCTGAAGATGGCCGCGACATCGTCATCGCAGATTTGGATGAGTCCGAGGCTGCCGAGACGTTGGCGGCCATCGAAGGGCTCGGCCGGCGCGCGCTGTTCGTCAAGACCGATGTCGCCGACGAGACTGCCGTACGCGCGATGGTGGCTCAGGCAGTTGAGGCCTTCGGGCGACTCGACATCCTCGTCTGCTGCGCCGGCATCTTCGGCAAAGAGACGCCCTTCCTTGAGGTGACGAGCGGCGACTTCGACCGCATCATGAAGGTGAACACCTACGGCGTCTTTTACTGCCATCAGGCGGCCATCCCGCACATGCTTCGGCAGGGTTGGGGGCGCTGCGTCACGGTCACTAGCGGCGCCCGGCTGGGTGCGACGCACAACGTTCCCTACGGCGTGAGCAAGGGCGCGGTGTGGTCGCTCATCATGGCGCTCGGCAACGCCTATCCCAGCCGGGGCGTGTTCGTGAACGGCGTCGAGCCGGGCCGCGTGTTGACGCAGATGGTCGTGCCGCGCTTCTCCAAGGAGCACTTGGAGAACCCCGGTGTGCCGATCGGTCGCTACGCCGACGCGAATGAAATCGCCGAGGTGATCGCCTTCCTGACCTCGGAGCGCAACACCTATACCACCGGCGCAGTGTGGAGCGTCAAGGGCGCCAGTGGCTGGAGCTGAGCCGCCGAAATCAGTACATCGCGCTCATGATCTTCTGCAGGCTCTCGCGCGACGGCCGCAGCTTGTCTTGCTGATAGGAAGCGATCGGCTTGACCAGGCGATATGTCTCGGCCAAGTTGGGCCGCTCGGTGTTGATGTAAAGCAAGCCGGTGATGAAGAGTTGTTTATCGTGCGCCTCGGTCAGCAGGCGCAGGGCGGCCTGTTTGTCCGTCGGGTCGTGGCTGCCGTCCAGCTTCTTGAGTACGATCTTCGACCCGTCGAACAACTCGACTTCCTTCGTCTCGCCTTCAGCGTAGTCTATCTGAATCTCCTCCTGCGACATGACGAAGCCGAAGTCGTTGATGCGCTCGTCGTGCGCCTTACCCCATGAGTAGCTCTTGGTGCTGTCATCGCGGTTGTTGAAGGTGACGCACGGGCTGATGATGTCCAGCACGGCGGTGCCGCGATAGCTGAGCGCGGCTTTGAGCAGCGTGACGACCTGCTTGGGGTCGCCGGCGAACGAGCGGGCGACGAACCCACAGTCGGCCACGATGGCCGCGCGGCACAGGTCAATCGGTGGGAACTCGTTACGCCCGGCATACTTGAGCTCTTGACCGATGTCGGCCGTGGCCGAGAACTGGCCCTTGGTGAGGCCATACACGCCGTTGTTCTCGATGATGTACACCATGCGCAAATTGCGGCGGATGAGGTGCATGAACTGGCCGAGGCCGATGCTGCCGGTATCGCCGTCGCCGCTGACGCCCAAGCCCTGCAACGTGTGATTCGCCATAAGCGCGCCTTGTGCCACCGAGGGCATGCGGCCGTGCAGCGCGTTGAACCCAAACGATCGGCTCATGAAGTAGGCCGGCGACTTGCTGCTGCACCCGATGCCGCTGAATTTGACGATGCGTTCGGGTTTCACGCCCAACTCGTAGCACGCCGTGATGATCTGTGAAGAGATCGAGTCGTGGCCGCAGCCGTTGCACAGCGTGGACTCTAGGCCTTTGTAGTCGGCCTTGACCAGGCCGATGATGTTCACGCCGGCCGCACCTGCGCCCGGCGTCGGCATCTTGATGCTGGGTGAGGTTGCTTGTGTGCCGTTTCCGGCGATGCTTCCGTTCTTCACGGTTGTCATAGTCTCTCTCCTTAGGGGCGGCATGTGCTGCGCCGCGTTCAGTGTCGCGTCTCCTGATACAGAATTTCCTCGGTGATCCAGTGCGCCGTCAGCGGCAGGCCGTCGCTGTGATTAGCGGGGCGCACCTTCTCGGCGTCCTTAGGCGAATGGAGCCGGATAAGCTGGCACAGCTGGGCGTCGCTGTTCATCTCGACTACATAGATGCGCTTGTGCGCCGCCAAGAACATCGTCATGTCGTCGTTCATCGGCAGCGCGCGCAGGCGCAGGTAGGAGGCGCGAATGCCTTTGGCTTCTAGCATGGCGCGGGCTTCTTGGATGGCCGGATCAGTCGAGCCGAAGCCGATGATGCCAATCTCTGCGCCTTCGACCATGTCAATGACGGGAGGCGGCATGAGCTTGCGCGCCGTCTCGAACTTGCGCGCCAGGCGATCCATGTTGTTCTCCCAGTCGTCGGCGCGCTCGGAGAGCATGGCGCGTTCGTTGTGGCCGGAGCCGCGCGTGAAGTAGGCGGCGAAGGGGCTTTCGTTGCCCGGCAGGGTGCGCCAGCCGATGCCATCGCCGTCCACATCTTTGTAACGCGCGAAGCCGCGCGTGGCATTCACTTGTTCCTCGGTGAGCACCTTGCCGCGATCCATCGGCTCTTCCGGATAGTCGAACGGCTTGCTCATCCACTGGTTCATGCCTAAATCGAGGTCGCTCAGCACGAAGATCGGCGTCTGCAAGCGCTCGGCCAGGTCAAAGGCGCGCCAGCCGAACTCGAAGCATTCATAGACCGAACCGGGCAGCAGCACGGGATGCTTGGTGTCACCGTGGCCGAGCCAGTACGCCGCGATGACGTCGCCCTGCGAAACGCGAGTGGGCAAGCCGGTAGCCGGCCCCATGCGTTGCACGTCCCAGATCACCGCCGGAATCTCGGCGAAGTAACCTAGGCCAGTGAATTCGGCCATTAGTGAGATGCCGGGGCCGCTCGTGCAGGTCATCGCCCGCGCACCGGCCCACCCCGCGCCGATCACCATGCCCAGCGCGGCCAGCTCGTCTTCAGCTTGCACCACGGCATAGGTCGGCGCTTGAGTCTCCGGGTCAATGCGCAACTTGGGCAGATACTCGTTCAGCGCGTCGGCCAGGCTAGTGGCCGGCGTGATGGGGTACCAGGCCACGAACCCCACGCCGCCGTAGATCGCGCCAAGCGCGGCGGCGGTGTTGCCGTCAATCATGATCTGCCCCTTGGTCTTGTCCATGCGCTCCACTCGATACGGGTCAGTCTTGATCAAATTCTCGGCTGCCCAGGCTGCCGCGGCTCGCACTACCTTCATGTTGCTCTCTACCGGCTTGGTTTTGCCCTTGAAGTGGAACATCAGCGCGGCTTGGATCTCGTCCAGGTCAATGCCGAGCAACTGGGCAATCGCGCCGACATACACCATGTTGGCCACATAGGTGCGCAGCTTAGGATCCGCCTCGTGCTGGCGAGCCATCTCCTTGACCGGGATGGCGTAGTAGTGGAGGTCGCTGCGTCGCACCGGCAGCTTGATGTCGTCCGCATACATGAACACGCCGCCCGGCGCGGTGTTCTGGTGGTCTTCCAGAACCGTGTCGGGGTTCAAGACGATCATGATTTCGGTCGTTTCGCGGCGCGCCAAATAACCGTCCTTGCTCAGCCGAATGGTGTACCAAGTAGGCCGGCCCTGGATGTTGGACGGGAAGATATTCTTGCCGCTGACCGGGATGCCCATCTTGAACAGCGCGCGCAGCAGAATCGCGTTGGACGTTTGGCTGCCGGAGCCGTTCTTAGTGGCGGCCGTTATGGCGAAGTCGTTGACGATCGGTTCGCGCGGTGAGGGCGCAAGATTGCTCTCTAGCGTAGGGTGGGGCTTTTCAGAAACTAGGTTTGCATTAGTTGAAGCGGTCAACTCTCTTAGCATTTTGATCTCCTGAACCGTCTTGGGTTCACTCAAACTCATTGGGATGTCGCTACGCTCGGCGACTCCGCCGCCGAGCGCCGGATTTCAACTTGGCACGACCTGTTGGAGCGCGAGTGTGCGCTCGTCCATCGTTGCGGCGTCGCCATTTACCCGCCCGCGCGTTGTGCGCGCCTGCGGCCGCTTTTGCAGCAGCTTCGTGTGCTGCACCAGCAGCGCATAGGCCTCGTTCACGTCGCCGCCGACGATCGCGTTGACGATCCTCTCGTGGTACGTCCACACCTCGTGCAAGTAGTCATAATCGGAGAACACGCTCAGCCCCTCGGCCTCGTAGGCGTCCCAGTAGGCTTCGAGCAGCCCCTTGACGAAGGGGTTATCGAGGCGACGATAGATCGTCAGATGCAGCTCGCGATGTTCGTCGTGGGGGATGCGCGGTGGGTGGTCTTCGAGCTTAGCGAAAGCTCGCTCGACCAGCGACTGTAGGTGATCGAGATCCTCATCCGTGAGTAGCGCGACTGCCTCGCGGAAGAAAGCGAACTCGACATGATTGCGCAGGTCGCTGAAGGCATCGAACAACTTGCGATCCTGGGCGAGCGCATATAGCAGGCTAAAGCGAACCGCCGGCAGAAAGCTGAAGGGGCTGACGCGGATGCCGGTGCGCGGCTTGACTTCGACAAAGCCGAGCGCACGGGCGACCTCTAGCTGCTCGCGCAATTTGCCGATGCTAATCTGCAACTCGGCGCTCAGCTCTTCCAGCGGCGGCAGCCGGTCGCCTGTGCGCAAGCCATTCTCGATGATGTATTCGAGCAGATCTGACTCGATGCCTCGTAACATGGTTAGTCAGCGATAAGTCCAAAGAATAGAATTAATCTGATGATTTAGATGAATAAGATTCTATGCATTCGGCGCGAAAAGTCAATAGGTCATCAAAGGCGTGAGTGCATTGCGGAAGAGGGGATCAATTTGGAGAAGACGAATCGGGGGCGACCGATTCTCTACACGAACGTGCTGGTCCCGGGTTGCAATCGGTAGCGTGACTCGACTCTTTGCATCAGGCGCGGAGCGATGATCCGCGCCTGAAGAGTATGATACAGACGTGCCGGGGGACGCGCGAACGTCTTATGGTGAAGCTTCTTCAAGTTAGGCTTCAAGTGCATCGCCGAAGTTCGCCCGGCAAATGGGCGCGCTTACGATTGTCGTCATCATGGCCATTCAGGTTACCAAAACCGACCTAGACGGCGTCTTGTTGATCGAACCGGAGGTTTTCTCCGACGCGCGAGGATTCTTCCTCGAAAGCTACAACAAGCGCGAGTTCGTCCGCTGGGGCATCACGCACGAATTCGTCCAAGACAATCATTCCCGCTCGATTCACAAAGTGCTGCGTGGGCTGCACTTCCAAGACATGAGCGCCCCTCAAACCAAGCTGGTGCGCTGCACGCTCGGGCGAATCCTAGACGTGGTGGTTGATCTGCGCGTCGGTTCGCCCACCTTCGCTCGGTGGCTGGCAGTGGAGCTTTCGCCGCAGAACGCCCGACAGCTGTTGGTGCCGGTTGGGTTCGCGCACGGCTTCGCGGTGTTATCGGAGGTCGCCGAGGTGCAATACAAGTGCGACGCTTATTACACACCGTCGGCGGAACAAGTAGTGATGTGGAACGATCCGGACATCGGCATCCGATGGCCTTTCAACGATCCGATCCTTTCTAAGCGCGACCAGGCCGGCATGTCGCTGAAAGATTACCTGGCTGCGCCGAAATTTTTCTATGAGCCGGAACGGCGATAGCGGGCGCACGAGGCTGCATGGTCTTGTTCTGAAAGCGCGCTACCTCGGCCGCGCCTATCCGGTGCTGTTGCGCTTCGCCTGGGAGCGCGCCGCGGCCTACCGAGCCGTATTCGTCGTTGCGCTGATGAACGCCGCGTTCCCGCTGGTGATGATGGCAATCTGGATCGAGCTGGCGCGCGAATCACCTGTGGCTGGATTCACGACCGGTGATTTCGTCGCCTACTACCTGGCTGCGGTTCTGGTGCGCCGCCTGACGGCCGTCGGTATCGTCAACGACCTAGAGCGCCTCATCCGCAGCGGCGAGCTTTCGCCGCACCTGCTGCGCCCTCTCCACGTTGGGCATGTCTTCTTCGCACGCGCGCTCGTCGGGCGCGGATTCATCGTGCTGCTGTTGATGCTTGCCGTCGGTGTGGGGGTTGCGCTGACGCCGGGCGCGCGGTTCGACCTTCGCCCGGTCTCGCTGGCGCTATTCGTCGTTGCCTGCGCGATCGGGCTGTTGTTCGAGTTCTTCGTCCAGTTCAGCATCGGCAGCCTGGGTTTCTGGCTTACTCAGGTGCAAGGCATTGCGGCTGCCTTTCAGTTTGTCAAAGCGTTCCTGGGTGGCTACATCGTGCCGCTGGCGCTCTTCCCCAGCGGGCTGGCACAGTGGCTGGTCTGGACGCCGTTCCCCATCAGCGTCGCGCTGCCGGTGGAAATTCTCACCGGCCAAGCCGACGCGGCCCAGGTGAGCGCGCGCCTAATCGTAGGAGCGCTCTGGACGCTGCTGACCGCGGTGGGCGCGCGGCAGGTCTGGCGCGCCGGCGTGCGCGCCTACGCAGCAGTGGGAGCGTAGGGCCTTGATAGCGCATCCGTTGCGGGTGTTCGTTCGCCTGGCGCGCGGCAGCTTGATGACCGCGATGGAGTATCGCGTCGGGTTCATCACCGCGATGGGCATGTCGCTGATTGACGCGCTCTGGGCCGTCGGCGGCGCGTGGGTGTTCTATAGCCACCGGCCAACGCTGGGCGGATGGCGCTTTCACGAAGCCTTGCTCGTAGTCGGCCTGTTCTTCATCGCCTCTGGCTTCTTGGACGCGGTGCTGCAACCCAGCCTGCGCGAGTTAATTGAGGGGCTGCGCACCGGCCAATTGGACTACATACTCATTCGGCCGATGGACGCCATGCTGCTGATCAGCATGCGGCGCCAGCGCTTCGAGAAGCTCTCCAGCGCGTTGATTGGGGTCGTGTTGATCGCTGTGGGCCTATCCCAGGCATCCGCGGTCGGCGGCGCTCCGCTATTCGGCTTTCTTGTGCTGTTGGGATTCACGCTGCTGCTGCTGTATGCCGCCATGAGCTTGTTGATGGCACTCTGCTTCTGGGTAGTGGATTTGACCAACATTGAGGAGCTTCTGCTCGGACTTCTAGAGACGGCGCGCTATCCTGTGCAAGCGTTCCCCGAACCGCTCCGCAGCGTGCTTTCGTTCGTGCTGCCGATCGCGTTCATCAGCACCGTGCCGGCGGAGATGCTCCTTGGGCGCCCGAATTGGCTGCTGATCGCTTATGGCATCGCCGCGACGTTGGCTCTGTTCGCCCTTAGCCGCCTGGCGTGGCGGGCGGCACTTAGGAAATACGCCAGCATAGGCGGATGAAGTCGAGGTTGCGACTACTGGTTGCGCAACACTTCGGGGTTAATAGGAGTAAGCGGCGGTTTGCCGGTCAGCGCGTTGACCAGGTTCTGCGCGGCTAACTTGGCCATAGCGATGCGCGTGCGCAGCGTCGCGCTGCCGATGTGCGGCGTGCCGACGAAGTTGGGCAGCGCAAAGAGTGGGTTGTCTTTAGGCGTCGGCTCGACCTCGAACACATCGAGGCCGGCTGCCCACGGCCGGCCGCGCCTGAGCGCCTCGACCAGCTCGGCTTCCTTCACCACGCCGCCGCGCGCGACGTTGACGAAGATCGCTGTGTCCTTCATCAACGCGAACTCGCGCGCGCCGAACATCCCGCGCGTCTCGTCGGTGAGCGGCGTGGTCACTACTACGAAGTCACTCTCGCGCAGCAGGTCGTCGAAGGCGCGATATTCGGCGTCCAAAGCCACTTCTAACTGCGGCGCGCGCCGGCGATTGTGATACAGCACGCGCATGTTGAAGGCCTTTGCCCGCCGTGCGACGGCCGTGCCGATTCGGCCGGCGCCGACGATGCCAAGGGTCGCGCCATATACGTCTTGGCCGAGCATGTAAAAAGGATGCCAAGCGCCCCACCGGCCGGCCTCCATCGTTTTGTGGCCCTCGACCACGCGCCGCGCAGCCGCCATGAGCAGCGCCCAAGCCACGTCGGCAGTCGTTTCGGTCAACACGTCGGGCGTGTTTGTCGCCAACACCCCGCGCTTGGTCAACGCCGGCACGTCAATGTTGTCGTAGCCGACGGCCATATTGGCGACGACCTTCACGCGCGGCGCGGCATCGAGGAACGCATCGTCAATCCTTTCACTTGGCATCACTAGCACGCCGTCCGAGCAGGCAGCCTCGCGCAGGAACACGTCGCGCGGAGCAGCCGTCAACTCGTCCCAGATGCCGTAGTCGCAGACAGAGGCGATGAGATCAATCGCGGGTTGGGGAATGCGCCGAGAGATGAACGCGCGTGGCTTGGACATAGCGAATGCCTCAGAGATCAATTCCGACGCGAGTGTAGCCGTGCCGATGCGCGTGTCAAGAATTCCCCTGAGGGTATAGCGCCGCGGGGTAGGCGAGTTGTCGCGTCAGGCATCTCACCGAGTAACGCGCGGCAGGCAGGTATAAAGTAGGCGTTCATAGGCACCGATGTCGCAGATTGCCACGCCGTTTCGATCCCCGTCCGGCGGGCGCGCTATGCCACGCTGATCGCCGCTAGGGCAGCTGGTGTTGTTGCCCTTGTCAATCGCCGGGCTACTCGGGAGCAGCGGACGGTAGGCCGGCGAGCCGGTGAGCCCGCCCAGGCGAGGGTTTAGCCCGATGATGTTGCCGTTCACGCCTTGGGTGAGATTACAGGCGTTGGCGCCCGTGCTTTCAATAGGTTGTGATGGCTTAAGTTGTGATGGCTTGACGTGCTCAGTGCGCCGACGCAATCGCCGCCGCTCGCGCTGCTGCCGACGATGGTGTTGCGGAGCGTCGCCGTGCTGCCGGCGAGATTGTAAACGCCTCCGCCGCTGCCGGATGCGCTGTTGCCGGAGAAGGAGACGTTGCTGATGAGCATACCGCCGTCATCGTTATAGATACCGACGCCAATCGAGGCCTTTCCGTTGGCGATCTTCAGGTTCTGCAGGGTAGAAGAAACAGCGCCGGTTACATGAAACACCCGGTCAATGCCGCTGCTGGGCGTGGCGCCCGCTTGGATGACAGTCGCGTTTACACCGGCGCCGATGATGGTGACGGCACTGCTGATGTCCAAATCGCCGGTCGCCCCCGCGTCTTCATTAGGGCCAGCGATGATCAGCGCGTAGGTCCCCGGCAGGCAAGTTGATGATATCGGCGCTGCTGCCGGCCGGGCATGCATCTACTGCGGCATCGGTGGCAGCAGTCCCGGCGAAGCGCAAGCGCCTGATCCACAGCAAATCCACGAATTCGTGATTTAATCAGCGTCCAATGGGACGGAACATCGCGCGCGTCTTCGAGTCGCTGCTGGTGGTAGTCGTCCTTGCCTCCGTAGGCCTTGGGGTCACTTGGGCGCCTGATCCACACGTCGCACCCTTGGGCCAACAGGCAGCGGCGCGCGCCGGAGATGTGTTCTTCTCGCCGACGCCTGCGCCCGCAGCCCCGACGACGCCATTCGACGCGACGGATGCCATGCGCGAGCCGGAGGTTACCTCGACGCCGGGCAGCATCAACGCGCCCATCGTGGCTACGCCGGTAGCCGTGAATTTGCAGGTGGATGAACATGCGCTCACCGCCCAGGACGCACCGCTATTGCAGCAAGCACCGGGCACGATCAACATCCTGCTGTTGGGCAGCGATGCCTCGGCGGACAGCCAATACGCGCGCACCGATACGATCATCGTCGCCAGCATTGATCCCCGCTATCCCTCGGTCAGCCTGCTTTCCTTCCCGCGTGACCTACAAGTTCGCCTCCCGGACGGCACACAAGATCGCATCAATACCGTCATGCGGCGCGGCTACTTGAGCAACCACCCCGGTGGTGGACCGGCATTTCTGGCGCTGGTTTTGCGCAAGAACTTCGGCATCAAAGTTGATCACTTCGTGCGCGTGGACTTCGCCGGCCTGATCAAGGCCGTGGATGCGCTGGGCGGCATCGAAGTCCTCGTGGAGTGCGAGTTGCACGATACCTTCCCGGACAAGGACTCGCCGAGCGGCAAGAGTGATCTGGACCTCTATCCGGGCAAGGTGACCTTGAACGGCAAGCAGGCGCTGTGGTATGCCCGCTCGCGCTGGAGCACAACCGATTTTGACCGCGCCCGACGCCAGCAGAAGGTGCTGCGCGCCCTCTTCCGCAAGGCGCGCGACGGCAACATGCTGCAGAACGCCCTCGGACTCTACGGCGAGTTCCGCAGCAGCGTCGAAACCGACTTGGGACCAACCGACCTCATTCCTCTGATAGACATCGCCCGTCGGCTCAGCAACGATGACATCAAGAGCCGGGTGATCACTTGGCCGGTCGTCCGCTCGCACCAGCGCGAGGACGGCGCTTCGGTGCTGCTGCCGACCGAGCAGACCATCCCCTTCATCGCCGAGGCGTTAGCGCCGCCGGCCGGCAACCAAGCACAAATTCGGCCCGCCGTGGAGGTCTACAATGGCTCTTCTAGGCCGGATATGGAACTCGTCGCCGCCGAGCGCCTGGCATGGGAAGGCTTTCAGGTGATCGGCTTGGGCCGGGTGGACGGCGATCGTTTCCCGCAGACGCAGATCATTGACTACAGCACGACGCGCAAGGGATCGCCAATCGCCCGGCTGCAGGACATCTTTCGCGTGCAGCCGCGCAACGTGATCGGCCAACCGGATCCGAGCAGCCCGTCGGCAGCCCGCATCATCCTAGGTGAGGATTACGACTCTTGCCCGAACACGGCCAACATCGCCGGTGACGTCAGGTTGCAGGCGGCGGGTGAACAGATCGGCGTGACGCCCGCGCCCTGAGCGCGCCTAGTGTGCCTAGCTCAAGGGATCGGCGTGGCCGTCGGTTCGGGCGTCGGCGTGTCGGTCGGCGTCGGTGTTGGGGTGTCGAGTGCCAGCGTAGGCACGGGTGTGGGCGTATCGGTGGGCAGCATGACAGTCGGCGTAGCCGTGGGCGTATCGGTTGGCGTGATCGTGGGCATGGCTGTGGGCGTGTCGGTTGGTGAAGCCGTCGGCGTGTCGGTTGGTGTCGGCATGTCGGGCAGGGCCGTCGGCGGCGCCGGCGGAGTGAGCGGCGCGGCATGCGTCGGCGTAGCCGTGTCCACCTCGGCAGGCAGTGTGACCGATGGCGTAGGCGTGGTTGTCGGAACGACGATCGGATTTTGTCCGGGCGGTTGCAGGATGAAGAGCGCGGCGAAGCCGATCAAGTAGCACGGGATGGTCAAGAGGATGATGCCGATCAGCACGCTGTAAGCGACGCGATTCCGGCGCGGCGTGATGCTGGGGACATCCTGCATGCGCCTTGCATTGTAGTATCATCGCTCGAAGTTATCGTCGGTAGTTGAACGATGTTTCAGCCAGTTGCGACTCAGGTTGACTTCCCACTGCAAGAACGCGAGGTGCTCGCCTTCTGGGCGCGCACCCAGGCATTCGACCGCCTGCGGAAGCTGCGCGCCGCGTCCGACAAGCGCTTCTCCTTCATAGACGGCCCGATTACCGCCAACAACCCGATGGGTGTGCATCACGCCTGGGGGCGCACCTACAAGGATCTTTGGCAGCGCTACTTCGCCATGCAGGGCTACAACCAGCGCTGGCAGAACGGCTTCGATTGCCAGGGCTTGTGGGTCGAGGTCAACGTCGAGAAGGACATGGGCTTCAAGTCGAAGCGCGATATTGAAGCCTTCGGCATGGAGCGGTTCATTCGTCTGTGCAAGCAGCGCGTGCTGAACAGCGCCGCGATGCAGACCGAGCAGTCCATTCGGCTGGGCTACTGGATGGACTGGAACGACCCGGACGAGCTGCGCTGGCTGGCGCAGAAGATCGTCGAGGATCCACAACAGGTCATCACGCTGGAGCGCGGCGGCCAAAAGATCACCGGCACGGTCGAGCAGATCGTTGGCCGGCTCGGCCTGCCCGAACTGGGTGGTTCGTATTTCACCTTCAGCGACGAGAACAACTACCAGATCTGGAACTTCTTGAAGAAGTGCCACGAGAAAGGCTGGATCTATCGCGGCGAGGACGTGATCCCATGGTGTCCGCGCTGCGCCACCGGCATCAGCCAGCACGAGATAGACACGGAAGGCTATAAAGATCGCGAAGACCCGGCTATCACCGTGCGGATGAAGCTGAAGTCGTTTGATGTGAGCCGGGCGGCGTGGGTCAACGAGCAAGCGCGCGCCAAGTTCGACCACGCGCCGGGCAAGTTCCTGCTGGCCTGGACGACGACGCCGTGGACGCTGCCGGCCAACATCATGGCTTCGGTTGGGCCAAAGCTCACCTATGCGATCGTCCGGCAACTGCACAAGGATGGCGAACTGGCCGTGTATTTCCTTAGCAATAAGACGCTGAAGATCCTGCGCGGCGAATACGAAGTGCTGGGCGAGATCCTGGGTGAGCACATGGCCGGCTGGACGTACGAGGGTTTGTTCGACGACCTGCCCGCCTTCATTGACGCCCATAAGCGCTGGCAGGATAAGCACGACGGCCGCCCCTTTGAGCATATCGTCATCACCTGGGATGGCGTCGGTGAAGATGAGGGCACCGGCATCGTGCACAACGCACCCGGCGCCGGCCCGGAGGACTATCAGCTCGGCCAGCAGCACGGCATGCCGAAGATCGCGCCGCTGAACGAGGACGGCTATTTCTTGGACGGCTTCGGCGAGCTGACCGGCAAGCACGCCCACGAAGTGGCCGATTTGGTCGAAGCGCTGCTCAAGGCTAAGGGCTATTTCTACCGGCACGACAAGTATCTGCACCGCTACGCGCACTGTTGGCGGTGCGGCACCCCGCTCGTCTATCGCATGGTGGATGAGTGGTACATCAGCATGGACGAGCTGCGCTACGACATGATGGCCGTGTCGGAGCAGATTAACTGGATTCCCCCCTTCGGCAAAGAGCGCGAGCTGGACTGGTTGCGCAACATGCACGACTGGATGATCAGCAAGAAGCGCTATTGGGGGCTGGCGCTGCCGATCTGGGAGTACCCCGACGGCACCTTCGAGGTGATCGGCAGCTATGAGGAGCTGAAGGCGCGCGCCGTCGAGGGCTGGGAGGAGTTCGACGGACACACGCCGCACCGGCCGCACATTGACAAAGTCAAGATCAAGCATCCGGTCACCGGCTTGATCGGCACGCGCGTGCCCGACGTCGGCAACCCGTGGCTCGATGCCGGCATCGTCGCCTATTCCACTTTGCGCTATCGCACCGACCGCGCCTATTGGCAGCAGTGGTTCCCGGCCGATTTCATCACCGAGAGCTTCCCCGGCCAGTTCCGTAACTGGTTCTACTCGTTGATTGCGATGAGCACGGTACTGGAGAAGCACTTGCCTGCGCGCACCATCCTCGGCTACGCGACCCTGCTCGACGAAAAGGGCGAGCCGATGCACAAGAGCAAGGGCAACGCCATCGAGTTCAACGAAGCTGCCGACAAGGCTGGCGCCGATGTGATGCGCTGGCTCTACGCGCGCCAGCGTTACGACGACAACCTGCTGTTCGGCTACAACGCGCTCAACGAAGTTCGTCGTCAGGTCATCATTCCGCTGTGGAACGTGTATGCGTTCTTCGTCACCTATGCCAACGCCGACCGATGGACGCCGACCGCAGAAGCAGACACCGGACACGGCGAACCCGCCTCGCTCAGCCTTCTGGACAAGTGGATCTTGGCCCGTCTGGCCGAGACGACGAACGCGGTCAACGCCGCGCTCGACGCTTACGACGCGCGGCCGGCCGTGTTGGCCATCGAGAAGTTCATTGATGACCTATCGAACTGGTACGTCCGGCGCTCGCGCGAGCGCTTCTGGGGCAGCCAGATGACGTCGGACAAGGCAGCCGCCTACGCCACGCTCTACGAAGTGCTTACCGCGCTGGCCCGCCTGATCGCGCCCATCGTCCCCTTCATCAGTGAAGTGATGTGGCAGAACCTCAAGCACCCGGAGTTCAACCTTCGGAGCGCGGAGGACAACCGGCGGCTATGCGAATCGCAACAGGCCTTCTCCGTGCATCACCAGTCCTACCCGCAGCCGCGCGCGCTGAGCGAAGAGGAACGTGCCCTGTTGCGCGAGGTGGCGCTGGCGCGAACGGTGGTGGCGCTCGGCCACAGCACCCGCGCCCAGTCCAAGCTGAAGGTGCGCCAACCGCTGCGCAAAGCGATGATCGTCGCTAACGATGAAGCGCGCCGCGCGATCATGGCGCACTACGAGGTCATCACCGATGAGTTGAACGTTAAGGCGCTGGAGTTCGTCGAGCGCGAAGTCGAGCTGGTCAGCTACCGCGTGTTGCCCGATTTGAAGAAGTTGGGCAAGAAGCTGGGCGCTGACCTGCCGAAGGTGCGCGCCGCCCTGGGCCAACTCGATCCTTCCGACGTCGCCGCCGCGGTAAAGGCCGGCCAACCCATCGCGGTCAACGGCGTCTCTCTCCAGCCCGATGAGGTCATCGTGCAGGCCGTTCCGCGCGAAGGGTTGATCGTGGCCGGCGAGAACGGCATCGTCGTCGGCCTGGATACCACGCTCGACGACGCGCTGATCGCCGAAGGGCTGGCGCGCGAGGTAGTGCGCCGCGTGAACGACCTGCGCAAAGCAGCCGGCCTCAACGTCTCCGATCGCATTCGCCTGGCCTACACCGCCAGCGATCGGTTGAGGCGCGCTATCGGCGACTTCGCCGAATACATCAAGGGCGAGACGTTGAGCGTCGCCCTAATCGAGGGCCGGCTACCGGACGCCATCAGCGCCAGCGATGCGTTCGACGGCGAGCAGCTCACCCTCTCTCTCGAAAAGGCATCGGACTAGGTTCGCCAGGCAACGCACGACTGCTCGGCGGCTTCAAGCGAGGGATATATGAATCTCGACACTATGCAGCAACTGCGCCGGCAAGCCCTGCCGGCCATCGCTGCGTCGGCGGGCATCACGCTGAGCGCCGAGCAAAGCCGAGCGCTTGACGCCGTGTTGGCAGCGTTGGGTCAACCCGGGTCGCGCCGGGCGATCGGCCTCTTTGGACCGCGCGGCAGCGGCAAAACCACATTATTAAAGGCGTTGTCCCGGGACGACGCACAGGCTCAACGCATCTTACCGCATCGCCGGATCGTGTGCGCGCTCATTAACGCGGCCAACCTGCCGAGCGATTTGGCGCCTTGGCAGCGCCTGGTGTTCGGGGCGCTCGATAAGCTCGCGCAACAGCCCGGCGCACCAGCGGCCGTCCACACGCTTCGCAACCAGCTCGAGGAGGTGGTGCGGCTGGAGTTGGACGACGACGCTAGCGCTACGCTCGCCGTCGCCGCATTCGCCCACCGCATGCGCGCGTCGTTCGCCGGCCTGATTCACAGCGCGATCACTCTCTCCGACGCGACCTTCGTCGTAGCAATAGATCATCTCGATCGCGCGAAGCCTGAGGATGCTGCCCAACTGCTAGAGGCCGCGAAATACTTCCTGAGCGCGCAGAATTGCGCCACGTTGATCTGTGCCGATGAAGCCGAGCTGATCCGCAAGCTGGGCGATGCGAACGTGCTGCGCGCCTGGCTCACCGATCGGGTCGAGCTGCGACCGAGCAAGCGGCCGGCCTCTCCTGCGAATGCGCCGACTCGGTTGCCGCAGGCGCCGCCCACTGCTCCCTCTGATATTCCGCGCCCCTGCGCGCAACTCTTCGCCGAAATGCTGGGGAGCGATCGCTACGCGATCGAGCGCGCAGAGGAGTACTGGCGCGTGGCTATGCGCGGGCTGGCCAAGCGCATGGCCGACGGGCAGCGCGCCAACGTGTCGGACGTGATGTTGGCGAAGCTATGCGTGCTGCGCGTGCTCTCCCCGGCGCTCTTCGATGCCGTCCGGCTGGACGCGCCAGCGCTGGCCGCGCTGGAGCGTCGTGCGCGCGCACAACCCTTCGCCGATGAAAGCCACGGCGACTGGGCAGCAGCGTTGGCGCACAACCCGCGCCTAAACAGGCTATTTGCATCCGCGCCGAGCTTCATCGGCGTCGAGACGCGCCACCTGGCGACTGCGCTGCGCCTGGTTTATGCCGGTGACAAGTCGTCGGCGCAGCAGACGCAACCGCCAGCTGCCGCATCGGCGACCGGCGAGGCCCGGCCGGCTGCGCCCGCGAGCGCCGCTGCTGCGGCGCTCGCGGCAGCGCGGGCTATCGCGCGTGGTCTCCATCGTTCGCATCAGCGCTCCTCAGCGGCGGCGACGTCTCCTGCTCCATTCTGGGCGCTGATCTCGGTCGCGGCGGGCGTTTTCGTCGTAGACCGCCTGGTCAAGGCGGCCGTCCAATTCGGTGAGGGATCGCGCGGCGGCGCAGCGGCGCTCGGCGGGCTGATCCGCTTGCAGCCGCCCACAGAGGTTGGCCTGCTGGATACCGGTTTAGGGATCGCCGTGACGTTGGCTGGCCTGGCGCTGTGCATGCTGATGATGGCTTTTGTGGGCCATCGCGCTGACGGCCTGCGACCCAAGGCATATGGCTTGATCGTTGGTGGGTTGGCCGCTCACTTGTTCGACCGCCTCACATGGGGCGCAGCGATGAACTACTTGCACATCCCTAACCTGCCGACGTTCAACCTAGCGCACCTCGCAGCGTTGGCCGGCGCGATCCTGCTGGCTTTCGCCATCTTGACCGACGCGCGGTCGAGGCACAAGCGATCTGCCCCATGAGTGAGGAAGCGCGCATCACCGAGTCGAACGCGCCGGCCGACCGCTCGGGTCGGTCGGCGGTGATCTCGCATCTGCGGCGCTACTGGCTGCTTTTGCTGGCAGCAAGCATCGCGCTGATCTTGGACATCGTCACCAAGCGCATCGTCGAGGCGCAGATTCCGCTCTATACGTCCATCCCGGTCATCGGCCCGTACTTGAGCTGGACGCACACGCAGAACACAGGCGCGGCGTTCAGCCTGTTTCCGAATGGTGGGGTGTTCTTCATCATCGTCGCCCTGGTCGTCTCGGCGGTGATTTTGTATTACGCGCCTCGGCTGCCGGCCGGTGACTGGCTGTCGCGGGTGGCGCTGGGCATGCAGCTCGGCGGCGCCATAGGTAACCTGCTCGATCGCCTGCGCCAGGGCTATGTCACCGACTTCATCCACTTCCAGATTCCGGAGATCGGCTTCGATTGGCCGGTGTTCAACATCGCCGACAGCGCCATCGTGGTGGGCGTGATTTTGCTGATCGCGGCCAGCCTGCTGCGAGACCATAAGTCCTGAACCTCGCATGTCGCACGAACGCTCGACGAGCGACGCCGCACGCATCTCGCCCTCGGGCGCGCGCCGGGCGGCGCTTTGGGACATGGACGGCGTGCTGGTGGACTCGGCCGACTATCATTACGCTGCTTGGCGCGAGGCGCTGGCACGCGAAGGCTACGACCTCCGCCTCGATGAATTTCGCGCCACCTTCGGCCAGCGCAACGACACCATCTTGCGCCGCATCTTCGGAGCGGACTTGCCCGATGCCGAGGTGGCGCGCATCGCGACTGTGAAGGAGGCGCTATATCGCCGGTTCGTGCAGGAGCGCGGCATCGCGCCGTTGCCCGGCGTCCTGCGCTGGTTGAAGGCGCTGCACGAGGCTGGCTGGCGACAAGCCGTCGCTTCGGCTGCGCCGCGCGCCAACGTGGATGTCGTCCTCGAAGCTTTGGGCATCGGGCGCTTCTTCGACGCGATCACTTCAGCTGAGGACGTTACCCGCGGCAAGCCCGACCCGCAGGTTTACCTCGTCTCGGCGGAGCGCGTGGGGGTGCCGCCGAGGTGTTGTGTGGTGATCGAGGATGCGCCAGCCGGCCTCGAAGGCGCGCGGCGCGCCGGCATGCGCTGCATCGGCGTCACGTCCACCCACGACCATCTGGATGCCGATGTCGTCGTCGCCTCATTGGATGCGCTGGACGACGATGCGTTCGATCGGCTGATCGCGCGCTGCGCGTAGCTCAATCGCCCGGCTCCTCTTCTCCCCCTTCCGGCGGCGTCGGGCGCTCGTCGGCCGGCGGTCGCTCTGCCTCGGGGAAGTGCTCGATGATGATCTCGCCGAATAACGTCTCCTGATAGCAGCGCACAAAATACCGCCTGAGCAACTCCAGCAGCGCCAGCAGCATCACCACGACCTCGACGCGCGTGTTCACGCCCTCCAGCATATCGGTGAAG
Organism: Thermoflexales bacterium; assembly: GCA_025056965.1. Classification (GTDB taxonomy): domain Bacteria; phylum Chloroflexota; class Anaerolineae; order J036; family Brachytrichaceae; genus JAAFGM01. Next base: position 12,221 of record JANWVF010000007.1, on the reverse strand, counting down.
GTCACGCGCTGCCGCGCTTGGACGGCGGCGCGGATGCGATCCATGCAGTCGTTCACGGTGAGCGTCAGCCGCGAGATCATCTCGTCGGCGACCGGCGGCGGCAGCCAGCGGTTGACGACGCGCTGCATGGCGTTGGCGAGCGCTTCCAGCGTGACGTTGTCCAACGGCAGCTTCTTCGACTGCGGGTGGGGGAGGGGCGGCGGCTGCACCGGATAGGCGCGCAGGCCCTGCTGCTCGCGCGCCTTCAAGATCTGGGCAGCGTGTTTGTAGAGTTGGTAGGCGCGCAGTTGGTGTACCAGGTCGTCCGTCTCCTCTTGCTCTTCCGGGGAGGCGACGACCTGTGGCAGCAGGGCGCGGCTTTTGATGAGGATCAGCCGGGCGGCCACCCAGATGAAATGGGCGAGGGTGCGCGGATCGCGCCGCGGCATGCCGGACATGTAGGCGATGAACTGATCGGCGATGGCCGCCAACGAGACCTCCGTGATCTCTAGCCGTCGCTCTTCGATCAACCGCAACAGCACATCGAGCGGACCTTCGTAGACCGGCAGATGGATGGAGAAGGGCGCATCTCCCGGCGCGCTCCCTGCGCCTTGGGGCGTGCGGTCGGGTGTGGTATGCGCCTGCTGGGGTATCTCCGCCATCGCCCTCTACTCGCTCGCCGCGCCCGATGACCGCTCGTCCGGCGGCTGCACCGGCAGCAACACCCAGTAGTCGAACCCGTTCATCTTGAAGTTGCGCGCCCAGTAGTAGTTGCGGAAGATCGCCTCTTTGACGTCGTCGGGATAGAACAGGGCGCGGAAGATCACCGCGCCGAAAGCGCGCTGCTCGATCATCGCAATCATGCGCGACGTATCGAGCATGCCGCTCTTGGAGAGGTTGAGCAACTGGGTCGGGTTGGTCACCACGTCCTTGCCGGCTAGCAGGGTGAGCATCGCTTCTTCGCTCCACACCGGCCCCTCCACGTCGCGGATCATCTCCACCATGGCCCAACCGTTGGCTGCGTCGGCTGGGTCGAGCAGGTGGCCGAGCTGGGTGAAGCCGGCCGAGTCGTAATACGGATAGGGCGGATAGGACGACGGCGAGTCGCTGACTCCAATCAGCTGCGCGATCGTCCCGAAGACGCGCCCACGCGTCGGCAGGTGCACGTTGAGCGTAGCTTGCCAGAAGAAGACCAAGGCAGCCAAGAACGCGGCCAGAGCCGGGATATACGCTCGGCTGCCGAGTGCGTCGCCCGTCGCACCGTGCACGCCCTGTGACGCCTGGCGCAGGGCGCGCGATGCGCAGAACGCGATCCGCGCGATCAAGCCGGCCGTGCACACGCATGAAGCCGCGATCGCGGCGACGAGGTAGGCCGGCCCTGCGCCCCACTTGCCGGTCAGCATGCCCATGGCGCTGCCGGTAAGAAAGTAGAGCGACCAGATCGTGATTGGTTGGAGCGAACGCGCGCGGGCTGCCGCGATGAGATCCCAGATGACGTAGAGGGCGCTGCACGCGATCAAGACGCCCTGGAGCCGCAGCCACTGCCCATAGGTCTGCCAGGTGACGGTGATGTCATATTCGTTCACGTTGGCCAGCACGACGTTCAACCAGAACTGCCCGTTCGTCGTCGTGTTCAGCGTCAGCACGAGCGCGCCGGTAACCAGTGCGCTGGTGGCGAGCGCCACGGCGAACCATCTCGGGTGGCGGAATAGCAGGTAGGCGAAGCCGGCGGTCAGCGCGTCTACGGCCTGGAGCTTGGTGAAACCGGCGACGAGGAGCAGCCCAACGCCGAGTGCCGCGCGCGCTGCGTTTGGTGTGCCATGCCTTGCGTCCAGCGCGAGGTCTAGGCAGAAGATGCCGGCGCAGGCAAACATCACCATCGGCAGGTGAGCGCGCGCCAGCGGCCCGATCTGATACACATAGTTCGCCGCGAAAAACGCCAGCCCGGCCAGCAGCGGGATGAGGAAGCGCAAGAGGCCAAAGCGCGAACTTGCGGCCTGCGCCTCGTCCGGCTGCCAGAGCCGGCGCGCGGCCAGGAAGATCAGCGCGCCGATCACCAACGATGAGGCGAACGCCAGCGCGCGCCCTACCCACAGGTGAGGCCCAAACAGCGCCACCAGCGGCACGAGCAGCAGACGGTAGACCGGCGGGTAATTCGAGGAGTAAAACGGGAATTGCGCGTTATCCAGATAGATGCCCTCGCCGCGCGCCAGGCGAACTGCGTCGTAGAGCTCAAAGCCTTCGCCCTGGTCATAATCGAACGGGAAGGCGAACAGCGCACGCGCGTAGACCAAATAAACGACGAAGTAGCCGATGAAGATGACTACTACGAGCCCCAAGGCTGCGATCGCGAGCGATGAGGCGGCAACGCCCAAGCGCGCATGCCGCAGCGCGCGGGGCGATGCCGCCGGCGGAGTGAGTTCTTCGACCACGACGACGCCTGAATTTACCATGCGCGCAGGGCAGCGCCTGTAATGACCTTAACTCCCCGCAACGCTACAAGCATGCCCATCTGCTACCTCACCGATGAACCTAGATAGAATGTAATGTCATGTCAGGCAAGTCTGAAGCGCCGCCTGTGCCTAAGCCGCCGATCGGTGAGCTGTTGGAGCAGCGCATCCTCGTGCTGGATGGCGCGATGGGCACGATGATCCAACGCTACCGGCTGCAAGAGGAGGACTACCGCGGCGAGCGTTTCAAAGATCATCCGGTCGAGCTTAAGAACAACAACGAAGTGCTCAACCTGGTGCGGCCGGACATCATCCTCGACATCCACCGCCGCTATCTCGAGGCCGGCGCGGACATCATCGAAACCAACACCTTCAACGCCCAGGCCATCAGCATGGCCGATTTCGAGATGTCCGATCCGGCGCTGATCCGCGAGATCAACCTGGCCGCAGTGCGACTGGCGCGACAAGCCGCCGACGAGTTCATGCAACGCGACCCTTCGCGACCGCGCTACGTGGCCGGCGCGATCGGCCCGATGAATCGCACACTCTCGCTCAGCCCCGACGTGAACGACCCGGGCTACCGCGCCGTTACCTTCGACCAGGTGATGCAGGCCTACTACGACCAAGCAAAGGCGCTCATCGAAGGCGGCGCGGACCTGCTGTTGCCGGAGACGACCTTCGACACGCTCAACCTCAAGGCCGCACTGTTCGCCATCCAGAAGCTGTTTGCCGAGGGCGCGCGGCGCGTGCCGGTCATGGCCAGCGTGACGATCACCGATCAGAGCGGGCGCACGCTGAGCGGCCAAACGGTAGAAGCATTCTGGGCCAGCATTCATCGCGCGCCGCTCATCAGCATGGGCATCAATTGCGCACTGGGCCCGGACGAGATGCGCCCTTACATCGAGGCGTTGGCAAAGACCACCCAGACCTATGTGTCGTGCTACCCCAACGCCGGCCTGCCCAACGCCTTCGGCGAGTACGACATGACGCCGCAAAAGTTCGCCGACGCCGTCGCCGAGTTTGCCCACGAAGGCTGGGTCAACATCCTCGGCGGCTGCTGTGGCACGACGCCAGAGCACATCGCCGCCGTCTGCCAGGCGATCAAGGGGGCGCGCCCCCACGTGCGCAACCGCCCCACCGGACGCACCTATTTCAGCGGTCTAGAGCGATTGGAGATCGCCGAGAGGAGGCCGGACGCCGAGCCGGGCGAATCTCAGTCACCTGCCGATCTGAATTCTGAACCTTTTGCCTCTGGCCAGCAGCCGACCTTCCTGATGATCGGTGAGCGCACCAACGTCACCGGCTCGCCTAAATTTGCCAAGCTCATTAAGGAAGGCAAGTTTGAAGAGGCGCTGGGCATCGCGCGCCAGCAGGTGGAGAACGGCGCGAACATCCTCGACGTGAACTTCGATGAGGCCATGCTGGACGGCGAAGCCTGCATGACCAAATTCCTCAACCTGCTGATGGCCGAACCGGACATCGCCCGCGTGCCGATCATGATTGACAGCTCCAAATGGAGCGTGATCGAAGCCGGCCTGAAGTGCGTGCAGGGCAAGTGCATCGTCAACTCGATCTCGCTCAAGGAAGGGGAAGAGGTCTTCAAACAACACGCCGAGATCATCAAGCGCTTCGGGGCAGGCGTGGTCGTGATGGCCTTTGACGAGCGCGGCCAGGCCGACACCTTCGAGCGCAAGATCGAGATCTGCAAACGGGCGTATGACATTCTGGTGAACGAGGTCGGCTTCCCTCCGGAGGACATCATCTTTGACCCCAACGTGCTCACCGTGGCGACGGGGATCGAGGAGCACAACAACTACGCGGTGGACTTCATCCGCGCGACGCGCTGGATCAAAACTCATCTGCCCGGCGCGAAGGTCAGCGGCGGCATCAGCAACATCTCGTTCAGCTTTCGCGGCAACAACAAGGTGCGCGAGGCCATGCATAGCGCCTTCCTCTATCACGCCATCCGCGCCGGCCTGGACATGGCCATCGTCAACGCCGGCCAGCTGGCCGTCTACGACGACATCCCCAAAGATCTGCTCGAGCGGGTCGAGGATGTGCTGCTTAACCGCCGGCCGGACGCGACCGAGCGCTTGATCGCCTTCGCGCAGGCCATGCAACAGGCCGCGGGAAGCGCCTCATCGGCTGCAACCTCCGACGGCAAGGGTGCTACTGCTTGGCGCAGCCTAGACGTGGATAAGCGCCTTGAACATGCGCTGGTTCACGGCATCGCAGACTTCATCGAAGCAGATGTAATGGAGGCGCTAGCGCACTACGGCAGCCCGCTCGCCGTGATCGAGGGGCCGCTCATGGCCGGCATGAACGTCGTGGGTGACCTCTTCGGCGCGGGCAAGATGTTCCTGCCGCAGGTGGTGAAGAGCGCGCGGGTGATGAAGAAAGCAGTTGCCATCCTCGAACCCTATCTCCGAGCGCAACGCGAGGCGAACGCCGATCGGGCGTCGGAGGCTGAGCCGGAGTCCAAAGCCAAGATCGTGCTGGCGACGGTCAAAGGCGATGTCCACGACATCGGCAAGAACATCGTCGGCGTCGTGCTGGGCTGCAACAGCTACGAGGTGCATGATCTGGGCGTCATGGTGCCCGCGGAGAAGATTTTGAAGACCGCGCGCGAGATCGGCGCCGACATGATCGGCCTGAGCGGCCTGATCACGCCCTCTCTGGACGAGATGGTGCACGTGGCGCGCGAGATGGAGCGCGAAGGATTTGACGTTCCACTGCTGATCGGCGGCGCGACGACGAGCAAAGCCCACACGGCTTTGAAGATCGCGCCGGTCTACTCGCACCCCGTCGTGCACGTGCTCGACGCCAGCCGCGCTGTCGGCGTAGTCGGCGCGCTGGTCAGCGCCGAACTCCGAGAAGCCTTTATCAATCAAAACGCCGAGGAACAGGCTAAGCTGCGCGAACAGTTTGCCGGACGAGGCGAGCGCAAGCCGCTGCTTTCGCTCGATGAAGCGCGCCGTCGTCGTTTCCAGTGGACGCCCGAATCGCACGACTTCGCCAGTGAGCCAGCCTTCATCGGCGTGCGCGTGATCGAGCCGGCGCATATGCCGCTGCGCGAGCTGGCCGACTACATTGACTGGACGCCGTTCTTCCGCGTGTGGGAGTTGAGCGGGCGCTTTCCCGACATCCTGGACGATCCAGTCGTCGGTGAACAGGCGCGCAAACTATACGCCGATGCCCAAGCGCTGCTCAAGCGCCTGATCCAAGCCGATCTCACCGGCCGAGCCAGCAGCCACCTGCGCGGCAGCGCGCACCATGTCCCCCCGGCTATCGCTCAAAATCGGATCTTGGCGCGCGGCGTCTACGGCCTGTTTCCTGCCAACAGCGTCGGCGATGACATCGAGGTTTATGCCGACGAATCGCGCACGAAGGTGCTCACCGTCTTTCACACGCTGCGCCAGCAGCACGACAAGGCGAAGGATGAGCCGTCTGCATTCGGCTCGATCCTCGGCGCCAATTTGGCGCTGGCCGATTTCGTCGCGCCGAAGGAAAGCGGCGTCGTAGATTACATCGGCGCCTTCGCCGTCAGCATCCACGGCGCGCAGGAGATGGCCAACGCGTTCAAGGCGGCCGGCGACGACTACAACGCCATCCTCGTCGAGGCATTAGCCGACCGGCTGGCCGAAGCATTCGCCGAGCGGCTGCACAAACAGGCTCGTGACGATATGGGCTACGGCCTGAGCGAGCGATTGACCAACGAGGACTTAATCGCCGAGAAGTATCGCGGCATTCGCCCGGCGCCGGGTTACCCCGCCTGTCCTGACCACACTGAAAAGCGGCTGATTTGGGCGCTGCTGGAAGTGGAGAAGCACACGGGCGCAACGCTGACCGAAAGCTGCGCGATGATGCCGGCCAGCAGCGTCAGCGGCTGGTATTTCTTCCATCCGCAGGCGCGCTACTTCGGCTTGGGCAAGATCGGCCGCGATCAGGTCGCCGACTATGCCCGGCGCAAAGGCATGAGCATCGAGGAAGTCGAGCGCTGGTTGCGCCCCCATCTTGGCTACTAGGCTGGCTATTTCGACGTCGCGGCGTCGGCCGGGGCGACATCACCCCGAACCGAGCAAACGCGCGCGTTCGGCAAGAGCGAATCGGTCGGTCATGCCGGCGATGTAGTCACATACGACTCGGCTCAACGGCAGCTGCGCCATCTGCCGACGCGCACCTTCGGACATCATGCGCGGCTCCTTCATGTATGCCCGAAAGAGTTCGTCAACAACCTGCTCGGCTTGCTTGGCCATTTGCAAGACGCGCGGGTGGCAATATACGCGCTCGTATAGGAAGCCCTTCAGTTCCTGGTTCATCCTCTGCGTCTCGGGCGGATAACCGATGAGCAGCTCTGGCCAGCGCCGCACATCGTCTACGCTCGCGTTGCCACGATGGTAATCCTGCATCACCTGGATGCGCTGCGCGCTCTCCGCCAACAAGTCGGTGACGAGCAAATCAATCAGCCGACGGATGACGCAGTGCCGCTGGATGTCGGTGAGGACCGCATCACACTTCACGCGCGCCGCCTCGCTCGCGCGCCGCCACCATGAGAGCTCGCGCACGTCGGCTTCGCCGATCAGCCCGGCGTGCAGCGCATCGTCCAGGTCATGGGCGTTGTAGGCCAGCTCGTCCACGACGGCGGCGATTTGCGCCTCGAGCGTGCCCCGTAGCTCGGGCCAGTAATCCGGCGGCGCGGCCGTCGGCTGAACGTCGGCATTGTGCTTGAGGATGCCCTCGCGGAATTCGAGCGTGAGGTTGAGGCCGGGAAAGTCGGGATAGCGGCGCTCCAGCTCGGTAATAATGCGAAAGCTCTGACGGTTGTGATTGAATCCGCCCTCGGCAGCCATTAGCGCGTTCAGGGCGCGCTCGCCGGAATGGCCGAAGGGCGGATGGCCGAGGTCGTGCGCCAGGCAGATGCCCTCGACCAGATCCTCGTTTGCGCCGAGCGCGCGCGCGACGGTGCGGCCGATCTGCGCGACTTCCAACGTGTGCGTGATGCGTGTGCGGTAGTAATCGCCCTCGGTCACCACGAAGACCTGCGTCTTGCCCTGCAAGCGGCGGAAGGCGGTCGTGTGCAAGATGCGCTCGCGATCGCGCTGGAAGGCGGTGCGGTAGCGCGCTTCCGGCTCGGGATATTGCCGGCCGCGCGACGCCGCGCTCCGCATGGCGTATGGCGCGAGCGTCAAACCCTCGATGCGCTCGAGCTCTTCACGCGTTCGCATGGGGCAAACAAAAAACCCTCACAGGGCACTGCCCTGTGAGGGTTGAAGGCGGCTTACACCGAACGATACTCGCCCTCGACCACGCCCTCATCGCCTTTGCCGTTGCCCGCGGACGTCGCGTTGCTGGCGCCAGGCTGAGACGCATAAGCGCTCTGGCCGATGCGCGACATCGTCGCTTGCAACGACTCGCTGGCCCGCCTGATTCGATTGATGTCATCGGTCTTCAGCGCGTCGCGCAAGTCGTTCATCTTGCCTTCGGCCTCGGCGCGATCGGCGCCGCTGACCTTGTCACCCAGGTCGCGCAGCGCTTTCTCGGCTTGATAGAGCACTTGGTCGCCGGCGTTGCGCGCCTCGGCGAGCTCCTTGCGCTTGGCGTCGGCCGCAGCGTTGCGCTGCGCCTCCTGCACCATGCGCTCGATGTCCTGCTTGCTCAGGTTGGTGCTGGCCGTGATGCTGATGCGCTGCTCGCGGCCGGTCGCCTTATCCTTGGCGCTGACGTTCAGGATGCCGTTCGCGTCAATGTCGAACGTCACCTCAATCTGCGGCATGCCGCGCGGCGCGGGTGGGATACCCTCTAGCCGGAACTGGCCGAGCAGCATGTTGTCGGCGGCCATCGGGCGCTCGCCTTGGAACACGCGGATATCCACTGCGCTCTGGTTGTCTTCTGCCGTGCTGAAGATCTCGCTCTTGCGAACTGGAATCGTGGTGTTGCGCGGGATCAGCACGGTCATTACGCCGCCGAGCGTCTCCACACCCAGGCTCAGGGGGGTGACGTCGAGCAGCAACACATCCTTCACCTCACCCGCCAGCACGCCGGCCTGCACGGCTGCGCCGATGGCCACGACCTCGTCTGGGTTGACGCTCTTGTTCGGCTCCTTGCCGCCGGTCATCTCTCGGACCAGCGCCTGCACCATCGGCATGCGCGTCGCGCCGCCGACCAGCACCACCTCATCAATGTCGCTCACTTTCAGGTTGGCGTCCCTGAGCGCTTGCTCAACCGGGCCGCGCAGGCGCTTCACCAAGCCCTCGCTCAGTTGCTCGAACTTAGCGCGGGTGAGCTTCATCAGCAGGTGCTTCGGACCGGTCTGATCGGCGGTGATGTACGGCAGGTTGATTTCGGTCTCCATCATCGAGGAGAGTTCGATCTTGGCCTTCTCCGCCGCTTCCTTCAGCCGTTGCAGGGCCTGTCGGTCACCGCGCAGGTCAATGCCCTGCTCCTTCTTGAATTCGGCGATCATCCAGTCCATGATCACCGCGTCCCAGTCGTCGCCGCCTAGGTGCGTGTCACCGCTGGTGGCCTTAACTTCCACCACACCATCGCCGACTTCGAGAATCGAGACGTCGAACGTGCCGCCACCTAGGTCGAAGACGAGGATGGTCTCGTCCTTCTTCTTGTCGAGGCCATACGCCAGCGCGGCCGCGGTCGGCTCGTTGATGATCCTCAACACCTCTAGGCCGGCGATCTGACCTGCGTCCTTAGTCGCCTGGCGCTGCGAGTCGTTGAAGTAGGCCGGCACGGTGATGACAGCCTTAGTTACTGGCTCGCCCAAATACGCCTCGGCGTCGGCCTTCAGCTTAGCCAACACCATCGCGCTGATCTCTTGCGGCGTATAGGTTTTGTTCGTGTTCGGAATCTTCACCTGCGCGTCGCCCTTCGGTCCTTGCACCACCTGATAAGGCACGCGCTTGCGCTCGCCCTCCACTTCGTCGAACCGGCGCCCGATGAAACGCTTGATCGAGAAAATCGTGTTCTCCGGGTTCACGACGGCTTGGCGCTTGGCCGCTTGGCCGACGAGGCGCTCGCCGTCTTTCTTGAAAGCGACAACCGACGGCACCAGGTTGCCGCCTTCCGCCGTGGGAATCACGGTCGGGCTGCCGCCCTCCAGCACGGCCACCACGCTGTTGGTGGTGCCCAGGTCAATGCCAACGATCTTTGCCATTTTGCTTCCTCCACTCAATACCTGCCTTCGCAATGATTGCGTGAACGTTGCTCAGTTTGAGACGCTTTACACCCTATGCTTACGCCGTTAGACGTATAACGGCATCGCGTTAGCGTTGCGTTAGCGAAGCCCGCCTTGAATCAGCTTCCCTTCGCCGGGCGGCTAGGCGACTAAGGGAGTGTTTGAGTGCAGCTAAGCAAACGCTTACGCTGCCATCTCTTCCGTCGCTTGAGACGCCTGGGCCTCGGTTTGCTCCGGCGAGGCCGGAGGCGCGCCGTCAGCCGGCGGAGCCGGCGATTGCGCGGCCATGCCGTTGCGAGCGCCAAAGGCCGCGATCAGCTCGCGCCAACGTTCGTCGAGGCCGTCATCGGTTACGCCGTAGAACACCACGACCTTGCCGTTGGCATCGCGCATCGCCAGATCGGAGCGCATTTTGCCCGCGCGCATCTCGCGCGCAAGCACGGCTCGATCGCCTTGCCACTCGATGTCTTCCGGCCCGCTCGGATGATCGGCGAACTGGGTGATGGCATAGTGCCACAGATCGCGCGCGCTCTTCATCGTCACGTTGCGGATGATCGAATTGTTGCGCAGGTCGCGCACTGTGAAATAGACCACGCCGTTGCGCTCTTCCATGGAGAGCACCTGAACGCCGGTCTTCGGTGTGCCGGGGGGCAACACACTGCCGTTCTCCGTCGTCGGCGGATGGGCTGCGGTCGCCACCACTTCCGGCTCGGCTGCCTTGGGCTTCTCCTGGCGCTCGTGTTGCGCCGGCGGCTGTTGGGGTTGTGGCTTGGCAGGCGGCTGGCTTGGCTGGGTTGGGCGCTGCTTCTGTTGAGCGGGCTGTGGCCGCTGCGGCGCCTGCTGCGGCGCTTGCTGTTGAGGCTTGCGCTGTTCCTGGGGGCGCCGCTCCGGCGGTTGTTGTTGCTGCGGATGCTGCGGGCGACGCGCAGGCTGCTGGGACGAGGCGGGCGGATGTGGCTCCTGGGGGCGAGCCTTTTCGTAGCCTCGCCGAGCAATTGCCACGATCTCGTCGCGCGTTGCCAGGCGGCTTTCTGCATCCGCTCGGACGAAGAAGCGATCCCCGTCCAGCACGTAGGGCGCATCTTCACCTCGCGGCACTTGAATCTGCAGCACATCGGCGCCGTCCACGTTGCGGATGTGCAGAGGGGGCAACAAGCGCGGCGCGATGCGCTTTTCGATCTCCAGCGATAGCTTCTGCACGACGTCCTGCGCGTTGGAGACGCCGGACGCCTTTTTAGAGGATTTCGCGTCGCAGCCGATGAAGATGCTGCCGCCCTCGCCGTTGGCCATGGCGCAAATGTCGCGCAGCACCACGGCGAAACGGTCGCCGCGTTTGGGCAATGACGGATGAAAGGCGACGCTCGCGCTCGGGCCACGCTCGCGTGCCTTGACCAGTTCATCCTCCGGCAAGTCCAATACGTCGAAGACCGGGCGCACGCGGCTGAAGTCCTGACTCAGGAACACGTTGCGCAGCGCCTCGAAGCTGACCTCATCGAGTTGAATCTCTGTGGCGCGCTCGCCTACTCCCAGGCGCTTCGCATTCTCCTTCGAGCCGATCAGCCGGTGCGCATCGCTGCCCTGGATCGCAAACATGCGCCGCGGATATTCCGACTTGATGCCGGTGAACAGGTGAGCGCTCGAGTAACGGCCGCGGTCTAGGTCGGTGAACTCAATGGCGTGCAGATGCGGATCTTGGGTGAAGGCAATGCGCGTCTGGCCGCCGAAATCACGCCCGCGCATAGCGACGCCGTTCGAGGAGTTCGCGTGCGCCGCAATGGCGATGCCGCCAGCTTCGTCAATCGCCTCATAGGCTTGCAGCACGTCGCTGGTAGCGCCGGCCTCGGTCAATCCTTTGTCCAACGCCTGGCTCGGAACGCGCAAATCTATGAGGATGTGTTCGATGTCACGCAGCGGCTTATCCGGCGAGAAGATGCCCAAGATGTGAAAGCCGAAGGTCGCCGTGAATTCAAACCCCGGCAGCACCAAGATCTTCTTCAGCAGGCGACGATACTCGTTTAAGCGGGCCAGCTCCTCCGGACGAATTCGATCGAGCTTCTCCAGATACTCCAGGTGCTCGATCTCGTTCATCATATTGCGGTAACCGTTCACCGTGTTGTGGTCGGTGAAGGCAATGATGCTCAGGCCGCGCCGCTCGGCTTGCTTGAGGATATCGAGATAGCTGCAATTCGGCTCCTCGTAATCGTGCGAAGCAGGGGTGTGGATGTGTAGGTCCACGCGCTTCCACAAGTAATCGGATGGCGGTGGGGTCGGCGGCTTCGCCTCGGCAGCGGTAGTTTTATTCGCCTTGTTCGTGGGACTGCTGCGGCGCGAGGACGAATTTCGTGCGGGTTTGGATTTCAACGTCCCCGACTCAGCTTGTGCTTCGGTTGTCTTGCCAAGTTGTGACTCGTCGGATGCTACGGTCGCTGTCTCTTTCTTCTTTTTAGCCATACAAACGAATGCAATAGGTAACGCAAATACAGGCGCCGGTCACGCGGAGGGAACACCGCCCCAAAAATCACAATCCCCCGGTCAGCCTGAAATCGGTATCTGGATTCAACCCCGATCAGATAAGCGGCCGCTGAGTGAGCGCGCGCAGCTCTTCA
>JANWVF010000059.1 GCA_025056965.1 Thermoflexales bacterium | reverse complement strand
GGCAGATGTTGCCGATCTCGCGCTCCAGGTTGCGCACACCGGCTTCGCGCGTGTAGTCGCGCATCAACTTTAGGATGGCCTCGTCGCTAAAGGTCACCTCGCCGGGGCGCAGGCCGTTCTCCTTGAGCTGCCGCGGCACCAGGTAGCCCTGGGCGATGTGCAACTTTTCGTTCTCCGTGTAACCGCTGAGTTGAAGGATCTCCATGCGGTCGCGCAGCGGCCCGGGGATGGTCTCCAGCGTGTTGGCCGTGCAGATGAACATTGTCTGCGAGAGGTCGAACGGTACGTCCAGGTAGTGATCGCGAAACTCGCGGTTCTGCTCCGGGTCGAGCACTTCGAGCAGCGCGCTGGCGGGGTCGCCGCGAAAGTCGCTGCCCATCTTATCCACCTCGTCGAGCATGAAGACCGGATTGCGGCTCTCGGCGCGACGGATGCTCTGGATGATCCGGCCGGGCATGCTGCCGATGTAGGTGCGGCGGAAGCCGCGAATCTCGGCTTCGTCGCGGATGCCGCCCACGCTCATGCGGATGAATTTGCGCCCCATCGCCCGCGCAATGCTCGCGCCCAGCGACGTCTTGCCCACGCCCGGCGGGCCGACGAAGCACAGGATCACCCCCTCACGTTCACGGCGGATCAAGTCGGCTTCGGGCCGTGAGTCGGCCGGCCGCGACGAGTCAGGGGATGGCGCTCCTTCAGTTGCTCCATCGCCCTCGCTTGCTGCGCTGTTCGCCGCTTGTAGCTCCTGGCGACGCTTGCGCACGGCCAAAAACTCGAGGATGCGGTCTTTGATGTCTTGCAGGCCGTAATGATCCTCGTCCAGCACGCGGCGCGCGTGTGCGATGTCCAAGTTGTCCTGGGTGGTCTTCTGCCAGGGCAGCGACACCATCCAGTCCAGATAGGTGCGGATGACGCTGTACTCGGCGGCCTGCGTCGGCATCTTCGACATGCGGTCGAGTTCGCGCTCGGCTTCCTTGCGCGCTTCTTCGTTCATGCCGCTCGCCGCGATCTTCTCTCGGAAGGTGTTGATCTCGATCTGCTGCTCATCGGCTTCGCCCAGCTCGCGCTGGATGGCCTTGATTTGCTCGCGCAGGAAGTATTCGCGCTGCACCTTCTCGATCTCGCTCTGCGCCTCGCTTTGGATCTTCTTGCCGAGTTGGAGCACTTCCAGCTCCTTGTTGAGGAGCTGGAGCAAGAAGAGCATCTTGTTGGGCAAGCCGTCCATCTCAAGCAGCCGCTGCGCATCGTTCAGGTCCATGCGCATGTAGGTGGCGACGGCGTAGGTCAGCTGGCGCGGATCTTCGATGTTCTGGATCATCTGCGCCAACTCGTCGGGCATATCCGGGCGCAGTTCGGCCATCTTGTTGAAGCCTTCGCTGATGTTGCGCCGCAGCGCCTCGATCTCCAGCGAGTTCTCCCACGTCTCCGGCAGCAGCTCAACTTTAGCGACTAAGTAAGGATCCTCGCTCACGATCTCGACGATGCGAAAGCGCTCCGTGCCTTGCACGATCATGTTGACCACGCCATCAGGGGCTTTGAAGTGGCGCGCGATCGTGGCAATCGTGCCGACGGTGAAAATGTCCTCCGCACCCGGCTCGTCCTTCTCGGGGTGTTTGCTGGCGACGAGGCCGACCGGCAGCTTGCGCAGCGTCACATCGTCAATCAAGCGGACCGAGCGCGGCTGCGACACGCGCAACGGCAGCGCGGAGAGCGGGTAAACCAGCACGCCGCGCAACGGCAAAATCGGCAACACGCTGAGCGGCTCGGCGCGCTCCTCTTCGGCCTGCTGTTCTTGCTCGGCCGGTGCGTCCGCAGGTGGGTGCGCGTCGTTCATTTCCTCTAGTAGTTGATCCAGCAGGAGTAGGTCCAAAGGATTCCTTTGCATGCTTGCGCGCATAGGCTAACACAATACCAAGCGCGCGTTGGTCTGTTGTTAGAGGGTAAGCGCGCACGCGGATATAGCATAGCCGAGCAAGGCCGAGGCGACATGCGCGAACTGACCGGCCGATCCGGTGGTCCAGAACTCGCGCGCGGGCGGCGCATCGCCGCAGTGGACGGCCAAATCCAGCCACACCTGCCGCACGCGTCGGGCGACGGCTGGCGCCGGGTCAATGATCGTCGCCGCCTGCGCGTCCGGGTGCGCTACCTGCCATGCGCCGATCGCGCGTTCGATCCACGGCCTCAGGAAGGGGAAGTGCGTGCAGCCGAGCACGAGCGTATCGGCGCCCTGCGCCAGCAGCGGCGTGACGCAGTCGCCGACCAGGCGACTCAGGCCATCGTCACCTGCACAAACAACGCGCGCCGGCAGCTCTTCCACGGCTTGCACCCAGCCGGGGCAGGCCTGTTCCACGACGCGCACGTGTCGCCCCCAACGCGCGACGAGATCGGCGTAGCGCCGGCTGTGAAGGGTGGTTGGGGTGGCCAGCACCCCAACCACGCCGGTTTGCGTGTGCAGTGCTGCCGGCTTGATGGCCGGCTCAATGCCGACGAACGGCGTTGCCGGGAAGGTGGCGCGCAGCGCCTCGAGCGCGGCGGCCGAGGCCGTGTTGCAGGCGATGACGACGACAGCACAGTCGCGCCCGATCAACCACTCAGCCGCGCGCAGCGTTAGCCGGCGCACCTCGTCGAGCGGCCGCCCACCATATGGAATGTGCGCCTGATCGGCAAGGTAGACCAACGGAACGTCGGGGATGAGCCGAGCGATTTCGCGCCACACCGACAGCCCACCCACGCCGGAGTCGAAGACGCCGATCACGATCCGCGAGCCAAGGGGGTAGGTCGAAAAGACAGCCTCTTACGCCCGCAGGGGCTTATTCCTCGGTGATCTCCACGCGGATCAGTGTCTCGCCAGGCTGCCGCGCACGGCTGGGGTCACGTTCGGGGATGGCATTCACCACGTCCATGCCCTCGATGACCTTGCCGAAGACGGTGTGCTTGCCATCTAGCCAAGGCGTAGCGACGTGCGTGATGAAGAATTGCGAGCCGTTGGTGTTCGGTCCGGCGTTCGCCATAGACAGGATGCCGGGCCCGTCGTGCTTGAGCGCCGGGTGAAACTCGTCCGCGAATCGGTAGCCCGGTCCGCCGCGCCCTGTGCCGGTTGGGTCGCCCCCTTGGATCATGAAGTTCTTGATGACGCGGTGGAAGGTCGTGCCGTCGTAGTACCCTTCGCGGGCGAGGAAGACGAAGTTGTTGACGGTTCGCGGCGCCTTGTCGGCGAATAGCTCAATCACGATGTCGCCCTTGCCGGTTTTCAGCCGCGCGATGTATCGCTTGGTCGGGTCAATGACCATCGGCGGCGGGGATTGGTATTGCTTTGCCATATGGCGCATTCTCTCACGCCGGGCAAATGCGATGGGGACGAAGTGAGGTAAAACACCGTTACGCGCTATGGCCTATCTCGAATTGATCCGTTTGCGCAAGGTGTTCGGCGCAACGACCGCCGTCGCGTCATTCGACTTGGAAGTCGAGAGAGGCGAGTTGGTCGCTTTTCTCGGGCCGAGCGGTTGTGGCAAGACGACGACCTTGCGCATGATCGCCGGATTCGAGCAACCGACCGAAGGGCGCATTCGCATTGACGGGGAGGACGTGACCGATACGCCGCCCAACAAACGGCGGCTGGGCATGGTCTTCCAATCCTATGCCCTCTTCCCCAACATGACCGTGGCCGACAACATCGCCTTCGGTTTGCGCATGGCAAAAGCGCCACCACAGCTCATCCGCCAACGTGTGGACGAGATGCTGGCGTTGATCCAGATGGAGGGTTACGGCAAGCGCTACAGCCATCAGCTCTCCGGCGGCCAGCAGCAGCGCGTGGCGCTGGCGCGCGCGCTGGCCATCCAGCCGCGCGTGCTGCTGCTCGACGAGCCGCTCTCCGCCCTCGACGCCAAGATTCGCCAAGAGCTGCGCAACGAAATCCGACGCATTCAACAAACGCTGCGCATCACCACCATCTACGTCACGCATGACCAAGAGGAAGCTCTGGCGCTCTCCGACCGAATCGTGGTGATGAATGCCGGGCGCATCGAGCAAGTCGGCACGCCGTTCGAGATTTACAACCGGCCACAGACCGAGTTCGTCGCGCGCTTCGTAGGCACGCTCAGCACGCTGCGCGGCGTGGTCGGCGCCGACGGCAGCATAATCGTAGGCGATCAAGCGGTGCGGCTTGGTCAGCCCCCCACCGACAAGCGCCCCGGCGACGCCGTGACGATCGCCCTCCGCCCGGAGACGATCGCCTTAAACAGTATGATGCCCGGCGACAATCGGTTAAACGCGACCGTGGAAGGCGTCACCTTCCTCGGCTCGATCGTGCGCGTGCAGTTGCGCGTCAATGGTTCGGCGTTCGTCGCCGATGTGCTCAACCACCCTAACTTCGTTCCACCGCGCGCTGGCGAGAGCGTGACGATCAGCTTCGCGCCGGAGGCGGCGCGGGTCGTCGGCTGACCGTAGGCATGTTCCAGGGCCGGCAACTTCTCGGCTCAGCAACAAGAGTAGGAGGGCAGAGCGACAATGCTTGACAGGTTCATCGTGAACACTGTGTATCTGGTTCCCTTACAGGTGAGTAGATTTAGAAAACAACATCCGGATGAGGAAGTGCTGATCGCCGATGCGACGAAAGCGAGAAAGGTAAGACCCGGTAGTGAAGTGAGGCATGAGCCGGGTTGGATCACAGCGCGGCGCGGTGTTCTGATGCTAACCACGAGAAACCTGCGCTGTGGCAGCTGGGTAATACCGCTTTCGTCTATTCGAGAAGCGACCTTGCTTCACATTCCCGGCGGGTCGGTTTTGAGCATCTCAACAAGCAATGGCGACCATTATCAGTTTGGCATGCAGCGTAATCCGGCTTGGCAGCGTCAAATGCATCTCCCCTGCAAGATCGAATATGGCGCTCTGAAGTTCTCGAAGGTCAGCCTCGTCTGGCGGCTGATCGCATTGACGGGTCTGCTCTACTTCGGCGTTCAAGATTACATCCAAAATGGTTTCGGGGTCGCCTCGGTATTCACGCTGATCATTATCATCGGGCTTATTGTGCCCCTGCTGTGGTCGCTAAAGCCGCCGAAGGCGTCATATGCACCCTGCGCGTTCAACAGGCTTTCGTCTGCGTAACCTCGGCATCAAGCGTGTTGAACCGCTTGCTCTGCCCAACGGCCCTTGTTGACCAGCCGGCGACAATGCGCGCCGACTACAGCGCTGCCAGCGCCGCGTTCACGTCGTCGAACAGCCGGTCACACACCTGGGCCAAGGCTTCGCGCTTGGCGGGCGCGCGCGCGACCCCGAAACCGATAACCCGAACCCGAACGTCGGCCTGCTGTAAGGCGGCAGCAGCGTTGCGCACGGCGCGCACCCCGCCGGCGTTGTCCTCGAAGACGATCACGTCCCGTCCGTCGAGGCACGCGACGTCGCTGCGCGCTTGGTGCATGACGAAGGCGTACGCGGCCAGCGCCGCATCGCGCGATGAGCGGCCCATCGCGACGAGCATCGCCGCGATGGGCTGGACGATGGCCGGCTTGGCGTAGTCCCAGACGCAGCCACCCTTCACATCGGCCAGCCACTGCATCGGCCCTAGGCCCATGAGCGGCAGTTCGCTCATGCCCAACTGCGCCAGCGCGATCTCCCCTTCTGGGGTCTGGTAGAGTCCGGGGCGGCTGCCATCGGGTGGGAGCGTGGGGCGTGCGGTGTAGGCGCTGGCCGGGTGCGACAAGATGATCTGCCGGCCGCGCGCGTTGAGGATCGGTTCGTCCATCGTCTCCAGGAGCGACGGCGTTTCGACCTCTGCCCTCAGGCCGAAGTGTTGCTCGAAGCGCGCCGATCCGAGCGCAAACGTGTAGAGCAACCGAGTGGTCTCGCTCACGTGCGGGTCGCGCACGTCATCCAGTAGGCGATGGATGGCGGGATGCAGCTCGGGCGGCGCTATGCTCAGCAGCAGCGCGCGGGCGCGCTCGTGCGGCAGACCCGGAAATGCCTTCGTCCGCTCCGCCCAAGCGGCAAAGTCCGGGCGCGCAGCGCCACTTCGATGCGCTTCAACCAAGTTGATGCCGACGTTGAACGCCGTCGAGTCCCACTCGTTGGAGAATCCGCATGCGTGCAGGATGTTGATCTCATCCTCGGTCGGCGTGTGTTCGGGCAGGCCCCACTTGCGGCACACGAAGCGCGCGGCTTCGACTTGTGCGCAGCGATAGCCGCGATCCTCGATCAGCGTGCCGTCAACGTCGAGCAACAGGATCGGTGGCGGGGCGCTCATGCCGGGGTCGGCGCTTCCGGTGCGATCAACCCCGCGCGCTTCAGGTCGTCCCACAACGCCGCCGGCGGCGTCTGCTGAAGCGCGGCGATGTTGGCTTCGATCTCCGCAGGGCTCTGCGCGCCTACAACGACACTCGTGACCGCCGGGTGCGCCATGGCGAAGTGTAGGGCGGCCACGCGCAACGGCACGTCGTAGCGTGCGCAGACCGCGTCAATCTGCCGAGCCTTCTCGATCACCGCTGGGGGTGCAGCGGCGTAGTTGTAACTGGCTCTTTCGCGCGGGCCGGTGGCCAAAATGCCGCTGTTGAACACGCCGCCCAGGAAGACGGCGATGTTTCGCTGCCGACAATACTCTAGGAATTCGAGGGATGTCTGTTCAAGCAAAGTGTAGCGCCCAGCGAGCAGAAAGCAATCCACGTCCACGCGCTTGGCGAACTCCCACTCCATCTGCCATTGGTTCATGCCGGCGCCCACGGCGCCGATCACTCCCTGGTCGCGCAGCTCCAGCAGCGTCGGGAAGGCCTGTTCCAGCGCGTCGCGGAAGTAGGTATCTTCCAAGCCGGTGCCCTGGCCGCGGTTGAACTTGTCGCCGTCGGCGTCATGCACCAGCACGCTGTCCAGCCGATCCACCCCCAGGAGCTTCATGCTGTTCTCCACGCTGCGCAGGATCGCGTCGCGCGAGTAGTCGTGGTACGAGCCGCCGTCGGGCTTAGGAAAGCGGCCGGCTTTGGTCTGGATCACAAATCGGTGGCGTGGCACGCCGCGCAGGGCTTCGCCGATTACGCGCTCGGCTTGCCCGCGCGAGTAGAGCGCGGCCGTGTCTATGAAATTCACGCCCTGGTCAAGCGCTGCGCGCACCGTGGCGATGGCCGGCGCGTCCTCTCTCACGGTGTCGAGCCCCAGCAGAAAGGCCGTGCCGAGGCCGATGTGGGTAACTTCCAAAGCGGTGCGGCCGACTCGGCGGCGCGGGAGGATGTTCGTCATCAAGTTAACCGCTCCTTGTGGCAGGTATCGCTTCAGGCCGCAATTATCGCAGCGTCGTCGCGTTCGATGAACCGCACGTGGCGAACGGCCGCCGTCGGGGTTATTCGAGCAGCGCGCCGGTCACACAGTGGGCTTAAACACCGCGCTCGCCGATCTGTTCAAGGTCCGAGCCGATCCCTCTCCTCTTCTGCGCAGCATGGATGCGTTCGCTGATGCGCGCCAGCATGATCAGCACGAACAAGATCAGCAGCGTGCTGAAGACGCCGAGCACGTAGGCGCCGGCGCCACAGGCCATGCCGATGGCCGACACGGCCCAAATACCGGCAGCCGTCGTGAGGCCGTGCGGAACGTGGCGGTCGCGCCGCTGAATGATCGTGCCCGCCCCAAGGAAGCCCACGCCCGTGACGATCTGCGCTGCGACGCGCGCCGGATCGCCGTCCTCAAAGGCGAAGAGCGACAGCGTCGTGAACAGCGCCGCGCCTAATCCCACCAGCATATGTGTGCGTAGGCCAGCGGCGTGCCCTTGCATCTCGCGCTCAAGGCCGATCAGCGACGAGAGCGCCGCGGCGACGGTGACGCGCACGCACAACTCGATCTGTAATTCGACAGCCATAGCTTCAGCTTGAGGGGCGGGTCGCCCCGCTCGCCGCCCACTCACCTTGACGCGAGCGTGCGATCCGCGCTTATCCTTGGGCTTTCAGCGCGTCCAGCGCCACGAGCGCTGCGCCGATGACGCCAGCTTGCTCGCCCAGCTTCGCTTCGACGATCTTGACTTTGTCCAGGTCATTCTTGTTGATGGCGTGTTGCTTGGCCACGTCGCGAATTTGTGCCACCATCCACTCGCCCAGACCCTCAATTACTCCGCCACCGTACACCAGCATCTCCGGGTCGAAGGCGTTGATCAAGCTCGCCGCATGTAGCCCGAGGTAATAGGCCGCGCGGCGCAGCACCTCAAGCGTAAGCGGGTCGTTCTTACTGACGGCTTTCGCCAGCACGCTGCTGGTGATCGCGTCGCTGCCCTTCTCCTTGAGCAAGTCCGGCAGCACGCTTTTGCGCCCGGCAGCTAGGCCGGCGCGCAGGTCGCGGTCAATGGCGCTGCGGCTGGCTAGCGCCTCGATGCCGCCGCGAATGCCGCCGCCGAGCGCGTAGGGACCGTCGGCCAGAAGAACCATGTGGCCGACCTCGCCGGCGCTTGCGCGGAAACCGACCCACGGCTTGTCGTTGAGGATAATGCCACCGCCGATGCCCGTGCCGACGAAGACCGCGATCATGCTGTGTACCCCGCGGCCTGCGCCCACGCGGTGTTCGCCGACCGCCGCAACGCGTACGTCGTTCGATAGCGATACCGGAACCGGGTGCCAGCGCCGCAGCTGTTTGGCGATCTCCACGTTGCGCCAGCCGGGCAGGTTGGTCAGGCTGATCACGATGCCGTTCGCACTATCAATGATGCCCGGCGCGCCGATGCCGATGGTAGCGATGCGGTCTTTCTTGAGCTTAGCCTCATCCAAGGCTTCATCCATCGCTTTTTGGATGCGTTCGATGACTACTTCGGGACCTTTCTCCGCTTGCGTGGTCTTTTTTGCGGCGGCGAGCACGTTGCCCTGTGCATCCACAACTGCGGCCAGGATCTTCGTCCCGCCCAGGTCTATGCCCATCGCGTATTTTGGCGCCACGATTGTGTCTCCATGTTTAGTGATCGTGTAGGCGAATTATCCGCCCAAAATCGTCTTTCGACGATGCCCATCCTGAACTGGAACACAACGTCCATGGGCAGCGATGGCGGCCATCGCAATTTGCCTTAAGGCAAGATCATCCACCGCATCGGGCTGGCTAGGAATGGTTGATGGACAAGCCGGGGGAAGCCACACCCTGCTTCGACGACGGCGCGTACAATGCCCACCGAGCGATGGAACTCGATCAGCTCTGGGAAGACATCTTCAGCGAGGACGCCGAGCGCGTGAGTGGCGTATGGGCCATGTTGAGCGCCCAAGAGCGCGCCTCGGTGCGCCACCTGCTGGAGCGCATCACGAATGACCCACAACGCATCGAAGCCCAGCGCACAGCCGCTCGGTTCGCGCTCACGGTTGTGCGCGTTCGCGATGCCGACACGTCGGCGGGTGATCTCCCCATGGGTGCGCTGGAATTCGCGCGTGAATTGGCGCACGACACCGCACGCCGACTTAAGGCGACTTTTGGCCGGCTCACTGGGACGCTCAAGCGCGATGGTACGCTCGTCACCCAGTCCGACATCGAGTCCGACCGGCGCTTGAGCGACGCCATCCTGGCCCGTTATCCGTCCCACGGCATCCTCTCTGAGGAGCGTGACAAAGTCTTTCGCGGGCAAGAATGGTGCTGGGTGATTGATCCGATTGACGGCACGACCAACTTCGCGCGCGGCGTGCCGGCCTGGGGCGTGCTCATCGGCCTACTGCATTTCGGACAGCCCGTGCTTGGCGTAGCCGACTTCCCCATGACCGATGAGCAATACTACGCGGTGCGCGGCGACGGCGCCTGGCTGAACGACATGCCGATTCACGCCGCGACGCCGGAGCACGACGAGCGCACGGGCGAGCTGGTCGTGCAGAAGACGCATCTCTTTGCCTGTTGCACGCGGACGCTCCAACGCGGTCCGCTCAACATTCCGATGAAGCTCCGCCTCTTCGGCACGACTGCTTACAACCTAGCGCTGGTGGCCAAAGGCGCCTGTCTCGGCAGCTTGGACTTGACCTCCCACGTTTGGGATGTGGCCGCCGTTTGGCCGCTAATTGAGGAGGCCGGTGGATGTGTCCACACGAATCTACCACACGAGCTCTTCCCCCTCCGGTCGGGCTTCGACTATGGAGCGCTGGCATTCTCCGTCTTGGCTGCCAACTCGCCATCTATGCTCTCGTATCTAGAGCGTCAGCTGGGCGACCGATTCTGTTTTTGACATAAAGTTAGGGTGAGTCGCTCCCACTCTTCGAGGCTCAAGGTTTCTGCGCGACGGCTCGGATCAATCCCGCTTGACCTCAGCGCCGACTCGACGCGCGCCTTGTCCATCCCCAGGCCTGCGGCCAATGTGTTGCGCAGCTGCTTGCGCGGCTGGCTGAAGCCGGCCTTGACGACGCGGAAGAACCCCTGAGCGTCTGAGCTGAGCGGTTGGGCGTGAGGTTTGATGCGCAGCACGGCTGATTCCACCTCGGGTTGGGGATAGAACTGGCTGGGCGGAATCTTGAACATGATCTCGGGCCGGCCGTAGAACTGCACGCTGACAGCGAGCAGGCTCATGTGCGGCGGCTGCGCCGTTACCCGTTCGGCGACTTCGGTCTGCACCGTCAGCACTGCCGCCGCGACGGGCAGCCGGCATTCCAGGATGCGCCGGATGGCGGCCGAAGTAATGTAGTACGGCAGGTTTGCGACGAAGCGCACCGCGTCGAATGGCTTGCCGAAAACCTGCTCTGCCTCCCGAGCCAGGCGCGAGAAATCCACCTCGAGCGCGTCGCCGTGGACGATGCTGACGTTCTGCGCGCCGCCGAGTTCGTCTCGCAAGGCCGGTATGAGCGCCTGATCCAACTCAATCGCCACCACCCGGCCGGCGCGTTTCGTGAGGTGCTTGGTGAGTGCGCCGCCGCCCGGGCCGATCTCAAAGACTAAATCGTTCGACCGAATCTCGGCTGCGTCCACGATGCGACGCGCGGTCGCTTCCTCGATAAGAAAATTCTGCCCCAGGCTCTTGCGGGGCACGATGCCGTAGGCTTTCAGCCGGTTAGTCAAGGCGATAGCGGATCTGGCTGGGCACCGGTGTGAGCAGGTAAACGTCCACCCAGCGATACCACAGCTGGAGGTTATCGTCGTCGTAACCCAAGTCAATGCGCTTGCCGATGATGGCGCCGCCGGTATCGCATGCGTTGCCGACGCCGTATCCGGGCACATACACGTTCGTGCCCAGGCTGATGACGCGCGGGTCAACGGCCACGATGCCGAAGCGCATGGTCTGCCCGCAGCGCGTCCGGCCGTACCATGCTTTGCTGCGCGGGACGCCGGAGGTGCTGGCCGAGTAAGAAGTCGCCAGCATACGGATCTTGCGCCAATACTGCACCGGGCCTTGAGGGGTGTCCAACGTGCGGATGACGATCTTGGTGCCGTACTTGTAAACGCGCGGCTGAGGGGGGCGCGCGACGAAATCGGCGATTAGCTCGCGCTTGACCTCCAGGCCGTCCTCGAATGTGACCAGGCTGCGGCGCTCGCGCACGCCGGGAGCGCCTTCATACGCCAGCACCTGCGTATCGAGTTCCAGCTCCGGATCCGGTTCCCAGACGGTCTCGAACGGGATGTGGCTGTGGGCGACCTCGATGTCGCGCTTGATGCGCACGACGCGGATCTCGGCGTTGGGGACGACCGGTGCATCGAGCGCCGGCAGGGCATAGTCCTGCTCGAGCAGCACGATGTTCATCTCGGCCAAGACGTCGGCCACGGTCTCCTGCAGCGTGCGGGTGCGCACCTGTCGCCCGTCCACCCAGATCGTGACGGGCTTAGCGCGCTCGATGGTCACCTGCATGTTCGGCTGCACCGGCGTTCCAAGCCCCGGTGTGACCTTATCGGCGAGGTAAACCATGAACCCTGCTTGCAGCAACGCCTCGCCGACCGTGCGAGCCGGCGTCTTGATGGCGAACGTCTGACCACCGATTTCCTGAATCGTGAGAGGCACGGCGCGGCGGAACTCGATGCGCGCGTCCGGTAGGCGCACCGATGGCGCACGCCGAGACGCAGATGCTAGGCGTGGTTGAGGCGAAGCGGGCAATGCGTCGTCGAAGCTGCCGTTGACCGAAACCAGATCGTTGACGCTGAGCGGATAGCCCAAGTCGGCGATGATCTCCGATGCGCGCGTCCGCTGCGTGCGAATCCAGCGCGGCGGCTCGTGATCTACGGACAGCTCCACCAACTTTGCACGCTGGATAACGATCGTCTGGTTGCGACTGAGCGTAGCCGTTCTGTCCGGCTTCACGATGTCTTCGGGCGAGAGTTCGATGCCTGCCTCGCGCAATGCACCCTCGACCGTATTCTGGTGCGTGCGCAGGTTGATGATCCGATCTCCATCAACGATGGTCGCCGGGGTAAACGTGTTCAGGTAGCCCACGGTGAGCAAGCTGAACACGCCGAGGATGATTGGAACTGCCAGCCAACGCCTACCCTTACTGCTGGGCTGTCTGGTGGATAAGGGCGGTTCCGGTGCAGGCGTCCTCTCGTTCATGATTGCCGAATCGCCAAGCGTTATCAAAACGTGTGTTGCCGGGCATCCCTACGACGCCCGAAAGAGACTTCTTACCGTTGCTACCTTCCGGTCCTGGCGGGGTTCGAAGGCTTCCGCCGCGCAGGACCCGGCAACACGCTGAACATGATAATCAGTTGCCGGAATCTGTCAATTGTGATAGATTCCGAGCTGAGGCGACGAGGAGCGCCTCTGCGCCCATAGCTCAACTGGATAGAGCACTTGACTTCGGATCAAGGGGTTGTGGGTTCGAGTCCTGCTGGGCGCGTTCGCCGCGGGGAGGCAGATCGCGTGAAAAGCCTGCCTCCCCGACGTGTTTCATGTAAAATTTCTCCGTGAAACATAGCGCAGGTGAATGGATGGCGCGTCCGATCAGCGACTTTGACCTAGGCTACATCATGGGGATTCTCGTCGGCGAGGGATCATTCACCGGCGACTGGCGCAACCCTTGCCTGCAGATCAAGCTGCACCAAAGGGATATCGCCGTCCTCGAGTTCCTTCAGAACACGCTGGGCGGCAAGATTTACGGACCATACCATCATGGTGACCGACACTACTCGATGTGGATGCTGCGCGGCGATGAGTTGGATCAAGCCATAGACCTGTTCGTCCGCTACCTCCCATCTAGCCACCGCCGCAGCCAGATGCTGACCTGGCTGGGTAAGTATGCGCACTGGCGCGAACGGTATGCGCCCCTTCTAAAGCCCAACGCCGATACCCAGGCCCCGTCATGAGCGATCAGACCTTCCTTAAGCTGCGTGAGCTTTTGCTCAACGAGTTCTCCGAGCCGGAGCTGATCGCGCTTTGCAAAGACATCGGCCTGGATTACGAGGCACTGCCGGGCATGGGCGCCTTCGGCAAGACGCGCGAAATCATCGAGGCCGCGCGCGCCCAGGACAAGCTACGTCTGTTGCAGAGCCGGTTGCGCGAGCTTAAACCCGAAGCCTACGCCATCAGCGTCGGCACCGAGATGTCAGCGGCGGAAGCGTCAGTAGCTAGGCCTGGATCGTCTAGGCAGGCGGAGAAGACCGGCTCACCTATCACTCGCGCCATCCCCACCTTGCTCGTGCTGATGATCCTCGTCCTCGGCGCATCCTTGATCTTTTCGAGGCTCAGCAGCGATTCGACGCTGCGCTCCACCCCTCAAGTAACTGCCACGACGCCGCCCACATCGGTGCCGATGCTGAGCTCGCCCACCGACCTGCCGGAAGTCGTCGGCCAACCTGCGTTTCAGACAGCCGAGACCCCCACACCCGATTTCGGGCCGACGGAAGCACTGGCCGACGCAATCACTGCAACGGCTGTGCCTGCGCTGCCCATGTCAGAGCCGACGCCGACGGCGACTGACGCGGCAAGCGTCGGCGACTCCCATCCGGCTGTCATCAACATTCGCCAGATCAACGATCAGCTCACCCTGTTCTACACCGGCCAAGCCAGCGCAAAGGATCTAGAGTATTTCTGGATGGGCGAAGCTCTGCGCATGGTCGTTGACTTCGGCAACACGCGCCTGCCGCGCGCGATGCGTATTCCGCCAAGTCGTCGCGACGCTTTGGAGATTACGCACGAGTATCTGCAAGGGCCGACGGTCATCTCGGAGACGACGACCAGCGCCGTGGTCGCCAGCCGAGAATCCTGGCGCTATGCGAACACCCTGACCCGCAACGAGTTCTGCGAGGTGCGCGACTACATCTACAATATGACCCGAGATGGGGAGCGCTACCGCGTGCGCTCCGTTCAGAGTCGGTTGGTGCGGTCGGGCTGCGTGGACTGATGCTGATGCCGGCGTCGAACGCCGACACAACAGCCTCTACACCTGGCGCGCAGCTCGCCGCGTCGCACAGACGTAGAGGGAATGCGGCAAGGTCTTCGGCAGTGGCTCGCCGTTGTGATCGCTGTGGCGCTGGGCTGGCCGATCTGGTGCGCGCCCTCGGCGGCGCAAGAACCCGGCGAAATCGGCGACCCGGTCGCCGAGACGCGCGCTTCGGAACCGACGCTCTCGCCGACGTTCAGCGGTTGCAGCGTGCAAGTCTTCACATCGGTTAATCCCGACTTCGAGCAACAAGTCGTTGAACTCGTCAACGATCATCGCGCCGGCATCGGGCGCCCGCCGCTCAAGCGCGTTGACTTACTCGACCAAGCCGCGCGTTACCATGCGCGCGATATGCGCGTGGACGACTACTTTTCACACGACACCTACGACCGCGTCGGCGGCAATCTGCAGTTCGTCTGCAATTTTGGTGCGCGCATTGGTGGGCATTACCCTGGTTGGACTGCGATAGGCGAGAACATTGCAGCCGGCTACACGACGCCCCAAACAGTAATGAGCGCCTGGTTGGCCTCGAACGGCCATCGCCAACAAATCGAAAGCACAAACTATCAAGAGATTGGCGTCGGCTACGATGCATTCGGAGGTAGCTACGGTCGTTACTGGGTGCAAAACTTCGGGCGCCGCGCGAACGTATATCCGTTGGTGATCAACCGCGAATACTCGCGCACCGACTCCCCGAATGTCTCGGTATATATCTACGGCGCATGGACGCAGATGCGCCTGCGCAACGACGCCGGCCCGTGGGGCGCATGGCAACCCTTTAGCAACAGCTTCACCTGGACGCTGAACTGGATACAGGGCATGCGCGAAGTCTGCGCCGAATTTACGAACGGTGCGCAGACCTTTAGCGCCTGCGACACGATCCTCCTGACCACCTCTGCGCCGAAGCTGAGCACGGCGCCGGCGACGCTGACCTTCGTCTACGACCTTTCTACGGCGCAGATCCATCCACAGCCGCCTCGGGTGATCCAGCTGACCAATAGCGGCAATGCTAGTTCGCTGAACTGGACGGCTGGTGTCAATCAGGCCTGGCTTAGCGTTAGCCCGGCGTCGGGTAGCACCCCGGGGACGGCGCAGGTGAATTTGGTGCAGTCATCGCTGCCAAGCGCGCCCGGCACGTATTCAGGCATCGTCCTCTTCAGCTCAACCGGCACCAGCGCGCCATTGACCGTGACGCTGAGGGTGGTGGGCAGCCTGCCTTTCAGGACCTGGATACCCACGCTGCGGCGCCCATAGTGCCGTGCGACCGCAAGGCGCATAGGTGGCGCGCCTTCACAGTTCGTGCTTCATGCCAAGGCGATGCACTCGATCTCCACGAGTGCGCCCCTCGGCAGCTTGGCAACTTCTACCGTCGAACGCGCCGGCGGGTCGTGTGGAAAGTAAGTGGCGTAAACGGCGTTCATTGCCGCGAAGTCGCCCATGTTCTGCAGGAAGACCGTAGTCTTCACGACGCGATCGAGACCGGAGCCGGCCGCTTCTAGGACGGCTTTCAAATTCCGCAGCGAGCGATGCGTCTGCTCCTCGATTCCGCCCAGCACAAGCTCGCCGGTAGCCGGGTCAATCGGCACTTGGCCGGAGCAGAAGACGAGCCCTCCGGCGACAATCGCTTGAGAGTATGGCCCAATCGCTTTGGGCGCGGCATCGGTGTGGACGACGGTTCGGTTGGACATTGTGGGTCACAGGGCAAAAGCTTCTTCGGAATCCAGGTTTAGCGCGGCGGAACGAACACCGCCGACGCAACCATGCTGACGATCAGCGCAGCGACGATGAGCAGGCCGACGATGGAGATGAGCTTGCGATTGAGCTCGTGGTCTCGCCTTCTCACAGAATATGATTCTAACCGATGCGCACGCTGATTGATTGCGGCACGTTGGTGCTGCACGACCGAATCGAACGACACCGGCGACTGCTGATCGAGCGTGGCGTGATTCGCGCGGTTGCGGCGCACCTAGACCCACCCGCGGATGCGGCAGTGATTGATGCGCGGGAGCACATCGTACTGCCGGGCTTCATTGATATTCACGTGCATGGCGCGATGGGCGCCGACGTGATGGACGCTGCGCCGGACGCTTTGCAAGTCATGGCGCGCTTCTTCGCTGCGCATGGTGTCACCGGCTTCTTGCCTACCACGGTGACCGCCTCGCGTGAAGACATCGCGGCCGCGCTCGAGAGCGTGAGACAGGCGATGGGCGAGCCGCTTGCGCCGGGTGCAGCGCGCATCCTCGGCGCACACGTCGAAGGGCCGTTCATCAACCCGCGACAGAGCGGTGCGCAGCCGGTCGAGTTCATGCGCGCGGCACAGCCGGATGAGTATCGCCCTTGGCTGGAGTCCGGCACGGTGCGCTTGATCACCGTCGCGCCGGAGGTAGACGGCGCGTTAAGTTTGATCCGGGATGCGCAGCGCTTGGGCGTCGCGGTCGCCATCGGGCACACCGATGCCACATACGACCAAGCGCAGGCGGCGTTCGCCGCGGGCGCGAACCAAGCGACGCACACCTTCAACGCGATGCGCGGCTTGCACCACCGCGAGCCGGGTGCGCTAGGTGCGGTCATGTCCAACGATGCCGTGTACGCGCAGCTGATCTGCGACGGCATACACGTGCATCCGGCAGCGGTGAACGTGCTGTACAGGTGCAAGGGCGCCGACCGGCTCGTGCTGATCACCGACGCAGTCGAGGCAACCGGCCTCGGCGATGGAGCGTTTAACCTAGGCACGCAGCGCATCTTCGTGAAGCAGGGCGTCGCGCGGCTAGAGAGCGGCGCATTGGCCGGCGCGACGCTGACGATGGACGCCGCCTTCCGCAACATCATCGCGGTGACCGGCTGTTCGCTGGTCGAGGCGTCACGGATGTGCTCGGCGTCGCCGGCGCGCGCGATCGGTCTGGGAGACCGCAAGGGGCGCATCGCGCCGGGCTACGACGCGGATATTGTCATCCTCGATGCGGAATTGCGCGTAGTGCGAACCATCGTCGGCGGCCAGTGAAGCGCCCGGCAGCCCAAACGCTCAATTCGCCGATGCAACGTCGCTCCCCGGCAGCGCAACCCGGCGGCGCACTGCCGATGCCGGCGACGCAGACGCTGGCATCGGTGCGATGTCTGCACCGGTCGTCTGGTGAGCCGTCACTAAGCGGTAATACAGACCTTGCAACGCCATCAGTTCGTCATGTGTGCCCTGTTCCGCGATCTGGCCGTCGCGCATGACCAGGATCACGTCGGCGTCGCGCACCGTGCTGAGACGGTGCGCGATCACAAACGCAGTGCGTCCCTTCAGCAGGACCTTGAGCGCCTGTTGGATCAATCGTTCGGTCTGCGTGTCTACCGATGAAGTCGCTTCGTCAAGGATCAGGATGCGCGGGTTGGCCAGCAGTGCGCGGGCGAACGATACCAATTGGCGCTGGCCAAGAGATAGCCGACCGCCGCGCTCCTCGACCTCGTAATCGTAACCTTCCTTTAGCCGGCTCACAAACGTGTCGAGTCCGACCGCGCGCGCCGCGGCGACGATCTCCTCGTGAGTCGCGTCCAGCTTGCCGTAGCGAATGTTGTCGCGAATCGTGCCGCTGAAGATGAACGGATCTTGCAACACCAGCGACACCTGGGCGCGCAGCGAAGCCAACGTCACCTCGCGCAGGTCATGACCGTCAATGAGTATGCGACCCTCGGTAGGGTCGTAGAAGCGCATAATCAAGTTGATGATCGTTGTCTTGCCGGCGCCGGTCGGCCCGACGATGGCCACGGTTTGACCAGGCTGCACGCGCAGGCTTACGCCGCGTAATGCGCTCTTGCCGGTGGCTTCGTACTTGAAGTGCACGTTCTCGAACGTCACCTCGCCGCGGATCGGAGGGAGCGGCTTGGCGTTGGGCGCATCTTGCACCTCCGGCGCGGTATCCAGAAACTCAAACACGCGTTCGGCGCTGGCCATCGCGCTGAGCACCTGCGAATACACGCGGCTCAGCGCGCTGATGGGCGCCCAAAAGCGCCATAGATACTGGATAAAGGCAGTGATCACGCCGATCGTGACCAGGCCCGAGTTGAGCTGGACCGCGCCGACGTACACCAGCAACGCCGTGCCTACTACGCCGACCAGGTCGAACAGCGGCCATATCAGGTTGTCCAGCTTGATGGCGCGCACGTTGGCCTCGCGGTTCCACTGATTGATGCGCGCGAAGCGAGCGATGTTGTACTCCTGCCGGTTGAACGCTTGGGTCACCCGTATGCCGTTGATGCTTTCGTTAAGGTTGGCGTTCATGTTGGAGGCGCTCTTGCGCACATTCATCCAAGTCATCTCGACCTTGCTGCGCAGGCTGCCGAAGATCAACCAGAAGAACGGCAGCGCCGCGAAGCACGCCAGCGCGAGCTGCCAGTTGATTGCCAGCATGATGACGATGATCCCAATCAAGCTGAGGCCCTCGGCGATGATCATCGTCAGCCCGCCGTTGAGCAGTTCGTTGATCGCGCCGATGTCGCCGGTGACGCGCGACATAATTTTGCCCACCGGACGACTGTCGTAGAAGCGCAGGCTGAGTTTTTGGATGTGGGTGAACAGCTCGCTGCGCATGTCGTGCAGCATGCCTTGGCTGATGACGTTAATGCGGTGGATGCGTGCGTAGCCGGCTGCCCAGGCGATCAACCGGAAGGCCAGCAGCACCCCGGTCAGGCCGATGATGAGCGGAATATCTCCGTTCACGACGCCTTGATCCAGGATGACTGCAATGAGCACCGGCTCGAGCAGGTCGGCAATCGTGCTGAGCAGGACGAACACCCCCACGATCCCCAGCTGGGCCTTATACGGGCCCAAGTACCGCAGCATGCGCTTGAAGTAGCCGTAGTTGAACGGGCGCTCCTGTGCTTCTTGTTCTAGCTCTTCCTCGAAGGCTTCATATGTGGCTGACATAATTTGGTTGCTCCACTAAACGCTCCGCTCACTTGGCTCGGGATGGCCCAAGGGAGCCGATAGTGAGAAATCGCTGCACCGGTCCCGACCACTGCGCGTTGTCAACGAGCACCTCCTCAAAGCGGCCGCCGGTGTAACAGCCGATCACCCTGCGCCAGAATGCTTGTGCGTCGGTGTTCTCGTAGATCTCGCCCACCTCCCAGACACCGGGGAAGCGATCGAACAACTGCACGGCGAACCACCGCCCCAGGCCTTGGCCGCGGTATTTGCGCAGGATGAAGAACTCCTCCATCAGCCAGTGGCGGTCTTCGCTTGGCCGAATGTAGCTGCCCTCGCCGACAAAAGCGAAGCCGGCCCATGCCCCCTGCACCCTGAGCAAAAACGGATGAAACGCATCGCCACGGCTGCGCCGCCACGTCGCCGGAAAGTCCTCATCGGTGAACGCACCGTGTTCGTCCACGTCTGCGCCGGTCATTGGGCTGAGGTCGTGCGCGTATAGCTCAAACAGCGCGCGCAGCACGCGATCGTATTTTGTCGTCGCAGCGATGATCTCCCGATCCATAGGTTGCGCATTCGTTAGGTCGGCGTCGGGTCTGCTAACCCTCGCCTAAAACCATGACTCTCCCCGGACTGAACCACTAACGCCCGGTTGCCGACGCGCCTGCCTGAACGGCTGCGTCGAGCGCAGCGTCGAGATTGAGCACCTCGGCGCGTGCCTCCTGGTCGCGAAACTGTAAGTCGTAGAGCGCGCGATATTCGCCGCCCAAGGCGTAGAGCTGCTCGTGCGTTCCTTCCTCGGCCACTTTGCCGTCTTTGAGCACCACGATCTTATCGGCGTGCTTGACCGTGCTTAAGCGCTGCGCGATGACGATGTTGGTGCGCCCCTTCATCACCGCGGCCATCGCCTGCTGGATCAGTGCCTCGGTCTGCGTGTCCACGGCGCTGGTCGCCTCGTCCAGGATCAAGATGCGCGGGTTCATCAGCACCGCGCGCGCCAATGCCACGCGCTGCCGCTGGCCGCCGCTGAGTCCCACCCCGCGTTCACCGATCATCGTGTCGTAGCCCTGCGGTAACTTCTCCGCGAATTCGTGCACTTGGGCCACTTGGGCAGCCGCGATCACCTCCTCGTCCGTGGCGTCCGGCTTGCCGAATCGAATGTTGTCGCGCAAGGTCGCGCTGAACAAGAAGGTCTCCTGTGGCACGATGCCGATTCGGCTGCGCAAGTCGGCCAGACGGTAATCGCGCACGTCCACGCCGTCCACCAGCACGCGCCCGCTGTTGACGTCGTAGAAACGCGGCACCAGGTTGATCAGCGACGACTTGCCGCTGCCCGTGCCGCCCAGGATCACGACGGTCTGGCCCGGCTCGATGGTCAGATTCAGGCCGCACAGCACGTTGACCTCGGGCGCGTCCGGGTAGCTGAAGCACACGTCCTCGAACTGCACGCGGCCTGCGCGTTGAACACGTGCATCCTCATGAGGAAGCGCGCCCGGGCCGTCCGCGATGGCAATCGGCGCATCGGCGATCTCGAACAATCGCTTGGCCGAAGAGGCGGCCTGTCGCGAGATGCTGATGAACCAGCCCATCAATCGGATCGGCCAGATCAGTGACCAGACGTACCAGGTGAATGCCGTGAACACGCCGAGCGTTAGCGCGCCGTTGACGATCTGGAGCGCGCCGACCGAGATCACCATCAAGAACGAGAAGCCGCTGATGAAGTCCATGGCCGGGAAGGCGTTGGCCTCCAAAAGTCCGCGTTCGATATTCTTCTGCCGGTTTAAGTCGTTTTCGCGCGCGAACTGTGCGATGGCATACGGCTCACGCCCGAAGGCCTTGACGACCCGCACGCCGCTCACGTTCTCCTGCAGCACGCTGGTCAGCCGACCCATCTGCTCGCGCACGGCATCCCAGGCCGGATCGAGCCGCAGCCGGAAGCGCGCGATGGGGAAGTACATCAGCAACATCGGCGCAAGCGCGATCATCGTCAGCTTCCAATCTAGGCTGAGCAGCACGATCAGCGTGAAGATGAAGGTGCTGATCTCGGTCACCATGGCCGTGAAACCGAACGCCACGAATTGCTCGACGCCGTCCATGTCGCTCAGCATTCGGCTCATGATTTGGCCGGTGGGCATCTTGGTGTAATACGCAAAAGGCAGATACTGCAACTTGCGGTATAGGCTGTTGCGCAGGTCGCGCACCACATCGGTGCCGACCATGCCTTGATAGACGCCTTGCAGGTAGTAGAACAGGCTGCGCAGTGCGGCGACGCCTACGAGGACCAAACACCAGAACAGCGTCGCCCGCAGGTCGAGCGCGATCACCCCTTGGTCCACGGCGCGGCCGAGCAACTGCGGCACCATCAGGTTGGTGACGAGCGCGCCGATGGTAAACATCAGCACGGCGACGATGCGCCGGCGATAAGGGCGCGCAAAGGGCAACAAACGTTTCAGGTACTCCATCGCGGATCAATCACGTCGAGATCAAATCCCGGCCGCTTGTGCGACGCCTAGGACGCCTAGACTACGAGTGCGAGGCGCGAATCGGCCGAGGTTGTCGGGAGCACGGCACAGAAAACCACGCGTGCAAAGCTCCGGCAACTTAAGCAGTGAGCTCTCACCAAATATGTGTCCGGCGTATGATACGCCCTGCGTCGGCGCGCTGATGTGCGCGGTCGGTGTGCGGCCATGAAGCGCAGGGTTTGCGCCGCCCAGCGCAAAGTTCGTCGGAGAAGCGAGGAGGAAGCGAGGCCTAGGATGGCGGTTCCCGTTCAACCCAATCGTGTGCTGATGGCGATGGGCCTGGATTTGGCCCTGACGTTACTATCGCTATACCTGGCTCAGCGTCTGCGCCTGATTATCCCTCTCGGCCACCCTCTAAACGAAGCGAACGTCGCCCTGAACTGGCCGGTCTATGTTCTGACTGTGACGATATGGCTGGTCGTGTTGGCGCAGTTCAACGTATATGCGCGTCGGCGCGCGCGCTTTCGTTACGAGTCCGGTCTGCTCACCCTCGCGATACTTACTGCCCTGCTGATCCTGGCCGGTGCGCTCTACATGAGCTTTCGGCAAGTCTCGCGCTTGCAATTCGTCTATTTCGGAATCATCAACATGTTGTTGCTGAACGCGGCGCACGCCGCCCGCTTCGCTTACCGGCGGGCCGCGTCCAACCGACACAGCTGGCGAATTCTAATCGTCGGTGCGCAGGGCCCGGCCCTAGAGTTGGCCGATCGCATCCTAGATCAAGCGCCGGCTGAGGTGAGCATCACCGGATTCTTGGACGACCACCTGCCGCTCGGCACTCAGGTTCGCCCCGGCATACCGGTCTTGGGGCGCGTAGATCAGACGGTTCAGATCGCTGCCGAGAAGTCCGTCTCCGAGGTGATCCTTGCCCTGCCGCGCGCATCGCAGGAGCGCGTGTTGGGGCTGGTGGCCCAGCTGGAACATCTGCCCTTGCAGGTAAGCCTGGTGCCGGATGTCCTAGATTTAGCATGGTTCATGACGCGCGTGGAGGACTTAAACGGCGTCCCCCTCCTCCGTTTGCGCGAATCCCCGCTTGATGGGTCGGCGCGCGTCGTTAAGCGCATCATGGACATCGGGCTGGCCGCTTTAGGCCTGGTGTTCAGCGTGCCTGTGTTAGTCGTGCTCGCGATCTTGATCAAACTGGATTCGCCGGGCCCGGCGCTTATTCGTCAACGCCGCGTCGGCGAACATGGCCGGCCTTTCGACATGCTTAAACTGCGCACCATGCGCTGGGCGCCGGAAGATCACCAAGGCGATCGCGCCGGTTCCGACGGAGAGAGCTGGCAGAACGCGATGCCGCACAAACGTCGTGACGACCCCCGCGTGACGCGGGTAGGTCGCTTCTTGCGTCGCTACAGCTTGGATGAGCTGCCGCAGCTGATCAACGTCCTGAAGGGCGAGATGAGCCTGGTCGGGCCGCGCCCGGAGCTGCCTTGGCTGGTGGATCGCTACGAGACATGGCAGCGCCGTCGCTTCGCCGTGCCGCCCGGGATGACCGGTTGGTGGCAGATCAACGGGCGCAGCGATCGCCCGATGCACCTGCACGTGGAAGACGACCTATACTACATACGAAACTACTCGTTGTGGCTAGACGTCCTGATCCTGCTGAAGACCGTTCCGGCTGTGCTCAGCGGCCGAGGTGCATTTTGATCGCTGCTCAACATTGCCAACGTCGTTCGATCCCCGATCCTCTGCGACGGGGCACTTAGCATAAAAAGTTTGATGCTTCAACGAAGAATCGCCTCATTCGTGCGTGCGCGAATAACATTTGCAGGCGCCCTTTTTATTGCTTGTTACGTGGCCGCGGGACTTTACACCGAGCTGCGCTTAATTGAAGGCAAGCCCCTACCGCAAATGCTCCTTGAGGACTTCGCGCACTATGAACGCGCACTCAAAGACGCGCTGAGCGGGATTGGCGCATATGCCGTCCGCGAAATCGGGCCGGGATTTCTGTATCCTCCACCCTCGCTTTTTCTCGTGGAGGCCTTCCAGTTCGCCTCTCAAACTGCGCTGAAGGCAGCGCTCTACTGGACGTTGAATGTCAGCCTGCTCACGCTCGTGGTACTCGCTGTTGTTAGACGATTTGATGGGACTCCGGTTCAACACGGATACTGGCTGGCGCTATCACTCGCCTTCGCTCCATTCCTCGAGCTGCTGCACATCGGACAGATCAACGTCATCACGCTGTTTGGAATTGCTCTCGTGTTCCTCTACCAAGATCGCTCGGCTGTGTTGACCGGGCTGGGACTGGCGTTGGCAGTGATCACCAAGCTTTCGCCGCTGGTCTTAGCCGCCTATTTGCTTGCCCGCAAAAAGTTCGACGCAGTGATGGTCTGCGCGGCACTGCTCGCTGCCGCGCTCGTGCTCAGCGCGCTGCGCTACGACGCTTCGCTGCTCGACTATGCTGCGACGGTGCGCTGGCTCTCGGAGCAGTTTCCTTTGGGCAATAACTCGCATTCATTCGTGAGTAAGCTGCGCGCGCTCGGGATGCCCCTTCGGTCGGATCCATATCTGGCGCCACTTGCGCGGGTGCTGATCAATTTTCGGCTCGCGCAACCGCTGCTCAGCGTTCTGCCAATTGCGCTGATTGTTGGTGCGAGCCTGCTACTTCTGCTGCGGAAAGGCGGCGCGGGTGAGCCTGCCTTTGCAATCACAGTGCTAGGGATGGCGCTCGTTCCAAATGTGATGTGGTATCACCACTATGTGTTCCTGCTGTTGCCGCTGTTGATCTGGGCCGGCTGGCGACGCTTTGATTGGCGCGTCGTGGCTTGGTGCGGGATAGGCTTGCTCATCGCCCAGGTTGACCGCTTCCACTTAACGCACGGTCTGCTGGTACATTTATTCGGTCGGCTGACCATGCTGGTGATTTTGTATCAGCAGGTGATGGCTGTAACACCGCAGTTGCAGCCGGTAAGCGCCGATTCTTAGGGACTGTGATGAGAACAATGACTGCCG
>JANWVF010000025.1 GCA_025056965.1 Thermoflexales bacterium | reverse complement strand
GTCGAGGATTGGGTTGACCTCTACGATGTCGAGCGAGGTGACCTTGCCGCTGTCGTGCAGGATTTCCATAAGTAGGTGTGCCTCGCGATAGGACAGGCCACCGGCCACCGGCGTGCCTACGCCGGGCGCCTCGGCGGGGTCGAGGGCGTCCATGTCGAGGCTGACGTGAATGCGCCGGTAGGCCCGTAAATGCTCAAGGGCGGCGTAGGTGACGGCGGCAATGCCCCGCTCATCCACGTCGCGCATGGTGAGCACGCGCACGCCATGCTCACGCAGGGCGCGCTTCTCGAGAGGGTCTAGGTCGCGGGCGCCCAGGATGACGGCTTGTTGTGGCGCGAGCTTCGCCCCGGGCCGGCCGATGTCGGTTAGCTCCGGCGCGCCGAGTCCCATGAGTGCGGCCAGCGCCATGCCGTGCACGTTGCCGCTAGGCGTGGTGTCCGGCGTGTTGAAGTCACCGTGCGCGTCTATCCATAGCACGCCTACATCATCTTGCTGAGCGACGATGGCCGATACCGTGCCGATGCTCAGCGAATGGTCGCCGCCGAGGAAGATCGCGATCTCGCCGCGCGCGTTGATGTCGTGGGCGGCGCTGTAAATATTGCGGCATACGCCGGCGATGCTGTGCAGGTGACGCGCCTTCTCCGAGCCGGACGACAAGGTCTCCGGCACCGGTGTGGTAATGTTGCCCTCGTCGGTGATGGTGTAGCCGAGCGCATGCAGCTGCCGATGCAGGTCGGCGTAGCGGATGACACTAGGACCCATATCCACACCTCGCCGGCATTGGCCGAGGTCCATCGGCACGCCGATGATGCGAATGTGTCGCGTCATCATGTTGCTAGCGATTCGGACTATACACCTCAGGCTTAGGTGAAGAGTGGCAATGCATGTATCAGAACTAGACTACGAGCTGCCGCCGGAGCTGATCGCGCAGCGCCCGGTTGAGCCGCGCGACGCATCGCGCCTCTTGGTGTGCGATCGCGCGACGCAGACGCATGTCCACCGTCATTTCTACGACCTGCCGGAATTTCTTCGCCCCGGTGACTTGCTGGTCGCCAACGATACGAGCGTGATCAACGCCCGCTTGCACGGCCACAAGCCGACCGGCGGCAAGGTCGAGGTGTTGCTCTTGCGCAAGCTGGACGACCTGACCTGGGAGGCGTTGGTCGGTGGGCGTCATGTGCAGCAGGTCATCTTCTCAGCAGGCGGGGATGACAACAAAACAATTCGCGCCGAGGTCGTGGCGCGCCCCAGCGAGGCTGTCTTCAACGTGCGTTTCAGCGAGCCGATCGAGCCGTATCTCGACGTCCTGGGTGAGACGCCGCTGCCGCCGTATATTCATGAAAGGCTCGAAGATCCGGCGCGCTATCAGACCGTCTATGCGCGTGTGGCCGGCTCGGCCGCCGCCCCGACGGCCGGATTGCACTTCACGCCGCAGTTGATCGAGCGCATCGAGGCGATGGGGGTACGCATTGCTTTCGTCACCTTGCACGTCGGCCTAGACACATTCAAGCCGATCGAGGAAGAAACAGTAGAAGCGCACAAAATCCATACCGAGTGGTGCGAGCTGCTACCGGCGACGGCCGAAGCGATCAACGAGACGCGCCTGCGGGGTGGGCGGGTGATCGCCGTAGGAACAACGAGCGCGCGCGTGTTGGAAAGTTGTCCGTTGGCCGCCGAGTCCGGCGATCGAGCCGGAATGTCGCCATCCGGCCAACCGGCGATCGTGCAGCCCTTCAGCGGCTTCACCTCGCTCTATATCACGCCCAGCTATCGCTGGAAGGTCGTAGATGCGCTCATTACCAACTTTCATCTCCCGCGCAGCACCCTGCTGGCCATGATCGGCGCTTTCATGGGCATGGACTTCATGCGCTGCACTTACGCATTGGCGATTCGCGAGCGATATCGCTTTTATTCGTTCGGCGACGCCATGCTCATCCTGTAGCCGTCAGGTAGATGATCGTGCATCGCACTTAGGTGTGGCACCGGCGCAAGAAGTCTGCCTTCCGCCTTGACCTCAACTACAATCGTCATATGCCAGTCCTGGGAATTAGCTACGTCGCTGTGTGGTCGAAGAACCTGGCCGCCAACCGACACGTCTTTGCGAACGTGCTCGAGCTACCGATCGCCTACGAGGATGAGAACATCGTGGTGTTCGGAACCGATGGCGCGCAGCTGGTGCTGCAGCGCGCCGTTGGCGCGGATGAGCACCTCGACGGCACAATCCAATTCGGCTTTAACGTAACCGACCTGGAAGCGCTGACGCGGGCTTTAGCGGAGGCCGGTCAGACGATTGCGCTCGACCAAGAAGATCTCGGTTTGCGTCAGCGCGTGACCGTCTTGCGCTTACCCTCCGGCCAGTTGGTCGAATTCATCGGTGAATAACGAGGTGATGCCGAGCGTCTCCAACTTCGCGCCAAACTCGTCCGGCCAGTTGGTCGAATTCATCGGTGAATAACGAGGGCGGCCTCGCTCAACCGGATAGGATCTTCTGCAAATCGTCGCGCGTGAGCCGATAGGGGTGCCAGCCTTGCAGGCGAGTTGCGCCCATCCGTTCGTAGAACTCGATCGCCGGCGTGTTCCAGTGCAGCACCTGCCATTCCATGCGCCCGCAGCCTGAGTCCCAGGCGAGCCGAACACAATGCTTGAACAGCGCCGCGCCGATCTTGCGCGAGCGATATTCAGGTAGCACAAAGATGTCCTCGAGATACAGCGACGGCAACGCCAGGAAGGTCGAGTAGGTGAAGAAAGTGATCGCATAGCCTACCGGTCGGCCTTCTACCTCGGCTAGCCAGGCATCGAAGCGCGGTGATTCGCCGAACGCATCACGTTTGAGGCGCTCGCGCGCGGCTTCGTCCGGGCGAGGCAATCGCTCGTAGTCGGCCAGCGCGCAGATTAGGTCGCACAAGATGTCACCATCCACCGGCGTGGCCTTGCGAATCTTCACCGCGGCGCGCGTCGGATGCGTCGGCGCAGATGAGGACTTAGCCATCGTATACCCAACCCGTCTTCTCTCGGTTCTGGCAGGCCGCCGCAGCGCGACGGGCCGCGGCAAACCTCTGCAGCGATTGTAATCCGAACGGCTGTGATACATTGGGCGCGATGAGAACGAAGCGCCTGTTTGCCTGCTTGCTCACCGTCACAGTAGCGCTGTCCGCATGTGCTGATTTGCCGACAGACCTAGGTGGTCTGGTCGGTGTGGGCGAGATCGCGCGCTTGGCCGCTACGCCGGCGGTCATCGTGCCGATGAGTACGCCGACTGCTGCGCCGCCTACGATCTCCACGGCTGCGCTCGTCAAGCAGCGAGCAAAGGTGCGCGTGGGCATTCGCTACGACGCGCCGCCCCTCGCGCGGGTCAACGCGGATGGTGACCTGGAAGGCTTGGACGTAGACCTGGCCCGCGAGTTTGCCCGACGCTGGCTGGGGAGCACGCGCAACGTCGAGTTCGTGCAGGTTACCTCGCAGTCCGCGCCGGGCAAGGTGAAGAACCGCGAGGTGGATTTGGCGCTCGGCGGCCTGATTCGCACACGCCCGAGTGAGGCCGTCGTTGACTTCGGCCTGACGTATCTTTACGACGGCGAGGCTCTATTGGTGCGGGCCGGCGAGTTCACCGACTTCGCCAGCCTCGCCCGGCGCACGGTGACCTATGTGGACTTCCCTTCGGCAGCTGCGCTGGGCGACGCGCAAATTGCGTCGAACATCACCGTTGCGGTTCAGGCGCGTAACTCCTATCGCGCTGCCGTGAACGACTTGTTGTCCGGCGCGACCGATGCCGTGGCCGGTCGCTGGCGTCGGCTGCGCGCCACGGCGGCCGGCAATCCATCGCTGGCCACTGCGGCGGTGCTAACGGTTGAGCCGGTAGCCGTCATGCTGCCTCCCAATGACTCAGACTGGGCAGACCTGGTCAACCTGACCTTGACCGCGATGATCGCCGACGGCACATTCGGCGAGCTATACCGGAAGTGGTTCGGCGTGCCGCCCGATCCCATCGAGACGATTGCCCAGCCGGTTGGGCTGCAACTGGCCGACCTGCCGAACGCCATCGCGCCCCGCGACGGTCTCAGCGCCATCCGTCAGTCCGGCGTCCTGCGCGTCGGTTTTGATCCACAAGCGGCGCCATTCTCCGCCGCAAACGCGAACGGCCAACCGGAAGGCTATGAAGTCGAGCTGGTGCGCGAGATGGCGCGTCGCTGGTTCGGCAACCCGGCCCAGGCTCAGTTTATCCCGCTGCCCGCCGATCAGTTCCCCGGCGCGCTCAACGGCGGCACGATCGAGGTGGCCATCGGCGGTGTCCGGCGCACCGGCGTGAACGAGCAAGCGATGGACTTCAGCCTCGCGACGTTCTCGTCGGCCGGCACGCCATTGGCGATCGCGCTGCCGGAGAACGACTCGGCGCTGCGCGATCTGGTCAACTTCACTTTGCAGGACATGTGGGGCAGCGGCGCGTTCACGCGCATCTTCCAACGCTGGTTCCCCGACCAGCCGGTCAACTCGATCACGCCGTGGCCGGGCAGCGAACCGAGCGTCGAATCCTTACTGAGCGGCGCTTGATCATCCGGTCTTGCGATGCAGCCGCAGCCTACAGCGAAGGCCCCGGTGTGCCTAGGGCATGCGCGGCCCAGAGCGTAGAATGCGACCATACCGGCAAAAAGCATGAAAGGAGAACATGACATGGCTGTATCAAAAGCTGAAGCGACCTGGCATGGCACGTTGAAGGAAGGCACCGGCGAGATGTCCGTGGACAGCGGCTTGATCAAGCAGGTGCCGTTTACGTTTGCCTCGCGCTTTGAAGGCGACGTCAAAGGCACTAACCCGGAAGAGCTGATCGGCGCAGCCCATGCCGGCTGCTTCTCGATGTTCCTCTCGGCCCAACTCACCAACGCCGGCTTCAGGCCGACGCGCATTCACACGACCGCGACGGTGCACCTAGAGGCCGGCCCGACGATCACCAAGATCGAGCTGGAGACTGAAGCCGAAGTGGCAGGCCTCGATGAACAGACCTTCATGGAGAAGGTGGAGATCTCTAAGAAGAACTGCCCGGTGTCGAAAGCGCTAGCCGCCGTGCCGGAGATAACCGTCAAGGCGCGGCTTGTGTGATCGGCGCGGCGCGAAGCAGTTGGCAGTGTGGTTTGTGGGTCAGCGAAACCACTTAAACTCGCCGGCATACTCGTGGCGGTGGACGCAGTTTGGTTCGGCGTTCGGCGTGAACTCGCGCAGCATGACCAGCGATTTCTCGTCCAAGAAGGTTACCGTCATCGTCACAATGCCGTTGTTGACGGCGCTTTGGCCGGCAAACCGATAGGTGTTCGGAGCGATCCGCACCATCCGATAGGGCTGGGGTTCCTGGTTCTTCCACTCCAGCCCATCCTCCGTTGGCGTGATCTGCACCAGCCCATACGCCGGCAGTATTGCCTGCCCGGCGCACTCGCCAAACGTCTCGCCTGGGCTGATTTTGGTGTCCCATACCGAGCGCTGCCTCGGCAGCACGTCCTGATCGGCGGGCCTGGTCGGCGCTGTGGGCGAGGACAAGGGTTCGGGCGTTGACGTCGGGGCGGGCGTCGGTGTGGGCATAGATGTGGGCGTGGCAGCCGGAGACGGAGTTGGCGTTGAGGGTTGCGCCGCCGGTGAGGGTGAGCAGGCGACCAAAGCCGACAGCAGGACGATGAGGGTACAAGCGCGTGACAGAAGGCTGAGCATAAGCGCGATTCTACTTTGGTAGTATCTCAAGAAGGATCACACAAGATACCGTAGCCCACCAAGGAGGGAGAGTAAGAGTGCCTTCTAGGTTAGCCTTATCCATCATCTACCGCATCGCTGCGGCGATCGTCTTATTTGCCTCGGCAATTGCCGTCGGCGGGGCAACGGGCACGGCAAACGCTGCGCCACGGGCAATCACGTTCGTGTGCGGCGATTCTCAGACGCCGCAGGTCATGGTGGACGTTGACGGCACGTTTGCTTACCGCAATAACAGTTGGCAATCGCCCCAGGTCGGGCGCATGCTGAAATTCCAGTGTTACCCGGCCTTGGGCCGAGATTACGCCAACGAATGGATCCTTGTGCCATACGGCAGCACGCGTGCTTGGGTGAACCGGAGCGCCGTGCGTTTTGCCGATGGGATGGACATCAGCCAGTTGCCTTCTGCCGACCAAGTGCCGCCGGCTCCACCGCCTCACCGCATGCGCCTGCCCGGCTTGCCCACCGTCAGCCGCAAGATGCAGCAGTTGTATCGCGACGCAGTGCGCGCCGGTCGCAATCCGGCTATGATGGCGCTCATCGGTGACTGCAACTCGGAGCATCCGGTGTACTTTGGCCGACTCGCTGCCGGCGCATTCGACTTGACCCCGTATCCCGAGCTGCAAGGAGTGGCGCGTACTTTTGCCCCTTCATTCAACCGGGTAAGCGTTGCTACCAGCGGCAGCTTCAACGCCACAATGGCGTTCGATCCAACCTGGTCAGACCCTAAGCAATGCAAGCGCGATGAAGGCCCGTTGGCCTGCGAGCTGCGCCTGTCGAATGCCAGCCTGCTGCTGGTTTCGCTCGGCACCGGCGACACGTTTACTTGGCGGGACTTCGAGGCGAACTACAAAGCGATCATCGAGTATGCGCTGGCCAGGAAGATCGTGCCGCTGCTGATGACCAAAGCAGATGCCTTGGAGACGAAGCAGGGCGGCGCGCCGGCCGACTACATCAACGGCGTGGTGCGCAAGCTTGGCGCCCAGTATGGTGTGCCGGTGATTGATTTTGCGCTGGCGGCGCGTCAGCTGCCTAACGGCGGTCTGGCAATCGAGCGCAACGATAACCTCCAGACGATCGAGCCGTTCCACGTCAACGAAGTGGGCATGGATGCCCGCATCCTTCTCACCTTGCAGACGCTGGCGCAGTTCCCGTCGGTGAATCCGCCCTCCCGAAGACGATGAGCAGAATTCCTGTGTATCCGACCAAGGCACTCATCCTGTGCTTGGGGCTTGTCGTATGTGCCGCGGCTAATCCTGCGCAAGCCGGCGCACAGGGATCGCTGCCCGCCCAGATCACGATCACCACAGAATACGCCTGGTTGCGCCGCGCCCCGAGCCTGACGGCGGGCAACACGCTGCCGGTGTTCAAAGGGCAGTTTTATGCGCTCATCGCGCGCACGGCGGACAATGCTTGGTGGCAACTAGCCGTGCCCGGCGCCGAGAAATCAACCGGCACTTGGCTGCTGGCCGATCTGGGCGTGCTCTATTCGGGCGATCTGAATGCGGTGCCGACGATTAGCCCAACGCTGCGCACGGGTCAATCTGCCGCGCCGAACAGGCGCACGTCTGCTGCTGCACCCTTTCCGGCGTGGATTCCGCGCATCACGCCCAAGCAGCGCGCCTTTTGGCTCGCTAGCACACAACACGGGAAGATCCTGAACATGTTCACGGTCGCCGGCGATTGCAATTCAGAGCCGTGGGCGTATTTGCGGCGGCTGGCCATCGGCGAGTTCGACGCCAGCAAGCTTGAGCCGCGATTGCAGGCCATC
Organism: Thermoflexales bacterium; assembly: GCA_025056965.1. Taxonomy (GTDB): domain Bacteria; phylum Chloroflexota; class Anaerolineae; order J036; family Brachytrichaceae; genus JAAFGM01. Next base: position 1,439 of record JANWVF010000025.1, on the reverse strand, counting down.
GTGCAGCGCTTTGCGCCATCGTTTGGCCGGGTGAGCTTGGCGGCGCGGGGCGGGTTTGGCTCGGGCGCGATGATGGATCCAACATGGGCTGATGGCGCGCTGTGCGGCATCAGCATGGGTCCTTTTCCGTGTGAGCTGTGGGTCTCGCGGGCCAGCATCGTCTTCATCGGGTTCGGCACGCAAGAGCAGTACTCCTGGCAGAGCTTTGAGCAAAACTACCGGGCGTTGATCGAGCACGCGCTCAGCAAAGGCGTGCTGCCAGTGCTCGTCACCAAAGCCGACGACATAGAAACTGCTGCCGGCGCACCAAGTGGCTACATCAACGACGTGATCCGTAAGCTGGCCAAAGCATATGACGTGCCTCTGCTGGATTTCTGGGCTGCTACGCGCGAGCTGCCCAACAACGGCCTGGTGGACGAAGGCAATGCCGACTTTCACTTGAGCGCCGCGGGCATGGATCGCAGGATGCTCGCCACGCTGCAAACGCTAGCAGCCATCGTCGGCGAGTGAGCCGACGTGCGCTTCGGCCTGGATTTAACGTTGAAGGGTGTAACGCAGATCTGTGGGTTGTCATCGCAGACGACACAAACGGGTGACGGCATCGAGACGATTGCTGTGCAGCTCACACAGCGCAGCAAGCATGGCCTGGGCATTCGCACGTGTCCACCCCCGCCCTGGGCGTTTGAGCCGGTGCTGGATCACCGTCTTGCCGGCGCTCTCGACCGCGCCACTGCCAATCGGCAAGCCCTGCGCACGGAACTCAGCGTATCGCATGCGTCGGGCATCGTTCACAAAATAGCCTGCGCCGGCGGCGGCCTGAGGATGCGGCAGCTTGCTCATCGCCTTGGCAACCGCCAGCGCCTCACCGGCCCACAGCCGGTCGAGTTGAGCCTGCGCCCATTGCTGCGCCGCCGTCGGATCGCGCGGCCAAGCTTGTTCTGCTTACGGCATGGACGTGTTGAGCCGCATGTGCCCAGTCCACAATCTGCACCGCTTTGGGAAAGTTGGTTGAGGTAATCCGCTCGATCCACGGCGCACCATCGTTGACTGAGGACAGCTGCCGACGATTCGGCAAAGAGCGCCACAGCCCCTCGGCATACTGCCGGCGCGCCATCTCGTTGGCATCCCCCAGGGTGGCCTGCAGGGCTTACGCATCGGAGCGCTGCTCGCGATCAAGTTGTCGGCCAAACGGAGCGGGTAGGCGAAGGCAGTGCCTTCGCTTACCCACGCCTTCGCTTTAGCCGCCTGGCCTGCACTGCGTACAACCTTGATGATGTGTAAGCCCTGGCGGGCACCTCGGACGGGATGATAATCCAGCGCTGCAGCCGCTACAATGCTCAGCCATGAGCAAAGCCGCGCATCTCGACTTGCCCTTCCGCTTCGGTACAGTAGGCACGCCGCTCAGCACGCCGAAGCACGGCGGCAGCGCCGGCGGCGTG
>JANWVF010000046.1 GCA_025056965.1 Thermoflexales bacterium | reverse complement strand
AGCGCGTCCACGACCCGCCGCTGCATGTCCAACATCGCCTCGCCGTTCGGGAATTTTGCCCGCGACGGGGTTTCGATCACGACCTGCCACACCTCTTTCGTGGCCTCGTCTTCGCTGAGTTGCTTGATCTCTTTGCCGGTGAAGTCGCCGTTGTCAATATCGGCCAGCGCGCTGCGGATGTGAATCGGCAGCCCATGCGGCGCGGCGACGTGCCAGGCTGTCTCGATGGCGCGCTCCAGCGGGCTGCTGTAGACGGCGTCGAGTGGGCGTTCGCGCAGCATCTGCCCGAGCGCCTCCGCTTGTTTGCGCCCCTCGTCGTTCAGGTGAATGTTGGGCGTTCGACCGGGTAGGCGGCCGGTCTTCACGAAGTCGTTCGTGGCATGGCGGATGAGCAGAAGGATGGGCATGTGGGCTGTGAGTCGTGAGTTATAGGTCAGACTGCCGACCGGTGTCGGCCGTCAACGGCCAACCGTCAATCGTCGCCGGTTAGCCAGGCACCATTTCTCGTTCCGCTTTGATCTTGAACGTGTCGAAGTCGCGCGCGATAACCGTGTTGGGGAAGATGGCGCGCGCCTCGGCTTCCAGGTCGCGCTCGCGGTAGCGGCCGGAGATGTGGGTCAGGATGAGTTGTTTGACGTCGGCCTCACGGGCCAAACGAGCGGCCTGGCCGGCGGTGATGTGACCGTTCTGGCGCGCCAACTCAATGTCAACGTCCATATACGTCGCCTCGGTCACCAGCGCGTGGGCGTTGCGCGCTGCCTTCTCCAGCCCCGTCGTCTCGCCGATGTCGCCCGTTAGCACCAGCTTTGCGCCCGGCTGAAGCTCGCCGAGCACGTCTTCCGGCCGGATCACGCGGCCGTCGGCCAGCGTGATTGGGATGCCGCGCACGAGGTCGCGGCGCTCGGGGCCTTCCGGCACACCCAGCGCCGTGGCTTTGTCGTTCAGAAAGGGGCGGCGCGAGTGCTCTTGAAAGATGAATCCGAAACAATCCGGGCCGCGATGCTGCACCGGAAAGGCCACCACGTCGAAGTCCTCACCCTTGAGGACGATGCCCGCCTCGATCTCGACTAGGTCGAGCTGGATGGGTGGCCGCGTCCCACGGAACACGATGCGGTAGATCAGGTCCTCAACGCGGTCCAGTGTGCTTCTCCCCCCGTAGATCGTGATGCGCTCGATCGTCTCCCACTGCCCGAGCGTGGAGAGGATGCCGGCCAGTCCGAGGATGTGATCGAGGTGTGGATGGGTGATCAGGATGTGTTCTAGGCGGCGGAATCCCAGGCCGCTGCTGAGCAGCTGGCGCTGCGTGCCTTCGCCGCAGTCCACCATGAAGCGGTATTCGTCGTGTGCGATGATGGCCGAAGATAAGCCCCGCTTGGGCAAAGGCGCAGAGGCCGCAGTGCCGAGGAAGGTGATCTCAAACATGCTAGGGAGGCGAAATGGCGCGCGAGCCGGCTGCGCGTTCGATGTCAAATTCAAACTGCCTGGGCCAGGCGCGCCTCGTATTGCCGACGATAGAACTCTTTGAACTCGCCGCTCTTGATCTTGCGCCACCACCAGGCGTTGTTCACGTACCAGTCCACCGTCTCGCGCAGCGCGGCCTCGAAGTCGGTGCGCGGCGCCCAGCCCAAAGCGCGCAGCTTGCGGGTGTCCAGCGCGTAGCGCCGGTCGTGGCCCGGCCGATCGGCCACGTGCTTGATCAGCGATTCCGGTTTACCCAACAAGCGCAGCATCATGCGGACGACGTCAATGTTGTGCCGTTCGTTCTCGCCGCCCACGTTATACGCTTCACCTAGCTGGCCGCGGGTCAGCACGATGTCTATGCCCCGCACGTGATCCATCACGTATAGCCAGTCGCGCACTTGCATGCCGTCGCCGTAGAGCGGCAGTGGCAGATCGTCAATCGCGTTGGTGATGAACAACGGCAGGAGCTTTTCCGGATACTGATACGGGCCGAAGGTATTGGAGCCGCGCGTGATGGTGACCGGCGCGTTGTATGTCATGCGATACGAGCGGATGAGCAGATCGGCGGAGGCTTTACTGGCCGCGTAGGGCGAGTTCGGCGCGAGTGGATCGGTCTCTTGAGAGTGACCTTGTGGCACGTCGCCGTATACCTCATCGGTGGAGACTTGATGAAAGCGTTCCAGGCCGAACTCGCGCGTGGCTTCCAACAGCACATATGTGCCGAATACGTCGGTCATGACGAACGCATCCGGGTCGAGGATCGAGCGATCCACGTGTGACTCTGCCGCGAAGTTGACGATCGTGTCAATCTGATGTCGGCGGATTGCGTCGAACACGGCCTCGCGGTCGGCGATGTCGGCTTGCACAAAGCTGTAACGACCTCTAAACTTCTCCGCGACATCTTGTAGGTTGTCGAGGTTGCCTGCGTAGGTTAGTTTGTCGAGTACGAGGATGTGCCAATCGGGATGTGCTTCGAGGGCATAGCGGACGTAGTTCGAGCCGATGAAGCCCGCGCCGCCAGTAATCATGACGTTCTTCATGCCCTCGCGATTCTACCTTCCCTCGGTTTGAACGTTCAAATGTTCAACGTTCATCCAACTTGACAATCCCGATAAGCTTGTATAAAACCGATTTAACTGATGACCAGGATGGGTGAGCTCTTGCAAACGTTGGTGCTGAAACAGCGCTTCTCGGGCTACCGCTACGCCAAAACTTGATGTCGAAGGAGGATTTATTCGAGGAGAGACAACCACAAATCTACAATCCTGAAGGCGATTGACCCGAAATCGCTGCACTGTCGAGCGAGCTGAACATCGCTCTTAAGCTGTGAATCAAAACTTCCCGTGACGGATGAAACGAAATCCAACTTAATAAGAAGAGGAAAGCCATGAAGAGAACTAAGCTAATTTCTCTCATCACCGGTGCGGCGTTTGTGCTGGCAGCCTGCGGCGCGCCGGCCCAGCAACCCGCCCCAACAACCGCTCCTGCGGAGCCTACCCAGCCCCCTGCCGCGCCAACCGCGGCCATTCAAGTTGTGGAGGCTACGCCCACTCCCGCGCCGACGGTGGCGCCCGAAGCCGAGTTCAAAGAGGCACCCGAGTTGGCCAAGCTAGTTAGCGAGGGGAAGCTGCCGCCGGTCAAAGAGCGCCTGCCCGAGCAGCCCGTGGTGACGCCGGTGCGCGAGGCCATCGGCAAATACGGTGGCACCATCCAGACCGCAAGCTGGTGGCCCGGCGTTGGCAACGTGTTGCTTTACTTCGCAGTGGAAGCGCCGATTAAGTGGAAGGCTGACCTGACCGGCTATGAGCCCGGGCTGGCCGAGAGCTACGAGTGGTCAGAAGACGGTAAGACCTTCACCTTGAAACTGCGCAAGGGCCTCAAGTGGTCGGATGGTCAACCTTATACCACTGCCGATTGGAAGTTCTGGTGGGAGGACATGGTCCTGGACGAGAACTACAAAGGCAGCGTCAACCGGCCGGCCTGGCTGCGCAAGTCCGACGGCTCGTTGATTGACATGGAGTTCCCCGATGACCACACTGTGGTGTGGAAGTCCGATCGCCCGATGTGGGTCAACCCGTTCTACATGGCGCAGGGCTACTGGGAGTTTGCCAACTCCATGATGAAGCCGGCGCACTACCTCAAGCAGTTCCACCCCAAGTATGCGCCGGATAAGACCTATGACGACCTGCAGAAGGCCGATCAATGGTGGCAGACGCCGGGGTATCCCTGCTTGTTTGCCTGGTGTCTGACCGAGCTGTCCAGCGATGGCCAGAACTACAAGTTCACCCGCAACCCGTATTACTGGCGCGTGGATGAGGCAGGCAACCAGCTGCCTTACATTGACGCGATTGCCGTCGAGCTGGTGTCGGATGAGCAGGTGCGCATCCTGAACTGCGCGCAGGGCCGCTACGACACCGCGTTCCGCATCTGCGGCGGTCCGAATGAAATCCCGCTGCTGCAAGAGAAGGCGGAGGCCGGTGGCTATCGCTTCCTGAAGAACTACATGAACGGCGCCGGCGCCTGGCCGGGTTACATGGTGAACCAGGACTACGTCGAGGGTGGCAAGAACTACCCGGATGACACGCCGGAGATGGCCGCCGAGATCCGCGCCCTGCTGCGCGACAAGCGCTTCCGCCAGGCGCTCTCGCACGGCCTCGATCGCCAGCGCATCATTGACGTGGCATGGGGTGGCATCGGCGAGCCTAAGGGCGCAACGATCAGCCCGCAGTCCTGGCACTTCGCCGGTCCGGAGGGCCAAGAGGTCTATAAGAAGTGGGCGTCTGCTTACGCTGACTTCGACGCCGATAAAGCCAACGCGCTGCTCGACGAGATCGGCATGAAGAAGGGCGCGGATGGCTTCCGCACCCTGCCCAGCGGCAAGCCGTTTGAGCTGGTGCTCGATGTTACCGCTTGGGGCGGCAGTCTGAAGGTGCAGGTGGACGCCGCAGCCGAAGCCAAGGCGCAGTGGGAGAACAACCTGGGCATCAAGGTGCGCATCAACAACATGGAAGGTCAACCCGAGGAAGGCACGCGGGTTGCCGAGGGCCAGTACATGCTGAAAGCCGCGCACATCTCGGAGATTGACATCTGGACCTATCCGGACTGGATCTTCCCGCTGGTCAACCGCTACATGTTCCCGTTGGCCGGGCGCTGGTATGAGCAGGGCAAAGACAAGTGCAAGCTTGTCGAGGGTCAGCCTTACTCCTGCGGTCTGAAGCCCGAGCCGGACAGCCCAGCGGCGAAACTGCAAGCCCTCTTCGAGAAAGGCTTGGAGACCAAGAGCATCGAGGATCGCCACAAGGTAGTCTGGGAAGCCATTGATGTCATCGTCGAGGAAGGGCCGTTCGTCATCGGCGTCGCCGGCGATCAGCCCATGCCCGTGATCGTCAAGAACTACATGCGCAACATCCTGGACTACGGCGTGGTCGGCCCGTGGGCGCCGTCAACCCCCGGCAACCAGATTGCCGCGACATGGTGGATGGACAAGTAATGGCTCGTCGTGTAAGCGACGTGGTCGTGCACTCTCAGCATGTGATGAAGCGGCGGGTGGGCGTTCATCCCATCCGCCGCTTGCGTCTAGGTCAAATCAGCGTAGGAAGAAGCGCATATTATGTTGAACTATCTCATTCGCCGGATCGGCTATGCGTTGATCATGGTTGTGCTGGTCTCTTTCGTCAGCTTCGTGATCATCGAGTTGCCCCCCGGCGACTACCTTACCCAAAAGATCGAGCAGCTGCGCGCCCGCGGTGATCGCAGCGCAGAACAGCAGGTCGAGATGCTGCGCGCGCGCTATGGCCTGGACAAGCCCTTCTTGGAGCGTTACATCAACTGGGCGGTCAACTTCGTGCGCGGCGATTTTGGCGAATCGTTTGAATTCGAACGCCCGGTGAGCGAGATCCTCGGTGCACGCTTGGGCTACACGGTCATCCTCGCCCTGGCTACTACGCTGATCACCTGGTTCCTGGCTATCCCGCTCGGCGTGCTCTCTGCAGTGAGGCAATACTCATTAACCGACCAGGTCATCTCGGTGATCAGCTTCATCGGTCTGGGCATGCCGGGTTTCTTGCTGGCGCTGATCATCATGTACTTCGCCATCATCGTCTTCAACCTAGAAGTGACGGGCTTGTTCTCTCCCGAATTTCAAGATGCCCCGTGGAGCTTCGCGAAGTTCCTGGACTTGTTGAATCACCTCTGGCTGCCGGCGCTCATCGCAGCCGTCACCGGCATCGGGGGGTTAGTGCGCATCATGCGCGGCAATCTGCTGGACACGCTCGGCCAGCCGTTCGTTGAGTCGGCGCGCGCGCGTGGGCTGAAGAATCGCACGGTGATCTGGAAGCACGCCGTCCGCATCGCCATTAATCCGCTGATCACCATCCTCGGCTCGGAGGTCTTCCCGAGCATCGTGGTCGGTTCGGCGCTGGTTTCCATCGTGCTGAATTTGCCGACCATCGGCCCGGTGTTCGTGGACTCGCTGCGTAAGCTCGACATGTACCTGGCAGGTACCTGTATCGTGTTCTTGACGATTATGTTGTTGATTGGCAACTTGGTGGCCGACCTATTGCTGGCGTGGGTGGACCCGCGCATCCGCCTAGAGTAGGTCGCGCCAGAGTATGTCGCAACTGACGTTCGCGGAGGATTGAACAGATGGCAGTAGCAACGGCTCCTTCGGCGCTGCCCGTCGCTAAGAAGCGAGAGATAGGGCAAAGCTATTGGGACCTGGTCAAGTATCGCTTCAAGAAGAACAAGCTGGGCGTGCTCGGCCTGATTTTGCTCATCGTCCTATACGTCTCGTTCGTGGCGATTCCGGAGTTCCTCGCGCCCTATCAGCTGGAAAACCGCAGCAACTTCGTGGAAGCACCGCCGACGGCGATTCGCTTTGTGGATGCGGAGGGGCGCTTCCAGGCGCCGTTCATCTACGGGCTAGATCGCAAAATAGATGCGGTCAGGCGCCTGCGCACGTGGGAGATCAACACCGACCGCAAATATCCCGTCCGGTTGTTCGTCCAGGGTGATGAATACCGCTTGTTCGGGCTGATCCCCATGAACATTCATTTGTTCGGCATCGAGGCCGATCAGAGCGAGCAGCGCATCTTCATCATGGGCTCCGACTCGCTGGGGCGCGATTACTTCACGCGCATCCTATACGGAGGTCGTCTGTCACTGATGATCGGCTTGCTCGGACAGTTCCTCACGCTGGTGCTCGGCGTGACGCTGGGCGTGATCTCCGGCTACTATGGCGGCGCCGTGGACATGTTCGTCCAGCGTTTCACCGAATTCCTCTCCGCATTCCCGAACATCCCGCTGTTCATGGCCCTTTCGGCCGCCATCCCGGTCTTCTGGCCGCCGGCGACGGTGTATTTCATGCTGACGATCATCCTGGCCTTCTTGGGCTGGGGCGGCCTGGCGCGCCAGGTGCGCGGGTTGATCCTCTCGCTGCGCGAGCGCGAGTATGCGCTGGCGGCCAAGAGCTTCGGCGCAAGCGACCGGCGCATCATGTTCCGTCACCTGATGCCAGGCACGATGAGTCACGTCATCGTCATCGCCACGCTCTCCATCCCCGGCATGATCCTGGCCGAGACTGCGCTGAGCTGGCTGGGCCTTGGCCTGCGCCCACCGCTCACCAGCTGGGGCACGCTGCTGCAAGACGCCGGCACGGTGCGCGCCATCCGCTTCGTACCCTGGTTGCTGTGGGTCGTTCCGCCGATCCTGCTCACCATCCTGACCTATAACATGCTCGGCGACGGGTTGCGCGATGCGCTCGACCCATATAGTGGCCGCTAGGAGATCATCATGGAGAATCTATCCCCCCAAGTGCCGGTCGCGACGGCTGCGCCGTCCGCCGACGCGCGCCAGACGTTGATCGAGGTGCGCGATCTGAAGGTTGAATTCGACATTCGCGGCGGTGTCGTCAAGGCCGTAGATGGCCTGACCTTCGACATCCGGCGCGGCCAGACTGTTGGCATCATCGGCGAGAGCGGCTGTGGCAAGTCCGTCACCGCGCGCGCCATCCTGCGCATGGTGCCCAAGCCCGGCAAGATCACCGGCGGCGAGATCTTGTACTATCGCTATTCGCGCTACCCAGACAAGTCCGGCAAGACCAAAGAGATCGAGGTCATTGACATGACCAAGCTCGACCCCGACGGCGAGTTGGTGCGCCAGATCCGCGGCGGCGAGATCGCCATGATCTTCCAAGAGCCGATGAGCTCGCTCACGCCGGTCTACACGGCCGGCACGCACCTGAACGAGGCGATCACCCTGCATCGCCTGCTGCCGATCAAGAAGCTGGGCGACCAAATGGCCGAGAAGATCATGCAATATCGGCCCGTGACCAAGGAGGAAGCGCGAGAGATCGCCGTCCAGATGCTGCGCCGCGTCGGCATCCCCAAGCCGGAACAGCGCGTAGACAGCTACCCGCATCAGCTCTCCGGCGGTCAGCGTCAGCGCGTCATGATCGCCATCGCCCTCTCCACCGAGCCATACATGTTGATCGCCGATGAGCCGACCACCGCGCTGGATGTGTCCATCGAGGCGCAAATCCTCGACATCATGCGCGAACTTCAAAAGACGGCCAACATGGCCATCATGTTCATCACCCATAACCTCGGCGTCATCGCCAGCATGGCCGAGGAGATCGTCGTGATGTACATGGGCAAACAGGTGGAGCGGGCCAAGGTCGTTGACCTGTTCTACAACCCCAAGCATCCTTACACGAAGGCGCTGCTGCAGTCGGTGCCCAAGCTCGGCCCGAAGACCGGCGCGCGACTGGCTTCAATCGAGGGGATGGTGCCCGACCCGCTGCACTTGCCGACCGGCTGCGTCTTTCACCCGCGCTGTCCGGCGTTTATGGCGGGCAAGTGTGACAAGCTCATCCCGAACTGGACCAAAGTGGGCGAGAACCACTGGGTGCGCTGCCTGCTGTATGAGGAGTGAGGGCTATGACAGAAGCTTCGCAGAACGGCAAGGCCGATAACATCCTGCTCGACGTCAGAGGGCTAAAGAAGTACTTCCCCATCCAAAAAGGCCTACTCAGGAGAGTCGTAGGCTATGTGAAAGCGGTAGACGACGTCAGCCTATATGTGCGCGAGGGTGAGACGTTGGGGCTAGTAGGCGAGAGTGGTTGCGGCAAGACGACGGCCAGCCGATCCATTATTCGCCTGTATGAGCCGACGGCCGGCCAGGTCTTCTTCAAAAGCCGCGTGCTCTCTCCCGATGGTCAGCCGCGCATGGTCAACCTGCTTGAACTCGATCGCGAGCAGATGACCAAAGTGCGCCAGGAAATCTCGATGATCTTCCAGGACCCGGTCAACTCGCTCAACCCACGCATGAGCGTGGCCGACATCATCGCCGAGCCGATGGTGATCCACGGCAAGTACGAGAAGGGCCGCAGCGAGGAGATCATCATCAACCTGCTCGAGCGCGTCGGCCTGCGCCCCGACCACCTGCGTCGTTACCCGCACGAGTTCTCCGGCGGCCAGCGCCAACGCATCGGCATCGCCCGCGCGCTGGCCTTGCGGCCCAAGTTCATCGTCTGCGATGAGCCGGTGTCCGCCCTCGACGTCTCCATCCAGGCGCAGGTGCTCAACATCCTCAAGGAGCTGCAGCGCGAGTTCGGCCTGACCTACCTGTTCATCGCCCATAACCTGAGCGTGGTCGAACACATCTCCGACCGCGTGGCGGTGATGTATCTGGGTAAAATAGTAGAGCTGGCCGACCGCGATGAGGTGTACCGTAACCCACTGCATCCATACACGCAGGCGTTGCTCTCCGCCATCCCCATCCCCGACCCGAACCTCAAACGCGAGCGCATCATCCTCAAGGGCGATGTGCCCAGCCCGCTGCGCCCGCCCAGCGGCTGCCGCTTCCATCCCCGCTGCCCTGTGGCAATGGCGCACTGCGCCATGCAAGAGCCGGAGTTCAAGGAAGTCAGCCC
>JANWVF010000121.1 GCA_025056965.1 Thermoflexales bacterium | reverse complement strand
CTCGATCTCCGCCCCGGCCTGCACGCGATGCGCAGCGGCCAGGCCGGTCATGCGCATGCGAGCCATCGGGATGTCGGAGATGTCGAGCACGGTTGCGCCGGCCTCTTTCAACATGCGCGCGACCTCTTCGATAGACGAGGTATCGGCACTTTTGGGCGGCTCGATCTCGACCGTGGTCACGAAGCGGCCTTCGTCCAGAGCCTGCGCCAGGGCAGTGGGAACGCCGGCATCGCCGTAAGGGAGCGCGTGACTCTCGGTGGAATGATGAACTTCCACTCTGATGGCCGAAGTGGGCGTGCGCTGCTCCAGCTTGTCCAACGCGACACGCATGGCGTGAATGTGTGCCGGCGTTGTGCCGCAGCATCCGCCTACCAGTCGCACGCCGGCCTCGACGAAGTGCCGCGCATAGTCGGCAAAGTACTCAGGTGTGGCAGGGTAAAACACCCGCGACCCCCGCGCCTCGGGAAAGCCGGCGTTGGGCATTGCCGAGAGAAGTGGCACCCAGCCGTTGAGCTTCTGCGTCGCCGCGGCCATCTGGCGCATCACCTCAAGCACGCCACGCGGCCCGGTGGAGCAGTTTGCGCCGATGAGCGCCGGTTGCAGTTCGGTCAGCGCCTGAACGACCTGCACTGGCGTCACGCCCATCACGGTGCGCTGATCGCGGTTAAAGGTCATCTGGGCAACGATCGGCAAGTCGCAGGCCGACTTAGCCGCACTTACGGCTATTCTGAGTTCTGTTAGGTCGGAGAAGGTTTCCAGAATCAGCAGGTCGGCGTCGGCCTCGGCCAGCGCCGCAATCTGCTCGTAGAACGCACGGTAGGCTTCGTCATGGCTGATGCTGCCGAGCGGGGCGAGGTTCGCGCCGAGCGGGCCCACTGCGCCCGCGATCAAGATGTTGGCGCGCACATCTCGCGCGGCTTGGCGGGCCAGCTCCACCCCGCGCGCGTTAATCTCTGCCACCGCGCTCGACATGTTCCACGCGGCTAACCGGAACGCGTTCGCGCCGAAGGTATTTGTCTCCAAGATATCTGCGCCGGCTGCCGCATACTGGCGGTGAATGTCTAACACGACCTCGGGGCGCGTGAGGTTGAAGGCGTCATAACACTCATCGAAACTGAACCCGCGCTCATAGAGCATGGTGCCCATCGCCCCATCGGCCAGTAGCGGGTGCTCGGCCAGGCGCTCGAGGAAGTTCGTCGCCGACATCGTCGTTCAGCGTATCACGGCTTAGCGCCAGGTGCGCGCGGTGAGGAGCTGAGGTTCAACGTTACGCACCTGTGGCAACTGCTCCAGTGCGCTCACGCTGCGAAGCGCCGCAGCGGCGTCACCATCCTCTCGCTCCAGCCAAGCGGCGTGCGGGGCGTAGGGGAGCGATTGTGCGATGACAAAGCCGAGCTTGCGAAATGCATCCGCAAAGTCTTCCGCGCGTAGCCCCTCTTCGAGCCGAATGAAGATTCGCCCTGTAGGCACGCACAGCAGGTTGCCGTCGCCTCGATAAACCGCGGTGACCTCTTCGGTCGGAGTCTTGGGCTCTCCCTCGAATATCTGGTAGATGTTGCCCTCATCCTCAATCGTTATGACCTTGCCTTTGGCTGCGCCTGACCGGCAGGCGGGCGATGCACCTTTCACAGCATGACAACCTGCTGCGCGTATGTAGATCGTTTCAGGATGCACCGTGCTGGCGCGCAGGCGCGCCGGGTATTCCGATAGATGACTCATCGGCATTCCTCAACATGCACAGTCCTGGCTGCTGTGCGAGTGAATTTGACAGAATTATATTGCTCGCTATGATTACGTTGCACTAAGATAGCGCTGAGAACAACGCGCGCAACCTCAAGCATCCATCACGCCTCGCAGAGAAGGGAGTTTCGCCATGAGCAGATACATCGTCCAGTATGGGGGCAAAGACGGCTATACCTATCGGCTCGAGGAGAGCAGTCACTTGATCGCCGTGCGCACCCGCAGCCAAAGTCCGCTTTTTACGGACATGCCGGGTGAGGGCGCAGCGCTCTCGGACGATGCCCTGGAGATCCTCGAGCAATTTGAGCTCGAGGAGGAGTATGCCAACGTCGGCGTCGCCGTGCTGCGGACGCGCACGACGCGCCAGGCCAAATCCGTCCGCGACGAGGCGCGCGCCGTGCTGAAGGGCGAACCGGACATACGCTTCGCCGGCCGCGTACTGGTTGACCCCCAGTCCAAGGTGCCGGTGCTCTACACCGAGAACCTCTTCATCAAGTTCGACGACGAGGCCAAGTCCACGACCTGTCGGCAGCTGATCAAGAAGTATGGGCTGACCATCAAGTCGCAGGTGGACTACGCGCGCAACGCCTACTTCCTCGCCGCGCCAGAAGGCATCGGCCTCGACGTATTTGACATGGCTCGGCGGATACTCGAGGAGGAAGCTGTGGAGCTGTGCCACCCTGAGCTGATTCGCCGTCGGCGCGACCGAGCCGCCTTTCCCCAGCAGTGGCATCTGCGCAAGACGACCATCGCCGGCCGCGTGATAGACCAAAGCGCCAACGTCGAGGCGGCCTGGGAGCTTTCACAGGGCGAGGGCGTGACGATCGCGATCATTGATGACGGCGTGGACATTGACCACGAAGAATTCCGCTCGGCGGGCAAGATTGTCGCCCCGCGCGATGTGACGCGCCGCACCAATGACCCGCGGCCGGGTAATGGCGACAACCACGGCACGGCCTGCGCTGGCGTGGCCTGCGCCAACGGCGCGTTCGGCGCCTCAGGTGTCGCACCGAAGGCGCGACTGATGCCAATCCGGCTGGTCTCCGGCCTTGGCTCGCAGAGCGAGGCCGACGCCTTCGTCTGGGCGGCACAGAACGGCGCGGACGTCATCTCATGCAGCTGGGGCCCGGCCGACGGCAAATGGTGGGATCCGAACGATCCGCTCCACAAGCAAGTCGTGCCTTTGCCCGACTCCACGCGCCTGGCTATAGATTACGCGATCAACAGCGGGCGCAACGGCAAGGGCTGCGTGATCCTATTCGCCGCCGGCAATGGCAACGAGAGCGTGGATAACGACGGCTATGCCAGCTACGAGAAGGTGATCGCCGTTGCGGCGTGCAACGACATGGGGACGCGGGCGGCCTACAGCGACTACGGCAAAGCGATCTGGTGCGCCTTCCCCAGCAGCAACGGATATCCCTCGCTCACGCCCGGTATCTGGACGACGGATCGCAGCGGTGCGCCCGGCTATAACCCCGGTCAAGTCAGCCGCGGCGACGCGCAAGGCAACTACACAAACAGCTTCGGCGGCACATCGAGCGCATGCCCCGGCGTCGCCGGTGTCGCGGCGCTCATCTTGGCGCGCAACCCCGACCTGCGCTGGGATGAGGTGCGCGAGGTCATCAAGCAATCTTGCGACAAGATAGATGTAGCCAATGGGAATTACGACGCCAACGGGCACAGCCATTGGTATGGCTTCGGGCGGGTAAACGCGCGCAAAGCGGTCGAGTTGGCCGTCCCGTCGCAGGCGCAGCCGGTGATGATCGTCTCGGTCAAGCAAGATGTGCCGATCCCAGACCTGAAGTCGGCGCAGCTCAGCGCAACCATCGCCGAGACGCGCCCGCTCAAGGCGCTCAAGGTCTGGGTGGACATCGAGCATACATACCGCGGCGACCTGCTGGTCACGCTTAAGCCGCCGGCGGCGTCCGGCATCGGCGACATTGTGCTGCACAACCGACAAGGCGGCGCCGCGGATCACATTAAGCAGACCTATGACGCTGCCAACACGCCGGCCCT
>JANWVF010000043.1 GCA_025056965.1 Thermoflexales bacterium | reverse complement strand
TGCGCGCGGCCAGCTCAAGCTGCGCATCCAGTCGCTCAGGATCGTAGATGCCGATGGGCGGACAGGACCGGCTGGCGCAGTTCAAGGCGAAGTGAATGCGCGGATCGAGCGGTTCGACGATCCAGGCACGGCGTGGATCATCGGAGGCGAAGTGTGGACCGGGGATGAGCGGGTGGCCACGATTGGCCCGCAGGATGCCATGCTCGATGTCATCGCAGCTCAGGCATCGGCCGCCCACGACGCAACCGGCGCGCCGAAAGAAGCGCATCCCACCTGGATCGCCTTCGGTTACGCTGCGCGTGACGCCGACGGTGATCACGGCGTCAATGATGACTGCGTTGTATAGGTTGATCCAAAAGGCGGTGCGTTCGGCGCGTGTGCGCAGCGTTGTCGGGTCGAAGGCGGCCAGCTGCGGCAGGAGCTGCTCGCGGTAGTGCGCGTAGTCGTTGCTGCGGCGCACCTCGGCATAGTTCACCCGCGTCCCATCGGAGCTGAAAGCCTGCGCCTTCAGCCGGTTCATCGTCGCGCGCAGCTCGGCGGCGATCGCCGCGGAGACCGAGCTGGCGTGTGTTGCGCGCGGCGCGCAGTCCGGCCTGCCGAACATCCAACTTAGCGCGGCGTCTCGAGCGCGGATCAGCCCGTCGCTCAGCCGATTCACAGGTGCACTCCCTACAATCGTTGGCATCGAGCGAAGCATAGAGGTGCGATGTGAATAAAGGCTTACAGATCGTTGTAGGTGGGATGGCGGCGCTGGGTTTGGCAGCGCTGGGCTGGGCTGCCTTTCGCCCGGCGGAGGGCGACGACGGACAGGCGCGGGCCACCGTAGCCGGCTTGCAACGCGACGCGATGTCGGATCGCTTTGCGCGGGCGCTGCAACCACGTGCGTTCGACTTCCCGCGCGACCATGGCCCACACGACGAATATCAGACGGAGTGGTGGTATTACACCGGCAACTTGTTCGACGCCTCGGGACGGCACTTCGGCTACCAGCTCACCTTCTTTCGCCGCGCCCTAGTTCCGCCCGATGAGCAGGCGACGCTTGCCGATCGCGAATCGGCCTTCGCCTTCGACCAGGTGTATTTCGTGCACTTCGCCGTCACAGATAGCGCGGCCAACGATCACGTCGCATTTGAGAAGTACAGCCGAGGCGCGGCCGGCCTGGCCGGCGCGCAGGCCGTGCCCTTCCGCGTCTTCGTCGAGGACTGGTCGGCCGCCGCTGTAGGTGATGATGGGGACGCGGGTCACGTGCGGTTGACCGCCGCGCAAGGCGGCTATGCCATAGACCTGACCCTGAGGAACACAAAGCCGCCGGTCTTTCACGGCGATCGCGGCCTCAGCCAGAAGTCGCCCAATCCGGGCAATGCCTCGTACTACTACTCGATGACGCGCATGGCGACGGAGGGCAAAGTGCAAACGCCGCAGGGGACGTTCACCGTGGTAGGCAACAGCTGGCTCGACCGCGAATGGAGCACCAGCGCGCTAGACGATGACACCGAGGGCTGGGACTGGTTCTCGCTCCAGTTTACGGACGGGCGTGAGGTGATGTTCTTCAAGCTGCGTCAGAAGCAGACGGGCAAGACGACCTTCGCCAAGGGCACGTACGTGGACGCAAACGGACGAACGGAACTCATCCGCCAGGATGAAGTGACGATCACCGTGCTTGACCGCTGGACCAGCCCGCACACCGGCGCAACCTACCCGGTGCGCTGGCGGCTGACGTCACCGCGCTATGGCTTGGATATCGAAATTACGGCGCGCATCCCCGACCAAGAGATGCGTTTGACGCAGCGTTATTGGGAAGGCGCGGTAACTTTCAAAGGTATCTCAGCTGCCGGGCCGGCAGCCGGTTTGGGGTACGTAGAAATGACCGGCTATTAACCGGTCATTTCTACGTATTCGGTATTTAACGTTAGGGCTTATTCTCCGCTCAGCGAGATAATTGGCACCGCGCGCGCGGCGGCATTCGGGAGTGTCAACCTCGCTGCGACCCAGCCTTTCTTACCTTGGTGCTGGACTTGGAACCAGTTGCCGTCCGTGCTCTTGCCAAGCACCGACAAGATCGTGCCGCGCTTGACGTTGCCGATGATCTGCGCTTTCTGATCCGGCGCAGCTCGGATGTTCAAGCTGCTGCGGGCGTTGACGGCCAGCGCCGGCTGATCGCCTTCCGGCGCCTTCACCGGCGTGACCGGGGCAGGCGTAGGCTGAGGTTTAGCCTTGACTTGGTCCTGAGCCGGCGGCTTGATGTTGATCACATCTGGCGGGGCCGGGACGACGCCGGGTCCGGTCGCGATATATCCCTGCCCGAGGCAAATGCCCTTATCGCCCGGCGCAGGCAGGATCTCGAAGCAGCTGTCGTCGGCGTAGATGTCGTTGTGCTCGACCGGCAGCTCCGCCGAACTCCAGATCAGCACGTTTACCGCGCTGTTCATGGCCACGCCGTCCACGGAAAGCTGCTCCCAGCGGTCATAGGGTTGTGCCCAGTTGGAGCAGATCAAGTTGGGATCGGTCATGTCGCGCGGTCCGCCGTCTTGGTCAATGCACACGCGCACCTTGAGGTTACCGTCCTGAATTGACTTCGGCGGGATCGTGCCTTGCTCGCTCAGGTTACTGGACCAGAGTTGCACCCAAGAGGTAAAGCGGATCGGCGCGCCGATCGGCAGGTTGATCACATACTGCATGATGCCGGCCTTCTTATTCAAGGCGAAGAAGTTGAACCAGCGGTCGGAGCCGCCACCGCTGCGGACGCGGTAGGGATACTCGTGTCGGAAGACCGGTCGGAACTCAGGCGTGCGATAGTACGGATCACGCGGGTCAACTCCAGGGGGGGCTTCCTCCCAGAAGGGAATCCAACCCCAAGTGACGTTGA
Organism: Thermoflexales bacterium; assembly: GCA_025056965.1. GTDB lineage: Bacteria > Chloroflexota > Anaerolineae > J036 > Brachytrichaceae > JAAFGM01. Next base: position 11,946 of record JANWVF010000043.1, on the reverse strand, counting down.
TCTCGCCGCGCCCGGCGAAGTATGTTCCGGGATGCTCATGCCCGGGGTTGATCAGCAAGTTGTAGCCAGGGCTGTAGAGCGTGCCGGTTTGTGCCGTGGCGAAATACGGCGAGATCGTGAGCGCCGAAACGCTCAAGGCGCCAACTGTGGCGGCAACAAGTGTGCGAGTGACGATTCTCATGTTGCGTTCTGACTCTCCGATCGTGCTGCGGCTTCAGGTGTGGCAAGCGATAGCTTGGAATCCGACGGCTGAGGTTTATACCACATCGAGCAAGTGCGCCTCCCGCTGGGGTCAAGTGCGCTGGTGAACGTGCCTTGGCTGCCCCCATCCCCCAGCCCCCACCCGACGACGATACCGTCGTCGAGCTCGATGAGCGGTTCACATTCGTCGGGAGAAAAAACGGCGTCTATCTCATCACGCAGGTCGAGCGCCGGCGCGCGCTGCGTGATGAGCTGGTAGATACTCTATCCCGCGATGAAGCAGTGTCGCAGGCGGTGGTGGATCAAGCGACAAGGGCACTTCAGGATTGCACCGACGGCTTCAATGGGTATGCAGCTTTGGACTACCATGGCGGGTGGCATCGGGTTGCGCCAGGCAAGTCGCAGACCTATTCGGTTGAAGCTGGGCATGCTGAGTTGCGGCAAGCTCTCACACGCTTAGGCCGACGGACGCGGTGCTTTTCGCGGTGTGTGGAAGCGCTGCGGCGGTCGGTTGCGTTGTTTGTGCAATGCTGGAATCGGCGGCAGCTGTTCAAGCAAGCGCATCCGGGTTATCAGAGCTATCCGCGGGACTACGCAAGTATTTGGGTTTAGGCACTCCCCTTGTATCTGTTGCTTGCGGTGCTTGGGTATGCTGCGTTCACCTTCGTGGGCGGGGGTGATTGGATGCCTGCGCAGCGCTTCTTGGCGCACATCCTTCCTGCTGCTGCCGTTCTGACGTATTGCGGGCTTGCATGGATAGCGCGGCAGATTAGTGCCCAGCGGCAACATCTGCTGCTGGCCGGGTTAGTCGGCATACAAGTGGCGATCCTCTCCCTCGGCGTGGCGGAGACGCGCATCCTAGAGCACCTGCCCGCGCTAGCCTCAGACCCAGGTGAAGGGATACGTTACATCCAGGAGCGTCTCGGGCCAGGCGAAGTGATCGCAGTGACCGATGCCGGTCAAATTAGCTATGAGCTGCCGTTGGATGTGCACGTCCTCGACATGTTCGGCCTAACTGATGCCCACATCGCTCATCTCAAGCCCCAGTTCCCCGGCGGCATCCTAGGACGCGGGGATGGATTCGGCAAGTGGGATGTGGATTACGTCCTATCTCGCTCCCCCCGCTTCATACAAGTGCAAATCAAAGCAGACGAGCAGGGCAACCTTATAGCCACAAACACGTCTAATCGTCTTCTAGTCGGCGACCCGCGTTTCAAAGCGCGTTGTCGCATGCTGCCCTATCCCGAGACATTCGGCCTTTTTGAGTGCGTTTGGTAGCAGAAGTGTTTCGCTGCTTCGTTGGCAGTAAGAGTCGTGCCGGGCTTTGTCTCCGCGAGACCGGATATTTACTCTCATGCGCAGTGACGCCGGCCTCTTAGGGATGACTTGGGTCGCCTCGGCAGGTAGATTTGCGCGATCGCAGGCGTCGTTCTACACTCTTACACTTTAAGAAACCATTTCGACCCGAGAAGCTGGTCAATCCGGGAAGATTGAAAAGGAGGATTTGAAATGAAGAGAGAGACTCGACTCACTCGACGCCAATTGCTTCGCTTGTCTGCCTTTGCCGGAGTCGGCGCGGCACTGGCTGCCTGCGCTGCGCCGGCCACCCCGGCGCAGCCGGCCGCGCCTGCACAACCGGCCGAAACGGCGGCGCCCGCCCCCACCGAAGCACCTGCCCCGACTGAGGCGCCTGCGCCTACCACTGCCCCTGCAGCGCCGGCCGGCGGCACGATTCAAGTATTGCACCGTCAGGAATACTTCAAAGAGCTCGAAATCGAGCTAAAGGCCAAGACCGAGGAATACATCAGAAGCCTCGGCTATACGCCCGACGTCTCGACGGTCAACCCTGAACTGTTCGGTGATTTCATCGCTAAGATGCAGGCCGCAGTCGCTGCGGGTAATCCTCCCGACTTGGCTTACCACGGCAATAGCATCGCGCAGATGTTCGACCTCGAATTGACCGAGGACCACACCGCTCTAGTGGAGGAGCTGGTGTCGAAGTATGGCGACATCGTCCCGGCCACTGCGCCGCGCAACGCGAGGTTCGAGGGCAAGTGGTGGGCCGCGCCGCACAGCTCGGTCATCGGCGGCTGGTACGTGCGCAAGGATGTGGCCGAGGCCGCAGGCGTAGACCTAGCCAAGCAGTTCAACACCCTCCAGGAGCGTCTGGATGCCGCGATCAAGATGTCCGACCCGTCGAAGGAGATGTACGGCTGGGGTTTGACCGTGAACAAGAGCGGCGACGGCCATGGCCTAATCCAGATAGCCTTCCAAGCCTTCGGCGGCCGCGCCGTGGACGAGACCGGCACCAAGATCACGTTCAACTCGCCGGAGACCATCGCTGGCGTGGAATGGCTGGCGGCCATCTACACTGATCCAAAGTACAAGAACATCCTGCCGCCCGGCGTGGAGAGCTGGACCGACCCGAGCAACAACGAAGCGTATTTGGCCGGCAAGATCGGCATGACGCAGAACGCGCCCAGCGTCTACGCCAAGGCTAAGGCCGATAAGAACCCCGTCTATGAGAAGACTGCCTGGATGAACTTCCCGGTCACTAACGACGGCTCGTTGATCCTCGGGGCGGGCGGCAACCAGTGGTATACCATCATGCGCGGCGCCAAGAACCCCGATGTGGCGAAGCAGATCGTGATCCACTTTATGAACCCCGAAGTATTCGCGCCGCTGTCGGCGCTGGGCGGCGGCTTGGTGATGCCGGCCTACAAGAACGGTTGGACGGATGAACTGCTCAAGGTTGATCCCAACTTCCCGATGCTGAAAGAGATCATGTTCAACCCCAACGACTACACCGGCTTCGCCTATCCGGCGCAGAGCAACGCCGCCATTGACGCATGGTTCGCGACCGGCTTCTTGAGCGAGATGATGGCAAACATCATCACTGGCAAGATGACCGCCGCCGAAGCCGTCAAGGACGCTACCGAGAAGGGCATCGCCATCTTCGAGGAGAAGGGCCTGCCGCAAAGCTAGGGAATCCTGTTTTGACGCTCCACCTGCCACGCCCTGCCCGTATACCGGCAGGGCGTGGCGAGGCAGGGGCAGACAAAAAGCGGAGAGGAACATGGCTCAACAAATGACCGCACCCACCCGGCTGGTGCAATCCCAGGGGATGAGCCTGAACAAGCGACTGGAGCGATGGCTGGGCAGGGATTGGAAGATCGCCGCGTTGTTCGTCGCACCGATGGTCATCCTCATGGCCGGGTTGATCCTGTATCCATTCCTCAACGCGGTTTACATGAGCATGTTCATCCGCACGATCAACCGCCAGGAGGTTTTCGTCGGGCTGGATAACTATCGGCGACTGCTCACCGATGCGCAGTTCGTCGGCTCGATCGGCAACACCATCCGTTTCACGGTCATCTCGGTGGCCGCTAAGCTGGTCGTCGGCCTCATTATTGCCTCGCTGCTGAACAGCCGGCTGCCGTGGCGCAACGTACTTTCCGGCATCATGCTCTTGCCGTGGATCGTGCCGGAGGTCGTGACTGCGCTGACCTGGCGTGGCATCTTCGACCCTCTGTTCGGCACCCTGAACCCGCTGCTCAGAGCCCTGGGAATCATCAATCGCGACATCGGCTGGCTGTCCGAGCCAGGCCTGGCGTTGGCAAGCGTAATTGCGGTCAATATCTGGAAGGGCATCCCGTTCTTCACCATGTTATTGCTGGCCGGGCTCAAGGCCATTGACAAGGAGCTGTACGAAGCCTCAGAGGTGGACGGAGCCAACAGCGTGCAGCGATTCTTTAACATCACCTTGCCGGGGCTGCGTTACGTGATGGCGGTGACGGTGCTGCTGTCAACCATCAGTACTTTCAACACCTTCGGCCTGATCTACCTGATGACGGGCGGCGGACCCGGCGGCGAAACCCGCGTGTACTCTATTCTGGCCTATGAGCGCGCGCTGTTGCAAAATCGATTCGGCCCCGGCGCGGCTGTGTCGCTCATGACCGCGCCGTTCCTGGCTATCTTCATCATCCTGTTGGCGCGCTTCATGCGCCAAGGTGTGGATCGCAGCGCGCCGCGCGAGATCGGCAGCCTCTGGCTGCGCGCTGCCGGGCGTGCGCTACCCTGGGCCATCGCCGGCGCCGCCATTGTCGTTGCGGCTGTCACCACCCTGAGCACGGCCGGCCTCATCGGCTTGCTGATTTGCGGCCTGATCACGGCAATCATCTGCGCTGTGCTTTTTGGATTCGGACGGTTCGCCGCCTTCCTATCTACGCGCTCGATGCCTTGGCTGATCCTCGCAGGTGTCACCCCGCTGATCATCTTGGCTGCGCTCAGCAGTGGCAACCCGGTCGAGGGGATGATCAGCGTGCTGGCGACACTAGCAGTGGCCGCGATGATCGGCTTAGTCGGCTATGGGCTGGGCTTGTTGGCGGAGCGACACTTGTCATCTGCCGTGCGCGCGCGGCTCGGCGTCGTCTTCCGGCTGATTCTGCTCCTGCCGTTTCTGTTCTTCGTGCTGTTCCCGTTCTACTTCGTTATCATCACGGCCTTCAAGAGCGATCTGCAGATTCAGCAGCGCGTATCGCTCTTCTGGCCCGACCCGTGGGTGTGGACGCAGTTCGACACGCTGCTCAATAGGACAAACTACGTGCTGTGGTTCCGCAACACAGTTGTCATTGCGCTCATTACAACGGCCTTTTCGGTGTTCTTCGCGGCACTAGGCGGTTACGCGTTGGCGCGGCTGAAGTTCCGCAGCGCAGGCGCGCTGACCACCCTGCTGCTGGTCACTTATCTGCTGCCCGGCTCGTTGATGTTCATCCCAATGTATCGCATCCTGACCAGCCTGGGCGCGATCAACACACACGTGGCGCTCATCCTCACCTACCCCACCTTCCTCATGCCGTTCGCCGCCTGGGTAATGATGGGCTATTACCGCTCGATCCCGGAGGATTTGGAGGAAGCGGCCATGATTGACGGGGCAAACCGCTTCGGCGCCTTTTGGCGCATCACGCTGCCGCTGGCATTGCCGGCACTCTTGGCCATCACCCTCATTGCCTTCACCAACGCATGGAACGAATTCCTCTATGCGTTCGTCTTTCTGACCAGCGAGCGGCTGATCACGCTACCGGTTGGTCTGCAGAAATTGGTCTTTGCCGACCTATACCCCTACGGCCAGCTGATGGCAGCCTCGCTGATCATGTCCATCCCGGTCGTCGGCTTTTACATCTTTGCCCAACGTTTCTTGGTCGAGGGGCTGACGGCAGGTAGCGTCAAAGGCTAAATCATCTGCTTGGCTCGCCTCACGGCCGCACTCGGCAACGCAGCGAAACGCCACGCCGCCAAAGCATACGCGGCAAGTAACAGGCATCAGCGCTGCGCAGTGCGGCTCGCAGTCAACACGGGCACACAGGCTAGTCGTCGCCCGAGCAAAGCGCCCGAGCAATTCTGCGGGCCGCGCATCAGCATGGTTATACTGGTTAAGCGGTGAACCTTGACCTGCGCGAGCGACTGCGACGGCTGGGTGCGCATAAAAATATCTCACCCATCAAACCCTCGCGTCCGGCGTTGCAAGCGGATCACGTCGGCGCGGTGGCTCGCGCCCAACTCGAGCCGCTGCGCACCCCATTCGGCTGGGCGTATGTGAGCCGGTCGGCCTACGTGCGCACGCATCGCCACGGCGACCGCCCGCTTGACGCCGCGCTATGCCATCTGCCTAAGTTGCTCGCCAAACTCGCCTTAGGCTCCGACGTGGAGGAAGTGGATGTAGGCCAGGCGCTATTTCTGGACACCGAGACGACCGGCCTCAACGGCGGCGCCGGCACGCTCGCTTTCTTGGTCGGCATGGGTTACTTCGACGGCGCGCAATTCGTCGTCGAGCAGTTCTTCCTGCGCGACCCGGCTGAGGAATCAGCCATGCTATACGAGGTCGGTCGGCGCATCCGCGATCGGCGGCACGTGGTCACCTTCAACGGCCAGGCCTTCGACGTGCCGTTGCTGGAATCGCGCTTTATCCTGTCGCGCATTGCTCCCCCTTTCGCAGACAAACATCATCTTGACTTGCTGTTGCCGGCTCGGCGCATCTGGCGGGGCAGCTTGGAATCATGCAGCCTGAGCTCTTTGGAGTTTCACCTGCTCGGGGTGCGACGCGGGCAGCGCGATGTGCCTGGCGCGGTCATCCCCTTCTTGTACCGCGAGTATCTGGCGACCGGCGGCGGTGATTTGAATGAAGACATGCAGCGCGTGATGTATCACAACGAAGCCGACCTCCTCTCCATGGTCACGCTGGTAGCGCGTCTGGCGGATGCGGTCACGCATCCGCAGGATGCCATAGAGCATTTCAACGCGGCGCGCTTCTACGAGCGCATCGGCGACTATGACGCTGCCGAGCGCAGCTATCGCGCCGCGGCGTCCGACCTGCCCGCCTCGGCCTTGCGCCACGTCGCACGTTTCATGCAGCGACGCGGGCACAGCACTGACGCGCTGGCCATCTGGGAGCGCTTGGCGGAGTCGGATGACGTAGAGGGCCTGATCGAGGTCGCTAAATACTACGAATGGCGCGCGTGCGACCCTAAGCGGGCGCTCGCCTTCGCGCGCCGCGCCATGCGCGCTACCTCGAGTCCGACACTGCGCACGGCAATTGCCCATCGGATTGCACGCCTGGAGCGCAAGGCGCATCGTGCGCGTCCGCCGGAGTCCTAGCGGCACGGCGCGCCACTTCGGCATCACAAGAGCTCAGGCCTACGGTTCGTGAACGCCGGTTTGGGCTACCCTCGGCAATTGCCGACGCAGCGTTCTGTGCTAAAACTTGCGCATGGCCGATCAAACCAAGTTCCTGCTCACCGAGGACGACATCCCTACGGCCTGGTACAACATCCAGGCAGATCTACCGTTCGAGCTACCGCCCGTGTTGCATCCTGGGACCAAGCAGCCGGTAGGGCCGGATGATCTGGCCCCGCTCTTCCCCATGGCACTGATCTTGCAGGAAGTGTCGCGCGAGCGATGGGTAGAAATCCCCTCTCCGGTGCGCGAGGTATATAAGCTCTGGCGTCCTACGCCACTCTACCGCGCCCATCGCCTAGAGAAGGCGCTGCAGACGCCGGCCAAGATCTTTTACAAATACGAGGGCGTGAGCCCAGCCGGCAGCCACAAGCCAAATACGGCGGTTGCCCAAGCGTTCTACAACAAGGAGGCCGGCACTAAGCGCATCACCACGGAGACCGGCGCAGGGCAGTGGGGCAGTGCCTTGGCACTCGCCTGCCAGCTCTTCGGCATCGAACTCAAGGTGTATATGGTCAAGGTGAGCTACGAGCAGAAGCCCTATCGCCGCGCATTGATGGAGACCTGGGGAGCGCAGGTTGTCCCTTCGCCCAGCGAAGACACACAGGCTGGCCGCGCCATCCTGGCCAAAGACCCGAACAACACCGGCTCACTCGGCATCGCCATTAGTGAAGCCGTAGAAGACGCAGTGACGAACCCAACGCCGACGAAGTATGCGCTGGGATCGGTGCTCAACCATGTGTTGATGCACCAAAGCGTGATCGGGCTAGAGGCCAAACGGCAGCTCGAGATGGCCGGCGTCTATCCCGACATACTAGTGGGCTGCATCGGCGGCGGCAGCAACTTCGCCGGCTTCACCTATCCGTTCATCGGCGACAAGTTGACCGGCCGAGCGCCGAATCTGCGAGTTGTGGCCGTTGAGCCGGCCGCGGCGCCATCGCTCACCCGCGGCATCTATGCCTACGATTACGGCGACACCAGCATGATGACGCCGCTCCTCAAGATGTACACCCTGGGCCACAGCTTCATCCCCGCGCCGATCCACGCCGGAGGCTTGCGCTACCACGGGATGGCATCCAGCGTGTGCGAGCTTTACCGGCATGGGGTGATCGAGGCGCGCGCCGTGCAACAGCGGGCGACTTTCGAGGCCGGCGTGATGTTTGCGCGAACCGAAGGCATCTTGCCGGCGCCGGAAGCTGCGCACGCCATTCGCGCCACCATAGATGAAGCGATCCGCTGCCGCGAGGAAGGCGTGAGCCGGGTGATCGCCTTTAATTTGTGCGGTCATGGCCACTTCGACCTGTCGGCATACGAGCGTTACTTGGCCGGGAAGATCGAGGATTACGAGCTGCCCCAGAGCGAGATCGAGCGAGCGCAAGCAGAGCTGCCGGTGGTCGCCTAGGCCAAGCTTGTCAAGATCGCGGCAGTCAATCGGGTAGCCGCCAGGCGATGCCGGCGGCTATGCTCGTTTTTGCCGAGGGATTTCCAACTTCTTATAATGCCCCAACGTGATTCCTGCGTCGGATCTATTCGGCATTGCAGCCGGCATCGTTGCCCTAGTCGCCCTTCTCATCTTCGTCAGCGCCGTGCGGACCGCGCGTCGCGCACAGCTCGCCGCATACTACACGACTCGCCGGAACGCGCAGCGCAGCGCTAACCGACGGCTGCTCCTGGCGATCCTTACTTTCGGGCTGGCCGGAGCGCTGGGCTTGTCCAGCCTGCTCATGCCGCGCCCGGCTATGCCCAAGGTGTCATCCTTGGATGAGATTGACACCGCGAATACCGCCTCGGTCGAGCCAATGCTTATCATCTATCCCACGCCGGTCGCCGTTGCCGCAGGGCTGGCGGCAGAAATGACCCAGCCCACGGCGGCGCCGACCCCTTCACCGACGCCTCAGGCCACGCCGATCCCTGAGCCGACGTCGGCACTCATCGGCTCGGCGACGACATCGGAGGGCACATCGGCAGCCGGTCGAGCGCACGTCTTGCCCGGTCAACGTCTGGCGCTGAACGCGATCGCCAGCGGCATAGACGCGAACGGCGCCCCGATCGGGGCCGGCACGACGTTCACGCGCGGCGTCGAAACCATCTACATCTTCTTCGACTTCTGGGATGTGCCGCCCAGCGCCCTGCTACGGCACTCATGGTTCCGCAACGGGGGCAGCGTGTTCTTCCGCTCCAAACGACTGACGACGAACGGCCAGGGCACCGATTACGTCTCTTGGTCGCCCCCGGATGGCTTTGCACCCGGCTTATACGAGGTGCGCATCACGCTGGGCGGCGTCCCACAATTCGTCGCCAACTTTGAGGTGCGCTGACGTGACGCAGATGCAAACCCGACAGGCCCTGCATTCGGCACTTGCGCCTTACGCTTGACGCTCCGGCTATGGACATCGAGACCTTCGCCTCGCCTTTCTCCCACCGCTACGGCAGCCAGGCTATGCGGGCTATTTGGAGCGAACGCTACAAACGGCTGCTCTGGCGCCGGGTGTGGGTGGCGCTGGCGGAGGCGCAGTGCCAGCTGGGCATCGTCTCGCGTGCGCAGGCCGACGACCTGCGCGCTCACATGGAGGAGGTGACCGCAGCCAGCATCGCCCGCGCGCTGGAGGTCGAGCGCGAAATTCACCACGACTTGATGGCAGAGCTGCGCGTCTTCGCTGAGCAATGCCCTGTTGGGGGCGGCATCATCCACCTTGGCGCAACTTCCATGGACATCGAGGACAACGCAGATGCGCTGCGCCTGCGCGAGGCGATGCAATTGATTTGCGCTTCGCTAACTCGGCTGATCCGGACGCTGGCCGAAAAGGTGCTGCAATACGCCGATTTGCCGGCCATGGCCTTCACGCATCTTCAGCCGGCCGAACCGACCACCGTCGGTTATCGCCTGGCGCAATACCTCCAAGACCTGCTGATGGACCTCGACGAAGTCGAACGCGTCCGGGACGACATCAAAGGCAAAGGCTTCAAGGGCGCGGTGGGCACATCGGCGTCGTACCGGGAGTTAGCCCCCGGCGATTCCATAGAGCGGCGCGCGCTCGCAGAGCTCGGCCTCGCCGCCTTCCCGGTGACCACCCAGACCTATCCCCGCAAGCAGGATTGGCGGGTGATGAACGCGCTCGCCGGCATCGCGCAGTCGCTCTACAAATTCGCCTTTGACCTGCGCATTTTGCAATCGCCGCCGATCGGTGAGTGGAGCGAGCCGTTCGGCGCCAGACAGGTCGGATCGTCGGCGATGCCGTTCAAGCGGAATCCAATCAACGCCGAGAAGATCAACTCACTGGCTCGGCTGGTCGCCGTGCTGCCGCGCGTGGCGTGGGATAACGCCGCCCACTCGCTGCTGGAGCGCACGCTGGACGATTCGGCCAACCGGCGTGCGATGCTGCCAGAGGCCTTCTTGGCCGTGGACGAGATGCTCGCCGTCGCTACGCGCATCATTCGTGATCTGCGTGTGGACGAAGGGCACATCGCGCGCACCATGCATGCCTATGGGCCGTTCGCTGCCACCGAGCGGTTGCTGATGGCCGTTACGAAGGCAGGCGCCAACCGACAGGAAATGCACGAGCGCATCCGACAACACGCGCTTGCGGCCTGGGCGAAGCTAAGCGCCGGCGAGCCCAACCCGCTGATCGCCTCGTTATGCGCCGACGCCGAGATCACGCGCTACATCGCGCCCGAATCGGCGCATGCGCTCCTCAGCGCGGATCACTACGTGGGTGACGCGCCGCAACGCGCGCGCGACCTAGCCGACGCAGCGCTCCGACGGGTCGGCAGCAGCAATGTGTGATCGGCGCACAAGCAGGGAGGGACGGCAACGATGAGGGATGCGCGCGATGCCAAGTGGCGCCGCTTCTTCGGCGGCGTGCTGGTCAGCGGACCGCTGCTGGCAGGAATAGTCGTCGTCGGCATCACCGGCCAGCTGAGCGCTCTGCTCCTCAGCGCGCTGATCTTCTTCGCACCGATGCTGCTGGGCGCTTGGCTTCTGCTTCGCCGACCACCGGATTGACGTCGCGCATCGGCAGCGTGGCCATGCATATTGTCCTCGGCGCATACCTCCTCAGCGGCGCACCCGGCTATCGGCAGGCCGGCGTACATCGCTATGCGCAGCATCTCCTGCGAGAACTCTCCAAAGTCGCCGCGCACCACCCCGAAGCCCGTTTCACGGCGCTGGTCAGCCCCACCGTTGAGCCGGTGGATGCCTCGCTGCTCAACGCGCGATTCTCCGTGCGCCCTGCCTCGCGCACGACCGAGCGCCCGTTCAGCCGCATCTTCGTCGAGCAAGTTGAGACGCCGCGCGTCCTGCGCGGGCTGCGCGCCGACCTGTATCACGGCCTCGGCTTCGTCGCGCCGGCACGCGCGCCATGCCCGACCGTCGTCACCGTCTTCGACCTGAGTTTCGTCACGCAACCCAGGGCGCATAAGCCGCTGAACCGCATCTATCTAGCGTGGTTCACGCGATGGTCGTGTCGGCGCGCCGCTCGCATCATCGCCATCAGCGAGTGGACGAAGCGCGATGTGGTGCGACACTTCGACATTGCGCCGGAGAAAGTCGTCGCTATCCCGCTCGGCGTGGATCATGATCTGTTCAAGCCGCAGCCGCCGGAAGTGATCGCCGCGTTCAAAGCGCGGCACGGTATCGGCGATCGCGCTATCTTCTACCTCGGCAGCCTCGAGCCGCGCAAAAACTTGCCGCGCTTAATCGAAGCAGCAGCGATCGTCGGCTCTGAACCTTGCACCGCCGATCTCCAGTTGTTCGTGGGCGGCAGCCCGGCCTGGAAGTACGACGAAGTCTTCGCACGCATCCGGCAGCTCGGCTTGGAGGATCGCGTGCGACTGATCGGCCGGGTGAGCGATGCGGATCTGCCGAAGTGGTATGGCGCCTGCGCGGTGATGGCTTATCCGTCGCTCTATGAGGGCTTCGGCCTGCCGCCGTTAGAGGCGATGGCGTGCGGCGCGCCGGTCGTCACCTCCAACGTCACTTCGCTGCCGGAGGTCATCGGTGACGCCGGGATTACC
>JANWVF010000014.1 GCA_025056965.1 Thermoflexales bacterium | reverse complement strand
TACGGCGCTGCGAAGGGTGTAAGCAGCGCTGCTCATGATCGTCGAGAACGTGCGGAAGAACGCCTCTGCGATGACGCTCGGCGCGGGCAGCAGGAAGCGCTGCACGTTCAGCACGTCCACCAGCACCTCCCACAGCACGATCACGGCGAAGAAGACGACCAGGGGAGGCGCGTATCGCTGAAGCCGAGAAGTCTTGACCGTCACGATTCCCTCATCTCCTCGCCCTTGCGCAGCGCCTCGCGCACGATCGTGACCAGCTCGAAGAAGCGCGGATGCTCGCGCGTCTCGACGTTGCGCGGGTAGGGCAAGTCAATCGGGATGATGTCGCTGATGCGGCCCGGCCGCGCGCTCATGACCACGACGCGCGTGGAGAGGAAGACTGCCTCAGGAATGGAGTGCGTCACGAACACCACTGTGGTTTGCGTCTCTTGCCAGATGCGCAGCAGCTCGGCGTTCATGCGCTCGCGGGTGATCTCGTCCAGCGCCCCGAACGGCTCGTCCATCAGCAATAGCTCCGGCCGGAAGGCGAGCGCGCGCGCAATCGCGACGCGCTGCTGCATGCCGCCGGACAACTGCCATGGATAATGGCGCTCGAAGTTTTGCAGCTCGACTAGCTTGAGCATCGCTCGGCCGCGCTGCGTCCGCTCAGCCTTCGGCACCCCCATGATCTCCAGCGGCAGCTCGACGTTCTTCAACACGGTGCGCCACTCGAACAACACCGGCGCCTGAAAGACCATGCCGTATTCCCGATTGATGCGCGCCTGGTGAGCCGACTTGCCGTTCACGGTCACCTCGCCGCTTGAGGCTTCGATCAGGTCACCGATGGTGCGCAGCAGCGTGGACTTGCCACAGCCGGATGGGCCGATCAGCGAAACGAATTCGCGCGGGCCGATCTCCAGGTTAATGTCCTTCAAGGCAACGGTGGTCGGCCGGCTGGCTGGGCCAAAGATCTTGTTGACGTTCTTGAGAGAAACTACCGGTTGCATGGCAACAGTGACTCGATTCTCAAGCCGAATGTCTGATCCCTAGGTTACCTCAGCGCTAGGCGCTGCGCACGATGTTCCTGAGCACGATGCGTTCGACGGCCGAGACGGTGACGAACAGCAAGATGCCCACTAGCGCGGCCATGGCGATGGCCGCCCACAGGCGCTCGGGGCCGGTGATGTAGTACTGGTTGAAGTTCAGGATGGCGCCGCCCAGCCCTTGCTGGATCCCCGAGGGCAGTTCGGCGATGATCGCGCCCACGACGCTAGATGTAGCGGCGATCTTGAGCGCAGTGAAGATGGCTGGCAGCGCCGATGGGAAGCGCAGCTTCCACAGCGTCTGCCACGTCGAGGCGGCATACGAGCGCATCAGTTCGACGGCGCGTGGGTCGGGCGAACGCATACCGCGCAGGGTGTTGATCGTGACCGGGAAGAAGGTGAGGTATGCCGCGATGACCGGCACCGACCACCATGACCCGCGCAGCCAGATTACGACCATCGGGGCGATGGCCAGGATGGGCACGGTCTGCGAGGCAACCACATAAGGGACGAGGCTGCGTTCGAGCAGCGGGAAGTGGGCGAAGAGCGTGCCCAGCACGAATCCCAGCGCTGCGCCGATGAAGAAGCCCAACAATGCGCCGCGCAGCGTATAGAGCGCCGCCTCGATCAGCACGTTAATCAATGGCGGCCCGTTGCGACGCGAAGGCTCGGCAAACGCAGCCGCAATCTCCCACAGATGGGGCAGCGTGCGCTTGTCGAGGTTGAAGATGAGCTTGACCAGCTCCCAAGTGACGGCCAACGCCACGATGACCAGGATGACGGCGAGGGCAGGCGGTACGCGGCGCACCGGTCGTGCAGGCGAAAGTGCGACGTCCACTGGTCTGCAAGTCTAACCGAAAACAAGCGGCTTGGTCAAACCAGAGCAGCGCGCTGAACCTTTAAACGCCGAGTCGCGTCGGCCCCTAAGCACCCGAAAGGTCCACGGCCTCTATAATCCGAATGCAAAAGCCAAGGACTCATCATGACTGCCGCACGACCCGTCGTCGCCCTCGAATCCACGTTGATCACCCACGGCTTCGCCTACCCGCACAACTTGCAAGTCGCGCGCGAGATCGAGCAGGCCGTGCGCGATGCCGGCGCGCAACCGGCGACGATTGCCGTGCTAGATGGCCAGGTCAGGGTCGGCCTGAACGACGATGAGATCGCGGCGTTGGCCAAGTCGAGAGACGCCCGCAAGTGCAGCCTGCGCGACCTCGGCATCGTCGTGGGTATGGGACTAACCGGCTCGACGACGGTGGCCGCGACGATGTTCATCGCCACGCGGCACGGCATCGGCGTGTTTGCGACGGGCGGCATCGGCGGCGTGCATCGAGGTCACCCCTTCGACGTGAGCGCCGACTTGACCGAGCTGGGGCGCACGCCGGTGACGGTTGTGTGCGCGGGGGCAAAGGCACTGCTCGACCTGCCGCTCACCTTCGAGCACCTAGAGACGCTGGGCGTGCCGGTGATCGGTTACCAGACCGACGAGATCCCGGCTTTCTATTCGCGCCGCAGCGGCCTGCGAGCCGACATTTGTGTCGAGACGCCTCAGGAAGTCGCGCGCATCGTCCGGGCGCGCCGCGCGCTGGGGTTGCCCGGCGGGGAACTCGTCTGCGTGCCCGTGCCGCGCGAGGCCGAGCTGCCGGCCGAGGTTGCCGAGGCGGCGATCGTCGAGGCGCAACGCCGAGCCGACGAGGCCGGCGTTCGCGGCCCGGAGGCAACGCCGTTCATGCTCGACCAGATTGCCAAGTTGACCGGCGGCGCGAGTGTGCGCGCCAACATCGCGCTGCTCGTCAACAACGCGCGCGTCGCAGCGCACATCGCCCGCGCCATGCTGGATGCGCAATAATCACCGGCGCCGATGACGCTCTCACACACCAGTGTTTCAAAACACAAGATCATCTTCGATACCGACCCAGGCATTGACGATGCGATGGCGCTACTGCTGGCGCTGGTTTCGCCCGAGATCGAAGTCGTGGGCGTGACGACGGTCTTCGGCAACTCGCACGTCGAGGCGACGACGCGGAACGCACTCAATTTGCTGGAGCTGGCCGGCCGCCCCGACATTCCCGTGGCCAAAGGCGCCGACCGCCCGATGGTGTTGCCGCGCGGGCGCACCGGCGAATTCGTCCACGGCGAGGACGCCATGGGCAACATCGGCTGGACGGTCGTGCATAACCCCGACCGGAGGCCGCTCGACGTCTCCGCGGCGCAGTTCATTGCCGAGACGATCATGGCTCAGCCGGGCGAGGTGACGATCGTCGCGGTCGGGCCGTTAACGAACGTCGCGCTCGCTTTGCAGCTCGAGCCGCGCATCGCGCAGGCGGCGCGCAACGTCGTTATCATGGGCGGCAGCGTGGCAACGCCCGGCAATGTCTCTCCGCTGGCCGAGGCCAATATCCACAACGACCCGCATGCCGCGGCAGCGGTCTTCGGCGCCGGCTGGGATTTAACGATGGCGGGTTTGGACGTGACGATGGCCGTGCGCATGGACGAGGCATTCTTTGGCGCGCTGCGGCGTTCCGAAAACCGGCTGGCGCAGTTTATCGCCCGAATCGTCCGCTTCTATCAGCGCTTCCACCGCGAGCGTTATGGCTACCCGGACGGCGGCGTGGATACTCACGACCCATCGGCCATCGCCTATCTGATTGACCCTACCCTCTTCCGCGCGGAGCGCTGGAGCATCGTCGTGCCGCTGGACGGGCCGGCCATGGGCGCTACCATCGCCGACCGGCGCGGCTTCTTTTGGACGACGCCCAAGGTGAACTGCCTGATGCAGGTGGACGCAGCGCGCTTCTTGGACATGTTCCGGGCGCGGCTGACGACGTGAGGCCTGCTTCATCGGAAACTCGCCGGTTAGGTAGGTGCAAGACTCGCCGGGCATCCGATGTCGGCCGGCGGCAATTCGCTATGCTGCGCTGTACCGAGCCCGCGATTCGATTTGCCGCATGGCGGCGAACAGGAGGTACAGCATGGAGAAGCGTCTTGTAGGCGACTGGATGACGCGCAACCCGGTGATCGTCTTGCCTTCGACGCCGCTGCCGGATGCCTACGCCCTGATGCAGGAGCGCCGGGTGCGCCGCTTGCCGGTCATGGATGCAGGCAAGCTCGTCGGGATCATCACGCTGGGTGATCTGCGCCAAGCTAATGCGACGGTGGACAACCCCGAAGCAGCAAAGATGCGCGTGGAGCTGATCATGACCGAGAACGTGGTGACCGTGACACCGCAGACCTCGCTGCGCGACGCAGCCAAGCTGATGATCAAGCATAAGGTGAGTGGCCTGCCGGTCATGGACGGCCCGGAGTTGGTCGGCATCATCACCGAGTCCGACATCTTCCGCGCAATTGTCATGACCGAGGAGCAGCCGGAGGCAGTTGAGCCGGAGCACGGTGAGAAGCCGCTGCCGCTGCTGGCCGCAGAAGGTTAGACCGGAGGGAAGCCGATGTTTAAGAAGATCCTTGTGCCGTTGGATGGTTCCTCCTTCTCAGAGGAGGCGCTGCCGCACGCGCGCGAGCTGGCCGCATGTGGCGATGCCGAGATCATCCTCGCTCGCGTGGACGAAGCCTACGAGCCGCCGCCGGGCGTGTTCGTGCCAGCGACCGCGATGCCCGAAGCGGTGCAGCTCAGCGCCGGTGAGTATCTCGAACAGCTTGCCTCGCGGTTGCACATCGCCGGCTTCAAGGTGAACAGCGCCGTGTTGGACGGCAAAGTGGCCGATGCGCTGCTCAAGTTTGCGAAGAGCGAGGGCGTAGATCTGATCGTCATGTCCACACATGGCCGAACAGGCCTCAGCCGGCTGCTAATGGGCAGTGTCGCGGAGCAGATCGTGCATGGCGCGCACTGTCCGGTGTTGCTGGTGCGGCCTGCGGCGCAGTGACGGCGCCGGCAGACCTCAGGGTTCGCCCGAACCCTGGGGTCTATTTCTTCTTGCTCTTCTTGGCCTTCGACTTGGTCGCGCGCTTGCTCGTCGCCTTCATCGGCACGGTGCGGCGCCTCTCGGTCGCCTTACGGTCCTGTTCTTCGGCTTCCTTGTCGGCCTTGGCCGTTGAATCTTCCGGCGGCGCGCCGGAGTCATCCTCAAGCCCCATGTCTGCCGAGCCGCCCAGATCGTCGCCGAACAGATCGCCCATGCTCTTCTCGATCTGTTCGGGGTCTTCACCGCGTTCCAGGCGGGAGACGACTTCGTCGAACTCCGGGCCGAGGTCTTCGCCGCTCTCCTGAGCCATTTTGCGCATGAAGCGCCCGAGCGCGCGCGGGTCATTTTCGTCCAAGCCGGCCATCTCATCCAGCAGGGCATCATCACCGCTCCCGTCGAAGTCGCCCGACGACCCGCCCCCGCGTATGACGCGCACGCGCGAGGCCAGCCGCGTCAGCCGACGGCTGCCGCAGCGCTCGCAGCGCGCATCCTTCTCGTCTACAGCCGACAACGAGCGCCAAAAGATAGAGACTTTGCGGCCGCAATCTTGACAGCGGTATTCGTATATCGGCATATTGATCATTCTAGCGCAGCAAAGCGCAGCGGTGGGCAGGCCAAACCCGGCCGAGCTGGGGAGTGCCTAAACCCAAATACTTGCGTAGTCCCGCGGATAGCTCTGATAACCCGGATGCGCTTGCTTGAACAGCTGCCGCCGATTCCAGCATTGCACAAACAACGCAACCGACCGCCGCAGTGCTTCCACACACCGC
>JANWVF010000097.1 GCA_025056965.1 Thermoflexales bacterium | reverse complement strand
TCCGGCGTGCGCACCAGGTCGAAGCCGGTGTCCACGAAGGGCGGGAACTGCTTCTTGTTCACCACGATGTCGTATAGGATGCCGACGGCGTCGTAGCCCCAGCCGTAGAACTTCTGGCCGATCAGCGCGTGCACCAAGCCCTCCTTGAGCAGCTTCAGCTCGGTCTCCAGGATATCCCAGGCGACCGTCTTCATGCCGCGCTTGGCTGCCTCCTGGAACTTGGGCATGGAGTTGATGTCGCCGAACAGCGGCCATGCGCCGGCCATGAAGTAGCCTGCCAGGTCGGGGTTGGCCGTCATGCGGTTCTCCAGCACCTCGATTCCCTTCTGGATGTCGTCGTAGCAGGGGTCGGTGGCGATCCATTGCAGGCCGGCCGGGTCGGCCACCTCGCGGAAGGCGCGGACGCGCGCCTCCAGGTTCTGCGCGCCGGGCACGCCGGTGAGGATGGCGTAGGTCTTGTTCTGGCTATCTCCCAGCAGCTCTATCATGATCTCGGCTGCCTTGCGCGCGGCGGCCTCGTTGTCCAGGCTGTAGAAGGTGATGCGCTTGGAATTCGGGGAGTCCGAGTCCCAGGTGATGACCGGGATGCCGGCATCCATGGCGCGGTCAATCACCGGCTTGAGCGCGTCGGGGTCGTTGCACGAGATACCCATGCCGTCCACCTTGCGGGCGATGGCGGCATCCAGCAGCTCGGCCTGCTTCTGCGCGTCCGCCGACTCGGGGCCGACCCACTCAACGGTGATGCCCAGCTCCTTGGCCTTGTCCTCGGCGCCGCGGCGGGCGACGTCGAACACCGGGTTGTTCACCGCTTTGGGCGACCAGACGAAGGTCAGTGGCTTCTGTCCGGCAGCCGGCGCGGTGGTGGGCTGGGCTGGCTGCTGCGGCGCGGCGGCCGGCGGGGGCGCAGCGCAGCTTGCCAGCGCAACGGCGCCGGCGCCGATGCCCGCGGCGCGTAGGAAGGTGCGTCGTGATAGCTTTCTCGTGTTCATGTGAATTGGAACCTCCATCTTGGGTGATTTATCGTATGGCGTAACGAGCGAATGCGCTCGTTCGTCACCTGAACTAGGATCGGCGCTGGCGTAGGCGGTCAATCAGCGCCGAAAGTAGGATGATGCCGCCGGTGAAGGCCTGCTGCCAGTAACTCTCTACGCGCAGCAGCACCAGCGCGTTGTTCAGCACGCCGATCAGCACGGCGCCCAGCACGGCGCCCAGCACCGTGCCGCGCCCCCCCGATAGGCTAACGCCGCCGATCACCGCCGAGGCGATCACGAACAGCTCGTAGCCCAGCGCCTGCGTCGGCGCGGAGACGCCCAGCCGCGCGACCACCAGCACGCCACCCACGCCGGCCAGTGCGCCCGACAGCACGTAGGTCAACAGCTTCACCCGTTCCACCGGCAGGCCGGTGAGCGTCGCGCTGGTTTCGTTGCCGCCGATGGCGTAGATGTACGTGCCCCACACGTGATACGAGAGGAAGATGCTGACGGCGATGGCCAGCACGATCAGGAAGACCACCGGCAACGGCACCGGGCCGATGTAGCCCTGACCCAGGGCGATGAACTCGGGCGGGAAGTTGCGCACCGTCTGGCCGCTGGTGAGGCCCACCACCAGACCGCGCACCACGCCCAACATGCCCAACGTGGCGATGAACGGCACGACCTTGAGCCGCACCACCAAGAGCCCGTTCACCAACCCGACGGTCGCGCCGGCCAACACGCCTAGCGCGAAGGCGATCGCCGGCGGCAGCCCATAGCTGGGCAGTTGGTAGGCCGTTGTCCCGCCCAGGCTGACGGCTATCGCGGCGATCAAGCCACTGAAGGCCATCGTCGAGCCGATGGAAAGGTCAATCCCGCCGGCCAGGATGACCAGCGTGACGCCCAGCGCGGCGATGGCGATGTCGGCGTTGTTGCGCAAGATGTTGAAGAGGTTGTCCGACGTTAGGAAGACGCTGCTGCTCTGCGATAGCACCGTCCCCAGCGCGAGCAGCACCAGGATGATGCTCGTCTCCGGGCGCTGGATGACCCGCCGCAGCAGGGCGGGTAGGGGAGCGACCTTCGCGGTTTTGCCCTCAACTGCAATATTCGTGTTCATAACACCCACAGCCTAGTGACCGGCGCATCCGGTTGCTTCTATCGTTTGCCGCTGGCCAGCGCCAGCACGCGCTCCTGTGTTGCCTCCTCGCGCGAGAGTTCGCCGGCCAGCCGGCCTTCGCTCATCACCAAGATGCGATCGCTCATGGCCAGCACCTCCGGCAACTCCGACGAGATGAGCAGGATCGCCATGCCGCGGTGTGCCAGTTCATCAATCAACCCGTGAATCTCGGCCTTGGCGCCCACGTCAATGCCGCGCGTGGGTTCGTCCAGCAGCAGCACCTTCAGGTTGGCGGCCAACCACTTGGCCAACACCACTTTCTGCTGGTTGCCGCCGGAAAGCGAGCCGACGACCAAGTCGGTGCGCGGCGGGCGCACTTGGAGTTCCTGAACGTATCGCTGCGATGTGCGCTCGACCTCCGGCCAGACGATGAATTGACCGCCGCGCGCCAATTGGCGCAGCACGGTGAGCGCGGCATTGTCGCGCACGGTCATGCCCAACACCAGCCCTTGCACCTTGCGATCTTCCGGCACGTAGCCGATGCCCAGCCGCAGCGCGTCCTGCGGCGAGCGAATGCGCACCGGCCGACCGTTTAGGCGGATGCTCCCTCGGTCGAGCCGATCGGCGCCGAAGATGGCGCGCGCCACCTCGGTGCGGCCAGAGCCGACCAACCCGGCCAGCCCGACCACCTCGCCGGCGCGGATGGCGAACGAGATGTCTTCGATCACCCCGTGGCGCGTCAGCCCCTCGACCTCCAGCACCACGTCGCCCGGCTCGGCCGGCCGCTTGGGATACAGGTTCTCGATCGCGCGGCCCACCATCATGGCGATCAGCCGCTCGTCACTGGCCTCGGCGATCGGCAGCTCGCCGACGTTCTGGCCGTCGCGCAGCACCACCACGCGGTCGCAGATGGCCCGCACCTCGTTCAGGCGATGCGACACGAACACCACGCCCAGCCCGCGCGCCTTGAGCCGGCGGATGATCTCGAATAGGTGCTCCACCTCTTCGTCCGGCAGCGCCGAGGTCGGCTCGTCCATCACGATCAACCGAGCGTCGAAGGCCAGCGCTTTGGCGATCTCGGTCAGTTGCTGAAAGGCCACCGACAGCTCACCCACCTTGTGGCGCGGATCCAGGCCGGCGATGCCGAGCTGCTCCAGCAATCGGCGCGTCTCTTGGTCGCGCCGGGCGTGGTCAGCGAAGCCGAGCTTGCCGAGCAGGCCGCTCATCCGCTGCGGGTGATGCAAGAAGACGTTCTCGGCCACGGTCTGGTTGGGCGTGAGGTTCAGCTCCTGGTAGATCACCGCCACGCCCAGCCGCTGAGCGTCTTGCGGGTTGTGGATGGTCACCGGCCGGCCGTCCATCAAGATAGCGCCTTGATCGCGGGCATGCACGCCAGCCAGGATCTTGATCAGCGTGGATTTGCCTGCGCCGTTCTCGCCCAACAGCCCGACGACTTCGCCTCGATCCACCGTGAAATCTACGTTATCCAGCGCTTGGGTGCCGCCGAAGCGCTTGCTGATGCCGCGCATCTCCAGCAGGGTGGCCATGTAATGGGATTTTAATGAAACTCGTAAAAATGCAAGTGACGTGGCGGCGACGTTGCGGCCGAGGCGCTTGCTCGGCGCGGGGGTGACGCCGGCTCAGGATGCCCGCCGCAGGGCCTGCGCGATCAGCCGGCGCAGCGAGAGCGCGCCTTGATCGCGCAGCCGGCCGAGCACGACGCCGCCCAGCGCCACAGGCACAAGGCTGAGCGCGAACAGGCCGGCGTATGGGTTGGTCATGGCCGGCTCCAGCGCGGTGAGGATGACGCCGGCCAGCAACGGCCCGCTGCCGCCGACGAAGCTGCTCCAGGCGTAATACACCGATAGGTATACGGCGCTGTGTTGCGGCGGCACGGCCGTGTTGAACAGAAAGCGGCTCCAGCTCATCGTCCAGACCGCGCTGCCGGCGCCGCCCAGGAACGAGACGACCATCGCCCAGGCCAGGCTGCTCGGCGCTTGGCGCGGCACGATCAGCCAGCACAGGGGCAAGACGAACAGCGCCACTAGCCCGACCCACATCAGCGGCTTGTTGCCGATGCGATCCAGCGCCCAGCCCACCGGCAGCGCCGCCGCCAAGGTGCCCACCGACCCGCCGATGCCGAGCAGCACCACGTTGCCGGGGCTGAGCCCGATCTGCTCGTTGGCGAACAGCGGGATGAACGAGCCGGAGAGCGTGATGCCCAGCGTCACCAGCGTCAGCATGCTCATGAAGGCGATGAAGTTGCGGTCGCCCAGCGCCAGGCGCATTTCGGCCAGGTGCGCGCGCAGGTCAACGCTTTGGCGCACCGGCCGCCCGCCGGGCAGCAGCGAGAACAGCAGCACGCCGATCAGGCCGGCCACCACGCCGATGCCCATCGGCGCCAGGTAGCGCGCGCTGCCCGTCAGCCGGTCCATCAGCGCACCGGCCATCGCTACTGCGACGATCTGCGCCAGCGTAATAACCGTGTTCTCCAGGGCCATCAACTTGCCGCGCACGTCGTTCGGCACCAGCTCCTGCGTCCAGGGCAGCAGGCCGGTATCGCCTACCGCACGGCACAGCGCGAAGCCCATCACGCACGCCACCACCCACGCGAAGGCGACGTCGGGATCGCCGGCCGCCAACGTCGGCGTTGCCACCAGCAGGGCGGTGATGATGAACTTGCGCGTCGTCCAGGCGATGAGGAAGCTGCGCCGGAAGCCCCACTTCGACACGAACGGCGCGACCAGCGGTGAGATCAACGTGGCGTATGGGATCAGCGCCAGCGCCACGCCGATGCGCGCCTTGTCCAACCCCAGATCGGCCAGGAAGAGCGGGAACAACGACCCGAACACCGTCAACGTGACGAACACGCCGTTCATCGTCATGGCGGCGACGCGGAAGGGGAGCTTGCGCAGCTTTTGCAGGTCGCTGAGCGTGTCCATGGCGCGACGGTTCGGGTGCGGGCAATCATACGGCAAAGCGCGCCCGGGCGTGAGCGCATAGCGCTTGGGCGGGGGCTGCCGTCGTGAACCGACGATGTGGGCATGCAACGGCTGGGTAGGCGAGGGCGCGCCGTGGCCTGCCCGTGCCGATTTGCGCGAATCTGTGGTAGAACGAGGCGCGCAATGATGAAGCTTGCCGTCGGAGATATCGTCCAGCAACCGTCATCGGACGAGCCGTTCGAGGTCATTCAGCTCGAGGAGTTACCGAGCGGATACGTGCACATCGTAGGCCTCATGTGTCGCTCGCGCGCCGGCGTGGACTGGGTGCTTTCGCCGGAACAGGTGGCGCAGTTGCGCCGATTCGACCGCGCCACGGCCTTCCAGGCCGACCCGCGCCACGTCTTCCTGGCGCTGGAGGCGCAGCGTTATCGCCTGGCCTCGCTCTACGATCCGCTGTTGGCGATGAACACCTCGAAGGTGGATCCGCTGCCGCACCAGATCGAGGCCGTATACGGCTACGTCCTCAAGTGGCCGCGCATCCGCTTCCTGATCGCCGACGACCCGGGCGCCGGCAAGACGATCATGGCCGGCCTGATCATCAAAGAGTTGAAGCTGCGCCGGCTCGCCGATCGCATCTTGATCGTCGCCCCTGGCCACCTGAAAGACCAGTGGCGGCGCGAGATGAAGGAGCGCTTCGAGGAGTCCTTCGTCGTGGTGGATCGCAGCATGCTGGACGCCCTCTACGGCCAGAACATCTGGGCGCGCGAGTCGCAGGTGATCACCTCGCTGGACTTCGCCAAGCAAGAGGATGTGCTGGCCGGCTTGGCCTCCGTGACCTTCGACCTAGTGATCGTGGACGAGGCGCACAAGCTGGCCGCCTATCGCTACGGCGACAAGCTGGACAAGACCGTGCGCTACCGCTTGGGCGAATGCCTCTCCCAGATCGCTACGCATCTGTTGTTCCTGACGGCCACCCCGCATCGCGGCGATCCGGAGAACTTTCGGCTCTTCCTCGACCTGCTCGAGCCCGGCTTCTTTGCCTCGGCCGACCTGATGAACGAGTCCATTTGCCAGAAGGACAACCCGCTGTTCATCCGGCGCATCAAGGAAGACTTGAAGGATTTTCAAGGCCGCCCGCTCTTCCTGCCTCGCCATGTGAACACTCTGAGCTTCAACCTGGGCGCGGAGAGCCCGGAAGAGAAGCAGCTCTACAACGCTCTCTCGCGCTATGTGCAAGAGCAATACAACCGCGCGCTCCACAAGCAGGACAAGCGCCGCAACGTGGCTTTCGCGCTGGTCATCCTCCAGCGCCGCTTAGCCTCGAGCACCTATGCGCTGCTGCGCTCGTTAGAGCGGCGCAAGAAGCGCCTGGAAGACCTGCTGCGAGGCGCAGAGCGCAAGGGCGGCGATGACGGCTACGACCCCGATGAGGCCGAGGAGCTGAGCGAGGCGGAGCGCTGGCAGCGTGAGGAAGCCTGGGAAGCGGTGAGCACGGCCGAGAACCGCTACGAGCTGGAGCAGGAGCTGCGCACGCTCGACGACCTGATCGCCCGCGCGCGCGCGATTGTCGCCGCCGATCCACCAGCCGAGCTCAAGCTCCAACGCTTCAAGACCGCCCTCGAACGCCTTCTGCGCGATCACCCGAACCAGAAAGTGCTGGTGTTCACCGAGTCGCGCGACACGCTGGAGTACCTCGACCGCAACCTGCGGCGCTGGGGCTACAGCGTCTGCACCATCCACGGCGGCATGGACTTGGAGACCCGCATTGCCGCCGAGCGCGTCTTCCGCAACGAGGCGCAGATCATGGTGGCCACCGAGGCGGCCGGCGAGGGCATCAACCTCCAGTTCTGCCACTTGATGCTCAACTACGACATCCCCTGGAACCCCAATCGCCTGGAGCAGCGCATGGGGCGCATTCATCGCTACGGCCAGACCCGCGAGGTCTTCATCGTCAATTTGGTGGCCGAGGACACCCGCGAGGGGATGGTGCTCCGCCGCCTGTTCGACAAGCTGGAGGAGATCCGCCGCGCCTTGGGCAGCGACAAGGTCTTCGACGTGCTGGGTGACATCCTGCGCGGCAGAGACCTAGGCCAGCTGATGGCCGAAGCCGCCGCCAACGCGCGCAACCTAGACGACATCCTGCGCGAGATCGAGATCAAAGTGGACGCCGACTACCTGCGGCGCATCCGCGAGGAGCTGGGCGAGAGCCTGGCGACGCGCTTCATAGACTACACGCGCATCCGCGAGATGGCCGCGCAAGCCCGCGAGCATCGCCTGATCCCCGAGTACACCCAGGCCTTCTTCGCCAAGGCCATGGAGGCGCTGGGCGCGAAGCTGACCGCTCCCAAGGGCGCCGCAGAGGGCATCTTGAGTTTGGAGAGCGTCCCCGCCCCCCTGCGAGACATCGGCGAAACCGACGACTTCAAGAAGCGATTCGGGGTGCTGATGCGGCGCTACACGCAGATCACCTTCGACAAAGACATCGCCCTGCGCCACCCCAGGGCCGAGTTGGTGACCTTCGGCCATCCGCTCTTCGAGGCCGTGCTGTTGTGGACGGAGCGCCGGCTGGCCGACGCGCTGCAACAAGGCGCACGCTTCACCGACCCCGACGGGCGCTACGACGGGACGTTGCTCTTCTTCGAGGGCGAGATCCGCGACGGTCAGAACGCCGTCGCCGGCAAGCGCCTCTTCGCCGTCTTCGCCGATCGTGCGCAGGAAACCCTGCGGCTGGTCAACCCGGCCATCCTGTGGGACTTTCAGGAGGGCGCGCCGAACGCGAGCGCCGACCCGACCGACGCGGCGCAAGCGCCGGACGCGCTGCGGCGCAAGGCGATCGAGGCGCTGCTGCCGGCGCTAGAGGCCTATCGCGCCGCCCTGCTGGATGAGCGCCGCCGTCAGGCCGACATCAAGGCGAAATACGGCCTCAAGTCGCTGGAGCACCTGATCCTCAAGCTAGACGGCGACCTGATCGGCCTATACGACCGGCACAATCACGGCGAAAATGTGGATCTGGCGATCCGCAACAAGGAAGAGCAGAAGCAGCGCTACGAACGGGCGATGGAGGCGCTGAAGCAGTCGCTGGAGCGCGAGCGCGCGCTGACGCTGTCCATGCCGCGCTTGGTGGGCGCCGTGCGCGTGACACCGGCTGCCGCGCCCCCTCCGCTCGCCTCGGATGCCGAGGTGGAGCGGATCGGCATGGCCACGGCGATGGCCTACGAGCGCTCGTGCGGCTACGTGCCGGAGGATGTCTCGGCGGAAAACCTGGGCTTCGACATCCGTTCGACCGCGCCCAACGGCGAGCGACGCTACATCGAGGTGAAGGCGCGCGCCGACCAGGGCGGCGTGGCCCTGACCCAGAACGAGTGGTTCAAGGCGCAGCGCTTCGGCGACGCTTACTGGCTCTACGTGGTGCTGAACGCCGCCTCGCAGCCGACGCTCTATCGCATCCAGAACCCGGCCCGCGCCTTGCACCCGCACCGCAGCATGGAGGTGCGCTACTTTATCGCGCTCGACGAGATCGCCGCGTGCAGCGCGCCGTCGGACGCCGCCCCTGCGTCGCCATCCCCATCACCTCAAGGAGGAGTATCGCAGTGAGCCACGACCGCCGTTTCATCGAGGAGAGCTTCCCGGTTCGAGAAGTCAGCGCGCATTCGGCGCGCGAGAAGAACATCCGCCACGGGCACATCAGCACCCTCCACATCTGGTGGGCGCGCCGGCCGCTGGCCGCCAGCCGCGCCACCGCCTACGCTGCCCTGGTGCCGCCGCCGGCCGACATCCTGGAATGGCAGGCAAGAAGCGACTTCATCGCCCGCCTGAGCGATTGGAAGAATGCGCTGAACGAGTCGGTGCTGAAGCGCGCCCGGCAGGCCATCTACGTCGCCCACGCCAAGCGGCTGAGCGCCGAGCTGGGCCGGCCGGTGAGCGCAGACGACGTCGCGGCCGGCCGCGTCCCTCCGCCGCGCGTGCTCGATCCCTTCGCTGGCGGCGGCTCGTATCCGCTGGAGGCGCTGCGCCTGGGTTGCGAGGCCTACGCCAACGACTACAACCCGGTGGCCGTGCTGATCCTGAAGGCCACCTTGGAGTATCCGCGGATGTATGGGGTGCCCTCACTCCCCATCCCCCTCTCCCCGGAGGGGAGAGGGGGCGCAGGGGGTGAGGGCCGCGCGTTAGTCGAGCGCGCCCGCCAACTGCGCAAGGAGGCCACGCCGGCCGAAGACCTACTCTGGCAGTTGCTGCGCAACCGGCAGTTCATGGGCATGAAGTTCCGCCGACAGCACCCTATCGCTGGCCGCTTCATCGCCGACTTCTTCTGCGACGAGGCGAAACTGGTCATCGAGGTGGACGGCGGGGTGCACGAGCAACCGGAGCAGCGCGCACACGATGCCGCGCGCGACGAAGCGCTGCGCGCGCACGGCTATCGCGTGCTGCGCTTCTCCAACGAAGCGGTGCTGCGCGATACCGGCCGCGTCCTCGACGAAATCGCGCGTTTCCTGGCTGCTCACGCCCCAGGGTCGCCGACGTCCCTCACGCTTCCGATTGACGTGCAACCGCAGCGGGAGAACGAAAATCCGCTGGTGGCGGCGGTCAGGCGCTGGGGCGACTGGGTGTTGGAAGAGGCGCGGCGGGAGTTGGAGGGGGTTTATGCCCTCACCCCCCAGCCCCCTCTCCCAGAGGGAGAGGGGGGTAGGGGGGTGAGGGAAACCCCCGTCGGCTACATCTGGGCGCGCACGCTGCCCTGCCAGAACCCGGCCTGCGGCGTCGAGATTCCATTGATGCGCCAATTTTGGCTGGCCAAGAAGGGCAAGAAGCGCGTGGCGCTGTTGCCCCTCACC
>JANWVF010000116.1 GCA_025056965.1 Thermoflexales bacterium | reverse complement strand
CGCTGCAGCCGACCAACCCCTATGCCGTGAGCAAAGCAACGCAGGAGTTGATGGCGCTTCAGTATCATATGAGCCACGAATACGACGTGGTGATCGCTCGCCCGTTCAACCATTTCGGGCCGGGGCAGGACACGCGCTTCGTGGCGTCGGACTTCGCCCGCCAGATCGTCGAGATCGAACTGGGCAAGCGCGAGCCGGTCATGCATCTCGGCAACATGCAGGTCGAGCGCGATTTTACCGACGTGCGCGACATCGTCCAAGCGTATCTGGCGCTGATCCGGTATGCCGACGGCGGGCGTGCTTACAACGTATGCAGCGGCAAGCCGCGCTCGATCCAGTCGTTGCTCGATACGATGCTCAGCATGACGACGGTGCGGGTGGAACAACGCAGCGACCCGGCGCGCTTCCGCGTCGCCGATACGCCGGTGAGCTACGGCGACCCGACGCGCATCCGCGAAGCGACCGGCTGGGAGCCGCGCATCCCGTTTGAGCAGACTATCGCCGACATCCTAAATTACTGGAGACAGCAACTGGGGCGAAGTGCGTAAAACGCAAGGCGCAAGACGCAGGACGCGGGACGTAAGACGTAAGACGTAAACCATGCCAAAGAAGACAGCACTCATCACCGGCATCACCGGCCAAGACGGCTCGTACTTGGCAGAGTTTCTGCTCGGGTTGGATTATCGCGTGGTCGGCATGGTCCGCCGCACCAGCACCATCAACTTCGATCGCATCAAGCACATCCAGGATCAGATTGACATCGTGCAAGGCGACTTGCTCGACCAGTCGTCGCTGATGGAGATCATCCGTGAATATCAGCCGGACGAGGTATACAACCTCGCGGCGCAGTCGTTCGTGCCGACGTCGTTCACCCAGCCGGTGCTCACCGGCGAGTTCACTGCGTTGGGTGTGACGCGGCTGCTGGAGGCGATCCGACACGTCAAGCCCGACGCGCGTTTCTACCAGGCGTCGTCGTCGGAGATGTTCGGCAAGGTGGTCGAGGTGCCGCAGCGCGAAACCACGCCCTTTCACCCGCGCAGCCCGTATGGCGTCGCCAAGGTGTATGGGCACTGGATCACAGTCAACTACCGCGAGAGCTACGGCATGTTCGCGTGCAGCGGCATCCTGTTCAACCATGAATGCGTCACCGCGGAGACGCCGGTCTTCATACGACGCAACGGGCTGATTGACCTGTTGCCCATCGAGGATGTCGTTCCTCACCGCACCGACCCGGGAAGCGCCTCGCGCTACACGACGGACCTCCGCCCCGAAGATGCCTTCGAGGTATGGGACGCGAACGGCTGGGCTAAGGTCACTTGCATGACTGCGACGTGGAACGGGTTCGAACGCAAGCCGAACAAAGCCGTGCACCGTGTGGTGGCCCGTGGCGCCGTGTTTCACGCTACCAGCGATCACCTGGTCTTTACCTGCCAGGATGGACGGCCTGTCGAAAAGGCGGCCGGCCAGCTCCAGCCGGGCGACGCGCTGGCCTTGATCCCGCTGCCCCAGCCAACGAACGAGATCAGCATGACCGAGGATGAGGCGTGGCTGTTGGGCGTCCTGGTTGCTGAAGGCTACGTCAGCGATGAGGGCAAAGTACAAGTGGTCAACCGGGATGCCGCGTTGCTAGATCACACCGCCGCGTGTTGGCGCAGCGTGTGCGGCGGTGATGCTTCGCGCTACAACGCTCCCAGCGGCTTCGAGGGCGGCAGTGAAGTAACGCGGTTGCAGCTGACGGGCGCGCGTGCCTATGGTCGCTATCTCTACGAGTCGCTCTACACCCGCGCCGGCCACAAGCGTGTGCCGCATCGAGTGCTGAATGCTTCCCCGGAAGCGCGCCTAGCGTTCTTGCGAGGGTTCAATGCCGACGATGGTTTGAAGAGCACGCCGTGCACTTACGAGTTTCAAGGATTCAAGACGGTCTCGCCGGTGCTGGCTGCCGGCCTGTATTGGCTCGCGCTCACCACCTTGAATCAACGGGCCATCATTTGCATCGAGGAGCGTGACGGGCGGGTGTATTACCAGATCAACCTCAACTCGCCGAATCCCATCGGAGAAAAGGGACAGCACCTTCGCCGGCCTCTCGAAGAAGTTGTTAAGGTCGAGCCGGTCAACTACGCTGGTTGGCTGTTCGACTTGGCGACGACGACGGGCACCTTTCACGCCGGCGTCGGGCAGGGCTGGATTCACAATTCGCCTCGACGCGGCCTGGAATTCGTCACGCACAAAGTGACGTATGCCGCCGCGCGCATCAAGCTGGGCCTGCAGCGCGAATTGCGCCTGGGCAACTTGGACGCGCGGCGCGATTGGGGCTACGCCGGCGACTACGTGCGCGGCATGTGGATGATGCTGCAGCACGACAAACCCGATGACTACGTGCTCGCTACCGGCGAAACGCATTCCGTGCGCGAGTTGTGCGAAGTGGCGTTCGGCTATCTCGGCTTGAACTGGGAGGACTATGTCGTCGTGGATCCGAAGTACTACCGGCCGGCGGAGGTGGACCTGCTGATCGGCGACGCCAGCAAGGCCGGCCGTGTGTTGGGTTGGGAGCCGCAGGTCAACTTCGAACAACTGGTGCGCATGATGGTGGACGCCGACCTACAAGCATTACAAAACAACGAGAGGAAAGCATGATCCAGATCAAATTCGGAACGGACGGCTGGCGTGGGCGCATCGCGGACGACTATACGTTCGCTAACGTGCGGCGCTGCGCCGAGGGATACGCGCGTTACATCGTGACGACCCCAAAGGCTGTGGAATCGGCGCATCCCGCGGTCGTCATCGGCTACGACAAGCGCTTTCAGTCGGAAGACTTCGCCGCTGCGGCAGCGGAGGTGCTGGCCGGCCACGGCCTCAAAGTGTGGCTGACCGACGGCGCAACGCCGACGCCGGTCATTGCCTTCGCCGTGAACGCCAAGCGGGCGATCGGCGCGATCAACATCACTGCCAGCCACAACCCGCCGCAAGACAACGGCTTCAAGGTGCGCGACCATACCGGCGGCGCCATCGCGCCCGACGGCTTAGTACAGATCGAAGCCGCCATCCCGGCCACAGACGCCGATGTCAAGTGGCTGGATTTCGATAAGGCGCTGTCGCAAGGGTTAATCGAGAAATTCGATCCGTCGGTCGAATACATCGCCAACCTCGAACGTTTGGTGGATCTGAAGGCGATCGCGAATGCCGGCCTAAAAGTGCTGATGGACCCGATGTGGGGCAACGGCGCCGGCTGGCTGCCTCGGCTGATCGGCGGGGGCAAGACGGAGGTCGTCGAGATTCACAACGTGCGCAACCCGATCTTCCCGGAGATGACGCGCCCCGAGCCGATCCCGCCCAACGTGAACGTCGGCCTGGCCAAGACGAAGGAAATCGGCGCGAACTGCTGCTGCATCACCGACGGCGACGCCGACCGGTGTGGCTTCGGCGACGAGCGAGGCGGCTTCATCAACCAGTTGCGCGCCTATGCCTTGCTGGCGCTATATTTGCTGGAGATTCGCGGCGAGCGCGGCGCGATCGTCAAGACGCTCAGCACTACTTCGATGCTCAACAAGCTGGGTGAGCGCTACGGCGTGCCGGTATACGAGACCGGCGTCGGCTTCAAATACGTCGCGCCCAAGATGACCGAGACGAATGCGATGATCGGCGGCGAGGAGAGCGGCGGCTATGCCTTCCGCGGCAACGTCCCCGAGCGTGATGGCATCTTGGCCAACCTCTACTTCCTCGACTTGCAGGTGCGCACGGGCAAGACGCCAACGCAGTTGATTGATTGGCTCTTCGAGAAGGTCGGCCCGCACTACTATGACCGCCTGGATTCGCGCATAGACCCGCAACAGCGCGAGGCGATCAAGGCGCGCCTGAAGGCCGCGCAGCCGGCGACGGTCGCCGGCTTGAAGGTGGTCGGCAAGGACATGACGGATGGATATAAGTTCATCTTCGAGGACGGTGGCTGGTTACTCATCCGCATGTCCGGCACGGAGCCGCTGATGCGCATTTACTGCGAGACGCGCGAGGCGGCGCTGGTCGAGCCGGTGCTACGTGATGGAGTCAAGATCGCCAATGGCGAATGAGGCAAGCGACGCTGATCAGGTTGAGCTGTTCGACACCCATTGCCACCTGGACATCACCGCGTTCGACCCCGATCGTGATGCAGCGATCGCGCGGGCGCGCGCCGTCGGCGTCGTGCATTTCGTCAATCCGGCCTACGATCTGGACAGCAGCCGCCGCGCCGTGGCGTTGGCGCAGGCGCATCCCGGAATCGCCGCCGCCGTAGGCGTGCATCCCAACGATGCGGCCGACTTCGGCGAAGCGCATCTGGCCGAGCTGCGCACCTTGGCGCGCGCGCCGCAGGTAGTTGCGATCGGCGAGATTGGCCTGGATTACTACCGGCAGACCACGCCGCGCGATCGGCAGGTTCAGGCCTTCGTCGCGCAGCTCGCGTTGGCGCGAGAACTGAACTTACCGGTGATCATCCATTGCCGAGACGCTTACGATGATGCGCTGGCGTTGCTGCGCGAGCACGGACACGGCCTGCCTGGGCTGGTCATGCACGCCTTCTCCGGTCGCATGGAGCATCTGCGCGCGGCGCTGGCGATGGGCTTCTACATCGGCGTGGGCGGCCCGGTCACGTATCCGAATGCCCACGGCCTGCGCGACGTGGTCAAGGCGGTGCCGCCGGAGCGCATCGTCATCGAGACCGACTCGCCTTACCTCGCGCCGCAATCGCAGCGCGGTCGGCGCAATGAGCCGGCCTACGTGCTTGAGGTGGCTCAGAAGATCGGCCAACTGCGCGGCACATCCATGCGTGACATCGCGCGCATTACGACGGATAATGGGCGTAGGCTGTTTAGGCTGAATTGAGCAGGGATGATTTTAAGATGACGCTAAGGAATGTACATGCCGTGTCGCACACTACTAACGATAGTCGCTCTGGTTCAAAGGGAAGCGCCATGCAACGCGCGCACCAACTCGTGAGGCAGCAGCTCGCCGACGTGGAAGCCACGCTGCTGCGCCTGCCCGACCTTAAGCCGGATGACCTGCGCGCGGCGGTCGAACGCATCGTCGCCAGCGGCGGTAAGCGCATTCGTCCGGTCATCACGCTGCTGATCGCCGGCATGCTCGGCCGGCTGGACAACCCGCGCGCGGTGGATCTGGCCAGCGCTGTGGAGATGCTTCACACGGCCACGCTGGTGCACGATGATTTGATAGACGGGTCGCTGGTGCGGCGCGGCGCGGCGACCCTGAACGCCGTGTGGACACCGGCGGCGACCGTGCTCACCGGCGACTACCTCTTCGCCGTCGCGGCCAACCTGGCGGCGCGCACCGAGAGCGTGCGCGTGATGAGCATCTTCGCCGACACCCTGGGCGTCATCGTCGCCGGTGAGCTGCAACAGCAGTTCACCGACTTCGCCCTGCGCGCCACGCGCGACGACTACTACCGCCGCATCTACAGCAAGACGGCCTCGATGTTCGTCCTGGCGGCGACGGCGGCCGGCGTCATCTGCGATGCGACCGAGGCGCAGATCACCGCCTTGCACGATTACGGACGCGACCTCGGCATCGCCTTCCAGGTCATGGATGACGTGCTCGACTTCACCGGCGAGCAGGCCAACGTCGGCAAGCCGGTCGGCAGCGATCTGCGGCGCGGCCTGATCACGCTGCCCGTGATTTGTTACATCGAGGCGCACGGGCGAGACGACGTGGAATGCGCCCTGCGCGGCGAATGCGATCCGCAGACCTACGATCGCATCGTCGCGCAAATCCGCGCCTCGGACGCGATCGCCTGTTCGCTGGAGGAGGCCGATGCGATCGCCCAAAATGCGAAGAAGGCGCTGCAGATCTTCCCCGATAATCCCTATCGCGCCACGTTGATTGACTTGGTGGACTACACGCTTGAGCGCGACAAGTGATGGGCGCGCAGGCCGCGCGTATCACCGCCCGTCCCTCTTGGCCACCCGCCTTCGGCAGCCGGATCGGCGTCGAGCCGCCACGTCATTGAATTGATCGTCGTCCTCATCGTCAGTTGGAACGTGCGCGAGCTGCTGCGCGCGTGTCTGGACTCGCTGCGGCGCTATCCGGCGACTGCGTGCGAACAGCGCATCGTCGTCGTGGATAACGCCTCCGGCGACGGCACGCCGGAGATGCTGCGGCAGGACTTCCCCGAGGTGTGCCTCGTCGCCAACGCGACGAATCGAGGCTTTACCGGCGGCAACAACGACGGCTTACGTCGGATCGCCGAATTCCGCGGGGGCGCGCCCACGTTCGTCTTGCTGCTCAACCCCGACGCCGAAGTGACGCCGGGTGCGCTGGATGCCCTGCTGGCTTCGGCCCAAGCGCACCCTCGGGCCGGCGTGATCGGCCCGCAATTGCGTTATCCCGACGGCAGCCTTCAGTCCTCACGGCGGCGCTTCCCGACGTTCTGGACAGCGCTGTTCGAGAGCACCTGGCTTCAGCCGGTCGCGCCGCGCCGGTTGCTCGACCGCTACTATGTCCGCGATCACCGAGACGACGAAGTCTGTGAGGTGGACTGGGTCGTTGGCGCGGCGATGCTGGTGCGCTGGGAGGCTTATGAGCAAGTCGGCGGCCTGGACGAACGCAACTTCTTCATGTACTCCGAGGAGATGGACTGGTGCCGGCGCATCAAAGCCGCCGGCTGGCAGGTGATCTATGATCCGCGCGCGCGGATCGTGCATCACGAGGGCCGGAGCAGCGCGCAGGTTTCGGCGCAACGCATGATCTATTTCAACACCAGCAAGGTGCGCTACTTCGCCAAGCATCACGGCCGGACGCAGGCCGAGGCGTTGCGCCTTGCGCTCCTGGGCATGTTCGCCTGGCAGTGGGCGCTGGAGGGTGCGAAGTATGCGCTCGGTCACCGGCGCGCGCTGCGCGCCGAGCGCATGCGCGCCTACGCGCAGGTTCTGCGCTGCGGGCTGCGCTAGGGCGCGCATCAAAGCGCTGGCTCGGCGCTGCGGGCTTGCGCCTCGACGCCCCAGCAGCGCTGGCTGCGCGGGCTGTAGATCACGGTGTAGACGTTACCTTCGTCTACCTGCTCATATATCTCCGGCAACGTTTCCAACTCGCTCAGCCCATCAAAGCGCAGGTAGTAGCGCGCTGCGCTGCCTCTCGGCTTATACCTTCGCTTGCCGACTAGGCGCGCCTCGCGCACATGCGCGACGCCGTCCCGCAAATCCATATAGTTGCGGCTGGCATAGAGCAGCGTCAACACGGCAATGAAGACGAGCAAGATGGCCGCCGCAGCGACGAAGCCGACCAGAAACGGCGACTCCGGAAAGGTGGTGAGCAAGCAAGCAGATGACGTGACGCAGATGAATAACACGCCCAGCAGCACAATCGGCGGCAGGTAGGCGTTGACGCGCAGCCAGTTGATCTGCTCGATGGTAAGGGGGCGGGTGCTCACGACGGGGTTCTTACATATTCGCTCGGATCAGGTCGCGCATCTTGACCGTCTCGCTGATCACGTCCACGTTGTCGGTCTGCATGTAGTCCTGATGCACATACTCGACGGCGAGATAGCCGGCATAGTTGGCCTGTCGCAGCGCGTCGAGCATGGCCGCGAAGTTCAACGTGCCGTGTTCCAGCCGCGTTTGTAGGGAGCCCGGCTTGGCCTGCCGCAGGTGGACGTGCGCGGCGAAGGCGCACAACGGATCCACGTCTGCCTGCGTATAGCCGAGTGTGACGAAGTGAGCATAGTCCAGCGCCAGCTTGAGCCCCGGCGCGCCTTCCACGACGCTCAGCGTGTCGCGCGGCGATTCCAGTAACCCCATCACGTGGGGTTCGATGGCGATCTCCACGCCGGACGGGCGACTCACGTCCAGCAGCGCTTGGCAGGCCTCGATGCAGCGCCGGATGGCGTCGGCCTTGCTCATGCCGGGAGGGATCACGCCCGGCAACAGCATGACCGAGGGGCAGGCGATGGCGGCGCAAAACTCGACCACCCGTTGGAAGTCCGCGCGGTTTCTGCGCTGCACGCTCGCGTCGGGCGAGTTCAACGGCCGCTCGGCGAACCCGGCGCCGAAGGTGTAATACACGTTGCTGATCCGTAATCCGAGCGCGCGCACGCGCTGGATCTCATCGCGGTCGCCTCTCAGGATGGCTTCGCGATTGAGATGACCTCCCGGATACGCGCCGGCGTCCATCGCCTCGAATCCCAGCGCACGGGCGATGCCGGCGGCTTCCTCCAGCGTGCAGCGCGGAAATGACCAGCTGGTGAGGGTTAGCTTCATATGCGGATCGTCACAACTCGAAGACGTTTACGAGCCGTCCGCCTTCGTTTGCCGAGCGGTAGGCTGCCTCGACCACCTCGACGGTCTTCACCGCCAAGTCGGCGGGCATGGCGTTCTCCCGGCTTCGACCGAGCACCAGATCTACAAAAGCCTGCCAAGGCGCGCTGGCCGGGTAATCGCCGTCGCCGGGGCGCATGGGAACGACCGTGTCGTGTCCATCGTTGCGCCGGATCTCCAGTCGCTCGCGCTCGATGTCCAGCAGCAGCATGCCCTCCGTGCCGAAGATGCGAATGTCTATCTGGTAGCCCTTGCTGCGATCGTGGCGCGCACCGCTCGGTTTGGGGATGGTGGCGCTGCCGCTGATCGCGGCCGTCGCGCCGTTGGTAAACGTGGCGATGATGGCGTCGTAATAGTCGGCGCCGGAGGGCGAATGCCCCATCTGAGCGGTCACCGTCGCCGGTTGGACGTCGGCCAGCGCGAACATGACGCCGAGCGCGTGCGTGAGCTGTCCCCACCCGTAGCCGCCGGCGCGCGCCGGGTCGGCCCAAGTCGTCGGTGGCGGGCGAAAGGTCTGGCCCTCCGTCTCAATCATCGGCCGGCCGGCCATCAAGTCGGCCAACGCGCTGGCCATCTGGCAGACGATGTGGCGCACTTCGCCGATCGCGCCGGCCTGGGTAAGCCGGCGCGCTTGGCGCACGTAGGGGGTGAAATTCCAACCCTGCGGCACCAACACATGCAATCCCTTGACGGCGGCCAACCCCGCCAGCGCACGGGCGTCACGCGCTCGCGTGCACATCGGCTTCTCGACCATGACGTGCAGGCCGGCCTCCAAGGCGGCGCGGGCGTGTTCATAGTGCAGGATGTGCGGCGAGGCAACCACGACCGCGTCGAGCTCCTGAGCCAGCAGCTCGCGGTAGTCCTCCGTGGCGTGGGCAAACCCGAACCGCTCGCGCACCAGCGTCAGCTCGGCCTGACCCAGTCGGCAGACGCTGACCAGCGCGACATCGTCGCGGGCGGCGAACCACGGCATCTGGTACTCCGCGGCCCACCAACCCGCGCCGATGAAGCCAAGGCGTAGTTTCCGCTGCGACATGACGGCGGCGATGCATCGCGCATCACGCCTGCCCGGCGCGACGTGATGCGCGATGCGTTGGACGCACGGCGTTTACTCCTCTACGTTGTCCTTGTTGTAGATGGTGAACGGACCCATCAGCACGCGCAGGCCGTTCGGGCGGGTCGGGTCTTTCTCGATCGTGTATTCGCCCATGCGCCCGGCCTTGAACCTCACACCCTCCTTCGCCTCGATCTGGTTCGTCGCCAGCAAGTAGGTGACGTAGTAGGTCAAGTAGCCGAGGTCCTTGAAGCTCCACAGGGCGAACTCCGGCGCGCAGCCGCTCTTGGTGTATTCGACCATCTCGGCGGGCAGGCCGAGGCCGCTGACCTTGACCTTGTCGCACAGGCCTTCGTCGGTCATGGCCTTGGCCGCGGCAGCGATGCCCACGGTGGTCGGCGCCATGATCAGCTCCATGTCGGGATACTTGTCCACTAGCGCCAGCGCCTGCTTGTAGCTCTCCTCGGACTGGTCGTTGCCGTAGACGACGTCGAGGAGTTCGAGCTTGGCGTATTTGGGGTCTTTGAGGGCTTCCTTCATGGCCGCGATCCAGGCGTTCTGGTTGGCGGCGTCTGGGGAGGCAGAGAGGATGGCGAACTTGCCGCCGTCGGGGCCGAGGATGCTGAGGGCCATGTCGGCCATGACCTTGCCGGTTTCGTTGAAGTCCACTTGGGCGACGAAGAGGGACTCACCCTCGGCGCTGGGGATGGGGGAGTCCCAGGTGACGACCTTGACGCCGGCCTCGACGGCTTTCTTGACGGCGGGGACGATCTGATCGCCGGCGTTGTTGGAGAGCATGACGGCGTTGACGCCCTGGGTGGCGGCAGCGGTGACGATCTCGATCTGGCCGGCGACGCTGTTCTCCGGGGTGGGGCCGAGGAATTCGAGCTTTTCGGGGTTGCCGAGTTCCTTGTGGGCTTCTTG
>JANWVF010000078.1 GCA_025056965.1 Thermoflexales bacterium | reverse complement strand
GAGCAAGATAGCGCATCGCCCCTATACTTCCCCTCATGCGCATTGCGGACGTCACGGCGACTTGGCTGCATTGTCCTATTCCCCCTGAACAGCAACACGTCTCCGACTTCGGTCGGATCACCTCGTTCGACATGACGCTCGTCACCGTCACGACGGATGACGGCTTGACCGGCTACGGCGAGGCCAAGGCCGGCGTGGGCAGCGCGGCGGTGTGCGCTTCGCTGGTCACGTGCGTGCGCGAAGAGCTGCGCCCGTTGCTCATCGGCCAAGACCCGCGCGAGATCAACCGGCTGTGGGAGCGCATGTACAACGGCGTGCGCGATCACTACGCGCTGGCGCGCGGGCGTGCCTTCCCCATCCTCGGCCGGCGCGGGCTGACCATTGCCGCCATGAGCGGCGTGGATATGGCGCTGTGGGATCTGAACGGCAAGCTGCTGGGCTGCCCAGTGGTGCGACTGCTCGGCGGCGCGTGCCGAGAGGCCATGCCGGCCTACGCCAGCGGCGGCTGGGCGGATGTGGACGGCATCGGCCGGCAGTTGCTCAGCTACGTGAATCGGGGCTTCCGCGCGGTGAAGATGCGCGTGGGCGTGATGGACGGCGACGTAGATACGAGCGTGGCGCGGGTGCGCGCGGCGCGCCGGGCGCTCGGCCCGAGCATCAAGCTGATGGCCGACGCGCACGGCACGTATAGCGTGCCGGAAGCCAAGCGCTTCTGCGACGGGGTGGCCGAGTGTGACCTGTTCTGGTTCGAGGAGCCGGTGAACGCCGACGACCGCGACGGCGCCGCCGAGGTGCGCGCGCACGCCCAGATGCCGATCGCCGCCGGCGAAAGCGAGTTCACCCGCTTCGACTTCCGCGATCTAATCCAGCGCCGCGCCGTGGACGTGTTGCAGCCGGACTTGGCCATCTGCGGCGGCATCACCGAGGGCCGGCGCATCGCAGCGCTGGCCGAAGCCCATCAACTGGCGCTCGCGCCGCATTTGTGGGGATCGGCGCTATCGTTCGCCGCCGGGCTACACCTGGCCTTCGCCAGCCCCAGCGCCGTCATCTTGGAATACTCGCTCGGCGCGAACCCGCTGCTGCGCGAACTGCCGGAGGAGCCGATCGAGGTGAACGACGGCATGATCGCCGCACCGGCACGGCCCGGCCTGGGCGTGACGCCGCGCCAAGCATTCCTGGAGCGATATGCGGTGAAGGTATAGATCGGCTTGCATTTTGCGCCCGACGGATTACAACTAACGATTAACCGCCGGTTAACGCGATCCGATGAGGCTCTCGGTGGGCGAGACGCACGCGGACGGGTGGCAGCGACCACCTGTCGGACAGGAGCGATATGAAAGTCGAACAAATCCATCATGTGACGGTCATCGTGGACGACCTGGAGAAGGCCTGTGCGTTCTACGAGGAGGTGCTGGGGCTAGAGCCGGTCAACATGGTGCCGCTCGATTTCCCGGCGCAGTTCTACAAAATCGGCGAGCGCCAGCAGCTGCACGTGACCGAGTGGGAAGACGTGCATTCCTTCCGCGGCCACGTGTGCTTGCAGGTGGACGAGTTCATGCCGATCTTCCGCAAGGCCAAAGCGCTGGGCATCATAGACACCGCCCCATGGGGCAAGACGCGCATGCTGCCGGACGGCGCGATGCAGATGTTCCTGCGCGATCCGTCCGGCAACCTGATCGAGATCTCGTGCAAGCCGGGCACGCCGGTGGATCCCGACGTGTTTGCCGATCCGCAGGTCGAGCCGGAGCGAGGCGTGTTCGTGAGCGGACGCAACGACCCGCGTGGGCGGCGACGGGCCAAGACCTTCGCCGAGGCCGAAGAGGTGAACGCGAACTAGCGACCCAGGCGGTCCGCGCATCGCGCACGGGCTAACCGAGGGCACAACGCGCATGTCCATCTTGCTCCTAGAGACGCTGCACCCGGAGGCCGAGGCACTGTTGGCGCAGCACGACCGGGTGACGCTGGCCGCCGATGAATCGCATGCGCTCGACGTCGCCCGGCGCGAGGCCGTCGCCGCCATCTTCACCCGCGGGAAGGGCCGGATTACGCGCGCGTTGATGCAGGCGAGCGGCGCGAGCCTGAAGGCCGTCTCGCGCGCCGGGGCCGGCCTAGACACGGTGGACTTAGATGCAGCGAAGGAACTGGGCGTCGCGGTGATCTTCGCACCCGGGTTGAACGCGCAGACCACCGCCGAGCACACCGTGATGCTGATGATGATGGCGGCGCGCAAGGCCGCGTTTCTGGATGCGCAAGTGAAGGCCGGCCGCTGGAGCGTGCGCAACGGCTACGAAGGCATCGAGCTGAACGGCAAGACGCTCGGCGTGGTCGGGCTGGGCGGCATCGGCACGCGCGTCGCGCAAATCGGGCAGGCCTTGGGCATGCAGGTGATCTACTGGAGCCGCCGGGCGCGCGATGCGCGCTTCGCCTATCGCGCCCTGGATCAACTGCTGCGCGAGGCTGACGTCATCAGCCTGCACCTCGCGCTGAACGACGAGACGCGCGGCCTAATCGGCGCGCGCGAGCTGGCCTTAATGAAGCCCGGCGCCATCTTGGTCAACACGGCGCGCGGCGCGTTGATTGACCAGCGCGCGTTGACGCAGGCGCTGAGCGAGGGGCGGATCGGCGCATTTGCCGCCGACGTGCTGGCGCAGCAGCCACCGGCGCCCGATGACCCGCTGCTGCGCTGCGAGCGCGTCACGCTCACGCCGCACGTGGCCGGGCTGACCGACCGTACCTATCGCGAGGTGTGTTTGTTCTGCGCGCGCAACGTGTTGGCCGTGCTGCGAGGCGAACCGCCCGATCCACGCAGCCTGTATATGGGATGAGCCGCGCGCGTCGCGCGCATCATGCGCCTAGGCGCCGCGTGTCACCGAGGGGGTGACGAGGAGACACAAGCGCAAGGCCGCGATGCGCCGCACGCCGCGCGGAAAGGAAATACAACCAAACCGGAGGGAACAACAACTATGCTCGTTTCAATGCACAACTGGATGCGGGCGGAGCCCGTGGAGACCACCATTCGCCGGCTGGCCAAATATGGCTACGACGCCATCGAGATCAGCTACGACAGCGTTGAGCTCGCGCCCGGCGCGCCGGGCACCGCGGCGGTGCGCAAGATGCTGAAAGAGCACAAGATCAAGTGCTACGGCTCGATCAGCCTGATGTTCACCGGCCGCGACCTGATCCACGCCGACCCGGCCGTGCGCGCCAGCTCGGTGGATTACCTGAAGAAGTGCGTGACCATGGTGGATGAACTCGGTGGGCGGGTGATGTCCATCGTGCCGAGCGAGGTCGGCAAGGTGAAGCCCATGGCATCGCCGGAAGAGGAATGGCAATGGGCCATCGAGGGCCTGAAGGAAGTGCACGCGCACGCCAAGTCGCTCGGCGTGAAGATCGCCATCGAGCCGCTCAATCGCTTCGAGACCAACTTCCTCAACCGCCACGATCAGGCGCTCTTGCTGGCCAAGGCCGTCGCCCCGGATGTCGGCGTGTGCCTGGACGTGTATCACATGAACCAGGAAGAGGCCGACATGTTCAAGGCCATCGAGAACGCCGGCAAGAAGCTCTACGACCTCCACGTGGCCGATAACAACCGCATGGCCTGCGGCATGGGCATGGTGAACTGGCGCAAGCTGTTCCAGACCTTGGAGAAGATTGGCTACAAAGGCTCGCTGACGGTCGAGTTCGTGCCGCCGATTGACCGCACGCCGGCCAACCCGTATAAGAACGCGCTGGCCGCCGCCGACAAGTCGCTCACCCCGGAGCAACTCAAGTTCATCGAGGATCACGGCAGCGGCATCCTCAGCGAGGAGTTCTACTCCTGGTTGGTGGGCGAGTCCATCAAGACGCTGCGCAAATACATGAAGTAAGCGCCCCTTACGATGCCGGGCAGCGGCGCGCCTCGTTGAGGAAGCGGACGCGCTCCTCGCAGGTCAGCTCGCGGCCGAGCAGCGAGCGCGCCCGCTCGACCAGCGCTTCCGGGCGCAGCGGGTGCACGCGCGCCGTGCCATCGGCGCTCACCGTCACCAGGCGATCGCCGCGCGCATCGGCCACGCGCGCGGGCGCGGTGTGGCCATACACGGTGACCGCGCCGCGATCGAGCTGCGCGACGAGCGCGCCGTCCGGCAGCCGGGTGAACTGCGGCAACTCGGCGGGCGACCACGCGCCGATGCTCAGGCCGGTGCGCGGGTCGAAGCGCAGTGCGCCGTCCGCGGTCAGGACGCCGATCGCCCCGTCATCCAAGAAGAGGACTCGGCTGATGGCCGCGCCGGTTTGAATGGGCGCGGTGAGCAGCCCGCCGGACGTCAAGTCCCACACGCGCACGGCGCGATCGGCGCCGCCGGTCACGAGCAGCCGGCCATCGGGCGAGAAGGCCACGTCGTTCACGACGCCGGTGTGCCCGATCAAGACCGTGATCGCGCGGCCGGCGTCCACGCTCCATAGGCGCGCCGTGCGGTCGGTGCCGCCCGTGGCGACTCGTCGGCCGTCGGGCGAGAAGGCGACACTCGTCACCTGCCCCAGGTGCCCGCGGAAGGCCGTGACGACTTGACCCGATGCGACGTCCCACAGGCGCGCCACGCCGTCGCGGGCGGCCGTGAGCAGATACCTGCCGTCGGGCGAGAACTCGGCGTCCGTCACCGCCGCCGGATGGCGAAAGACGCCATCGCCGGGGAAGGCGCGGGCGAACGCTCGGCGCAGGGCGTCCTCCGCCTGCGCCGTGTGAGCGGCCTGCTCGGCCTCGACGGCGATCAGCAACGCGCGCTGCGGGTCGTCGGCGAGCTGGTTGAGCGCGACGGCGGCCAGCTCGCGCGAGCGCGTAGCCGATAGGTTCGCTTCTGCCGTCGCTTTGGCGGCGAGGGCATCGCGCGCTTGAGCACTCGACTGCGTCGCCACTGCGCTGATCGTGGCTTCCAACATCACGGCGTTCCGCTCGCGATCCACGACGGCAGTGGCGATGGCGATGGCCGTGGCGCGCTCGGCCAGGGCGAGTCGTTGCGCGGCAACCGACTGCGTCGCGGCGGCCTCGGCGACGGCGCGCGTCGCATCGGCGCCCCGGCGCGCGTCCTCGGCGCGCGTCGCATGGGCCTCGGCCGTAGCTTGCGCAAAGGCCGCAGCGCCGGCCGTTTGCAGCGCCCGCGCAGCGTCGGCCTGTGCGATCGCTGCGGCCGTAGATGCGGCGTCGGCTTGTTGGCCGAACTGGGCGCGCTGCGCCAGGCCAAACGCCCCAAAGGCGAGCGCCAGCGCAGCCAAGGCCGCCGCAATAGCCGTCACGCTGCTCATCAACCGCAGGCGCGCTTCTTGTCGCGCGAAGTGCGACATGGCGCGCTGCTCGCCCAATGCCTCGCGCAGCGGGCGCCGGATGGCCGGCGTCGCCGGGGCGTCCGCGGCCGGTGGTGGGCGGTCGCCCTCGCGCTCCTGCAGCGGGCCGAAATCAACGTAGTCGGCCAGCAGCAGCTTCTTCTCCGCGCCGCGTTTGACCGGGATGGCCAGGAACAGGTCGCGCAGTGCCACCTGCAACTTGGGCAGCGCGTCCGGCGCGCCGTACACGTCGTTCACCAGGCGCGCCACGAGCGCCGGCTCGATGTCGGCGCCCGTCTCCAGGGCCGGCAGCACGATGGCGCGCGCCAGCTCCTGCGGCGCCATCGGCGGCAGCTCGACCGCGCGCGCGGTCAACGGCTTGTGCAGCTCGGGGAAGCGCGCCAGGTGATCCAGGAACTCCGAGCGCATGGCGAGGATGAGGATCAGGCGCGGAGGCGGCTCTTTGGCGAGCTGCGCGAGCAGGCCGATGAACGCGCGCCGCGCGGCTTCGTCGGCCGAGGTGAAGACATCCTCGAACTGGTCTACGATGAGCACGACGCGCCGTCGCGCATTCGTCCCCAGCAGCGCGTCCACGAAGTCGCGCACGTCGCCGCGGCCGTTCAGGCCGTGACGACGGAGGGCGTCGGCGATGCCTTGGTGCAGGCCGGCGCGCTCGATCAGCTCGGCGCAGGCCTCGGTCAGCCGGCGGAGGGGCGCGCCGCCCGGCGTGAGGATCTGGATCGGCCAGCTGTCGCTGTCCATGACGGCGCCGTTGCGCAGCGCAAAGGTCAAGCCGGCCTGGATCAGCGAGGTCTTGCCGCTCTTGGCAGGGCCGAGGATGCCGATGAATCCGTCGCCGCGCTCGATGCGGTCGAGCAGCGCCTCGAGCTGGTTCTCGTGGCCGAAGTACAGGCGCGCGTCGGATTCGCGGAAAGGCACCGCGCCGACGTATGGGCAGCGCCCGTCGAACGGGCGCGGCTTGCGCACCGACCGGTAACGCGCGATGAGCGATGCGGCCTGCTCGGCCGTATAGACGGCCGTGGGCGTCGCGGCGGGGGAACTGTGCTCGGGTTGCGACATCGCACTTGAGCTTCAGAGCTTCGCGCCGATGAGCCGGGGCGAGGCCCACGACGTTGCCGACCTTCGGCTTACGGTTCGATCATGACTTTGATGCCCTCCCGACGGTTGGCGACGGCGAATGCCTCGGGAGCTTGCTCTAGTTTATACCGATGGGTAATTAAGGCGCGCACGTTGACCAGGCCGCGCGCAACTAGCTCGATGGCGCGCGGATAGGCGTGCTTCATCCGGCGCACCATCTTAATCGTCAGGCCCTTGCGACGGGCAACCGAGGCGACGAACGCGGTGCGGTCGTCGGATGGGATGCCGCACAAGATGACCTTGCCGCCGATGCGCGCAGCGTCGAACGCGGCGTCCACGGCGGCCTGAGCGCCGGCGCAGTCGAAGACGACGTCGAGTCCGCGCCCGCCGGTCGCGGCCAGGATGGCGCGGCTTTCCTCATGCGCCTCGCCATCGGCCTGCAACACGTCGGTCGCGCCGAGCTCGCGGGCGGCATCGAGCCGGCCGGGCAGCAGGTCGGTGGCGAACAGGCGCGCTGCGCCGGCCAGGCGCGCCACCTGCAGCGTCAGCAGGCCGATCGGGCCGCAGCCG
Organism: Thermoflexales bacterium; assembly: GCA_025056965.1. Classification (GTDB taxonomy): domain Bacteria; phylum Chloroflexota; class Anaerolineae; order J036; family Brachytrichaceae; genus JAAFGM01. Next base: position 4,131 of record JANWVF010000078.1, on the reverse strand, counting down.
AACACGCCGATGTGCATGCCCGGCCGCACATGCGCCAGGTCTACCGTGTGCAGTGCCACGCCGAGCGGTTCGAGCATCGCGCCGCCGGCGTCGTCAATCGCATCGGGCAGCGGGAACAGCGCCTGCGCCGGCCAGGCCATGAACTCGCGCAGCGCGCCGTCGTCTTCGCCGTGGCCGCTGAAGCGCACGTGCGGGCACAGGTTGGGGTGGCCGTCGCGGCACCACTCGCAGCGGCCGCACGGCACGGCCGGGTCAACCGCAACCCGCCGACCTGCGTGCGGGCCGTCGGCGACCACGGCGGCGAACTCGTGGCCGAGCACCAGCGGACGACGCAGTCGCGCATCGCCAATGCCGGCCTCGTTGTACCAATGCAGATCCGAGCCGCATACCCCCACGGCGGTGACGCGCAGCAGCGCTTCGTCGGCGGCCCGGGGCGGGATCGGCTCGTCGTGCAGGCGCAAATCGCGCGCGGCGTGCAGGCGCACGGACTTCATCGCTCGTTACGGCTGAGACGAGGGAAGGCGCTCGAAGAGCGCGCGCAGGCCCTCGTGAAACGGCGGATGAACGATGCCCCGCTCGGTGATGATGGCCGTCACGTAGCGGTGGGGCGTCACGTCGAAGGCGGGGTTGTAGATGCGCACGCCGGGCGGCACGGTGCGCCGGCCGAAACCCTCGCTGACCTCTTCTGGCCGGCGCTCCTCGATCGGGATCGCCTCGCCCGAAGCGAGCCGCATATCTATTGAGGAAGTCGGCGCGGCCACGTAGAACGGCACGCCGAATTCCTTGGCGAGCACGGCCACGCCGAGCGTGCCGATCTTGTTGGCGAAGTCGCCGTTGGCGGCCATGCGGTCGGTGCCGACGATCACGCCCTGCACCTTGCCTTGGGCCATCACCGTCGCGGCCATATTGTCGGTGATGACCGTGACCGGCACGCCGACTTGTTGGAGTTCCCAGGCAGTCAGCCGCGCGCCTTGGAGCAGCGGGCGCGTCTCGTCGGCGAAGACGTGGATGCGCTTGCCGGCCGCATGCGCCATGTAGATCGGTGCGGTCGCCGTGCCCCATTGCGCCGTCGCCAAGCCGCCGGCGTTGCAGTGCGTCAGCCACGAATCGCCGTCGCGGATCAACGGCTCGCCCAGCCGGCCGATGGCCTGGCACACGGCGTTATCCTCGTCCACCATCGCCTTCGCCTCGTCCAACATGCGCCATTTCAGCGCTTCAACCGATAGGTCGGGATGGCGGATGACCAAGGACTGCATCCGGCGCGTCGCCCAGGAGAGGTTAACGGCGGTTGGGCGCGCACTGTTCAGGTAAGCCGCCGCGCGCTCCACCGCCGCGAGGAACGCATCGCGGCGATCCGGCGCGCAATCGCGCACCGCCAGCACCATGCCCATCGCGGCGGCGATGCCGATGGCCGGCGCGCCGCGCACGCGCAACATCCGAATCGCCTCCCACATCGTCTCCACGTCGCGCACGTCCAGGTAGCGCAGCTCGCCGGGCAGCAGCGTCTGGTCAATCAGCCGGGCGACGCCGTCCAGCCCGCCGATCCACTCGATGGTTTTGACCGGAATCATGGCCTGTATTGTGCATCCGAATGACCTCACCTGAGCGCGCTCCGGCATCACGCCGGGTGTGCCTGCGGGGTGCCGAGTCCAGCAGTGCGTCATTCGCTCATTTGTGCTACTATCTCCCTCAGCGTGATTAACGATGAGCACAACTATTCGAGATCGGTTTACCGCTCTTCTTCGCGAACTGTTCGAGTTCGACTGCGCCGACTTGGACTTCGGCATCTACCGCATCATGAACTACAAGCGGCAGGTGATCGAGGCGTGGATCAACAAAGGCTTGCCCGAGGCGATTGGCCAAGCCCTACAGCAGGGTGAGCTGGCCGATCAAGCGCAAGCGCAACAAGCCCTGCAAGAAGCGCGGGCAAAGGTAGAAGAAGGGCTTGGTTCGGATGCGCTGGACGCGGAAGGCAACCTAAAGGAGGCATACCACAACACCCCCGTCGGCAAGCGCTACCTGGAGGCGCGCGCGCGAGCGGCCGGAGCGCGCGCGAGGGAAGCGCTGGAGGCTGACATCTACAATCATCTCTATACCTTCTTCAGCCGCTATTGGCAGGATGGCGACTTCATCTCGAAGCGGCGCTACTCGGCAAAGGAGCGTTACGCCATCCCATACAATGGCGAAGAGGTGTATTTGTACTGGGCAAACCACGATCAGTACTACATCAAGACTGGCGAGCACTTCACCGATTACGCCTATAAAGCGCCGAACGGCGTGACGATCCGGTTCAAGCTCCACAATGCCGACGTGGAGCAGAACAACGTCAAAGGCGAGAAGCGTTTCTTTCTCATCGAGGTTGAGGCGATGACGTGGGAGGAGGAGCAGCGCGCGCTTACCATCCCCGTAGTCTTCCGCCCTTTGACCGCCGACGAGACGGAGCGCTACGGGCAGCGCAACCAGCAGGAAGCGATCATCCAGGAAGCCGTCAGGGCCATCATAGCGCGCGCGGCCCGGTTCGAGGACGAAGCGCTGCTTGCCGCGCTAAACGCAACACGCACGCAGGAGGATGGGCGCGAGATCTCTTTGCTGGAGCATCACTTGCGCCGATACACCCGCCGCAACACCAGCGATTTCTTCATCCACAAAGACCTGCGCGGCTTTCTCAGCCGCGAGCTGGACTTCTACCTCAAGAACGAGGTGCTCAACCTGGACGAGATCGAAGCTGCCGGTGAGCGTCGGGCGGAGGGCTGGCTTCAGCTCATGCGCGCCATCAAGCGCGTCGGCGCGCAGATCATCGAGTTCCTTGCCCAAATCGAGGACTTCCAAAAGATGCTCTGGGAGAAGAAGAAGTTCGTCACGGAGACGTTCTACGTCATCACTGTGGGCAACATCCCAGAAGCGTTCTACCCGGAGATTGCTGCCTGCGAGGCGCAGTGGGCAGAGTGGGAAAGGCTGTTCAGTCTGAGCGCACTAAGCAACGGGCTTTTCTCGGGCGACCTCAAGACGCGGGAAGGACGAATCCACTTCCTCAAAGTGCACCCAACTTTGCCACTGGACACGCGCCATTTCGACCAAACCTGCGTGGATCGCCTGCTGGCCGCGTTTGGAAACTTGGACGAGGTCACGGATGGGCTGCTGGTGCATTCCGAGAACTGGCAGGGGCTAAGTTTGTTGAAGGAAAAATACGACAAACAAATTAGATGCATTTATATTGATCCTCCTTACAATACAAATGCTTCTCCCATCCTTTATAAAAATGACTATAAAAGATCTTCTTGGTTGTCTATGATTAGTGAAAGAGTAACTGCAAGCTCAAAATTGCTTAGTGAAAATGGTATTTTTGTGGTCGCGATAGATGATGAAGAAATTCACGGCCTTAGATTTGTTCTAGACGGCGAATTCGACGAGAGGCTAGGGTTCGCTATTGTCAGGTCGAACCCAGCTGGTAGAAAGACGAAAGGCAAGTTAGCCCCAGCACATGAGTATGCACTCTTCTATGGCAAGTCTGATAGGGCTGTCCCTTCGGCGCTTAACGTCTCAGAGCAGCGGTTGAGGCGCTTCCCCTTGGTAGACGCACAAGGCAACTACGCATGGGCAAACTTCATCCGCTCTGGGCGCAACGATAGGCGAGAGGATCGACCTAAGCTTTTTTACCCCATATTCGTTAGCGGAGGCAGAATAAGAGTGCCAAATATGAAGTGGGATGAGCGTAAAAGAGAGTACGCGCTTCTGGAACAACCAGGAGAGGGCGAGGAGATAGTCTACCCTGTGGTCAGGCAAGGCGAGAAGGTGATTGAGAAAAGATGGCAGAGGGGACATGAGAGGGTTAGACAGAAACTCGACCACTATCGCGCCAAAAGGAATCCAGACGGCTCGTGGAGCATATATTTCAAGACCTACATGGACGAGGACTCACTGCCTACCACTTGGTGGGATGACAGCGAATATGCCTCGGCTAACTACGGCCCAATGGAACTCAAGGCGCTGTTCGGTGAGAAGTCCTTCGACTTCAGCAAGGCAGTAAAACTCGTTTGCGATTGCCTCTCAGTAGGTGGAGTGTTGGGTAAAGAGTTATGCCTGGACTTCTTCGCCGGCTCTGGCACGACGGCGCACGCTGTGATCAACCTC
>JANWVF010000037.1 GCA_025056965.1 Thermoflexales bacterium | reverse complement strand
CGGGCCGAGGAAGCCAACGATCTCGCCGGCCGCGATGTCAAACGAAATATCCTCCACCGCTTTGATCGTGCGGTATTTGCGCGCCACGAACGAGCGCAGGCTGCCCATCAGCCCCGGCTCCTTCTCATGGATCTGATAGTGTTTCGAGAGGTGCGCGACGTGAATCTGGGGTGGCATAAACGAAAAGAGATTGGAAGTCATCGGGGGACGCACCGGATGCTCTCCAACGCCCGATCTCCCAATCTCCGAAGTGCCCCAAGAGAGACTCGAACTCCCGGCCTTTTGCTCCGCAAGCAAACGCTCTATCCATCTGAGCTATTGGGGCGCTCATTTACATTGTAGCAGATTTTAGGGCGCAGTAGCGGTCGGCGATGCTGGCGACCTAGGGCGAACGGCTATGCGCCGCCGCACGCACTGTCCGGCGACCATCAGGGCCACACCGGTGGCGATGAGGATGGCAGCCGAAGTTTGATCGCCGCCGACGGGCGGCAGGAGGATGTTGTCCTCGTCGGGCACGACTACCGGAGATGCATCGCCGGCACGCAACAGCGGCGGGCCGAAGTCCGTAGGGCGACGCTCCGGCGCAGAGAGTAAACCGCCATCTGCAGGCCGCCGGCCAAGCAGCAACTGATTGGCCTGCACGACGCCAATATCGTATTCCACCGGACGTCCGCGCAGATTGAGGCCGATCAGCGAGCAGCCGCCTGTCGCGGCTAAGTCCTGTTCGATGCCGACGAACCACCGCTCATTCCCACATGTGCCGCGCGGCGCGCTGTTGAGGAAGTCGGCCGTGTTGAGTATGTATGGCGTCAACAGCGTGCGCTGGATGACGAACTCGACGTCCCATGCCCCAGGGATGGTTGCGGAGGGGTTGCGCGCCACGAATTGGCCCTCGTAGCGCGTGCGCAACGTCGGAATGGAACACTTGTCGTCGGCGAACGAGGTCACGTCGAGTCGGTAAGTCGTGCCGGAGATGGTGAGCTCTCGATAGGCGAAGGGCCGGCCCGGCCATGCCTCGCATCCTGTGCTGCGCCAGAGGCCGCTAAAAGCGGGCATCTGGGCCGTAGCGAACGTGGTGCCGTGGGCGATTACGACGATGGCCGCAAAGCAGACAATGGCCAAACGAACAATGGCGTGCATCCGTATACTCAGATTGTAGCTTTCGCCGGGATGCGGTGGCAGGAGGCTCATCCGCCTCTTAGCCGTGCCGTCTATGCTGTCTCACGATGACGTTGTTCAAGACCGGCCTGCGCTACTTGCTGCGCCGACCATTCCAGTCCATCTTGTGCATCCTTGGCGTGGCGTTGGGCGTGGCGATGGTGATCGCGATTGACCTGGCGAATGCCAGCGCATCGCGCGCCTTCGAGTTAAGCACCGAGACCGTCGCCGGCCGCGCGACGCACCAGATCGTCGGCAGCGGGGCCGGGCTTGACGAAGATGTATACCGCCGCATCAAGGTCGAATTGGGCGTGCGCGAAGCCGCGCCGGTGGTCGAGTCGTATGCCACGGCCATCGAGCTGGATCAACAGCCGCTGCGGATTCTGGGTATAGATGCCTTCGCCGACGCGCCGTTCCGCAGCTACTTGGGCGAAGGCAACGCCGCGCTCCAGCAGGGCGATCTGACCGACTTCTTTGTGCGGCCGGATGCGATCTTGATCGGCGAGGCGCTGGCGCGTCAATACGGCCTAAGCGTCGGCAGCGCGATGACACTGCGCGCCGGAGATCGTCGGCAGCCGATGCGTGTGGCTGGCATCCTCACCCCGGCCGATGAAAACAGCCGCCGCGCGCTCGACGGCCTGGCGATCGTGGACATCAGCACTGCGCAGGAGCTGTTCAACATGATCGGCCGGCTTAGCCACATTGACTTGATCGCCGACGAGCGCACTGAAGCCGGCCGCGCGCTGCTGGAACGGGTGCGCAGCGTGCTGCCCGAAGGTGCTCAAATCGTCAAGCCGCGCGCCCGCAGCCAGAGCGTGGAGAGCCTCACCGACGCCTTTCGCCTCAACCTCACCGCGCTGAGCTTGCTGGCATTGGTGGTCGGCATGTTCCTGATCTACAACACGATCACCTTCTCGGTCGTGCAGCGGCGGCCGGTAATCGGCACGCTGCGCTGCCTAGGCGTGACGCAGCGCGAGATCTTCCGGCAAATCCTCTTGGAGACGCTGCTGTTGAGCGTCATTGGTGGCGTGATCGGGATCGGGTTGGGCATCCTGCTCGGCCGCGGAGCCGTTGGCCTGGTCAGCCAGACGATCAACGACTTGTACTACACGGTCAACGTCCGTTCGGTGGCGATCGAACCGCTGACCTTGATCAAGGGGTTTGTGCTGGGATTGGTCGCCTCGCTACTCGCGGCGCTGGCGCCGGCCTACGAGGCAACCAGCATCCCGCCGATCACTGCGCTCCGGCGATCAAACGTCGAGCAGCAGGTGCGGCGCTTGTTGCCGTGGATCGCGCTGGCCGGCATCGTCATGTTCGCCATCGGCGGCGCAATGCTGCTGCTCACGCGCGCGCTGGTCGTGAACTTGGCCGGCATCTTCTTCGTGCTGATCGGCTTAGCGTTGGTCTCGCCGTTGCTAACCGTGGCGCTCATGGGCCTGCTCGCGCCGCTCCTCGATCGCATGGCCGGGATAATCGGGCGCATGTCGGCGCGCAGCGTGGTGAACTCGATTTCGCGCACCGCCATCGCCATCGCCTCGCTGATGGTGGCCGTGTCGGTGATCATCGGCCTACAGAGCATGATTGGCAGCTTTCGCACCACAGTCGAGTCGTGGCTCGACGCCTCGTTGACGGCGGATGTCTATGTCTCGCCGCCCGCCACTGGTGTGAACGCCAGCAATCTAATGATTGACCCGAAGGTCGTCGAGGCATTTGAGGCATTGCCCGAGGTAACGGAGGTGACGCTCTTCCGCCGCACGCTGGTGGATTTCCGCGTCGGATCGGGCGATGCCACGGCGTCGCAAGCATCCGATTACGCCTCTGCGGCGCTCCTGGCCATTCGTTCCGACCGCGAGCGGGCCGATGAAACCTTCGTGTGGACGGCGCGGCCGGCGAATGGGCTGTGGGGCAGCATGGCCGGCCAAGACGAGGTGCAGGTGTCCGAGCCGTTCGCGAATAAGTATGGAGTCACGCCGCAGAACAACCGCCTGATCTTGCGCACCGAGCAGGGCGCGCGCGAGTTTCGCGTCGTTGCGGTGTATTACGACTACGCCTCGGACGCCGGCGTGATCCTGATGCGTCGCGACACTTACCAGCGTTACTGGCGCGACGACAAAATCTCTTCGCTGGCGCTGTATGTGGACGATGCGCAGGTGCGCGACGTCGGCGCATTCGTCGAGCAACTCCGCCGTCGGTTCGCCGGGCGCGAGCTGGTCATTTCGGCCAACCGCGAACTGCGCGCCAATGCCCTGGTCATCTTCGATCGCACGTTTGCGATCACCGGCGCGCTGAACTTGCTGGCGACCGTCGTCGCCTTCATCGGCGTGCTCAGCGCGCTGATGGCGCTGCAGATCGAGCGCACGCGCGAATTAGGCGTGTTGCGCGCCAATGGCATGACGCTGCGCCAGCTCTGGCGCATGACGCTGCTGGAGACCGCTCTGATGGGCAGCACGGCCGGTTTGCTCTCCATGCCCACCGGCTTCCTTTTGGCGTTGATCCTGGTCTACATCATCAACCTGCGCTCCTTCGGTTGGACGATCCGGCTCGACTTGCAGTGGGAGACCTTCGCACAGGCGATGTTGGTCGCCGTGATCTCCGCGCTGTTAGCGGCGATCTACCCGATGTTGCGCCTGGGCCAGATGGAGATCGCCCGCGCTGTGCGACAAGAGTGAGCGTATTATTAGGAGTGCATGGACGCCGTAGCGCCGAAGGCCGAGAGCACTGCCGAGAACCCCGCTCGGCTGGGCATCGTGCAGTCGCGCCCCATGACTTATGAGCAATTCCTCGCTTGGGCGCCGGAAGGAGGCCTGACCGAGTGGATTGACGGTGAAGGGGTGCAATATATGCCGGCGACGCGACTGCATCAGGACCTCACAGGGCTTATCTACACACTGCTGCGTCTCTTTCTTGCAGCGACCCGGCTCGGCAGC
>JANWVF010000028.1 GCA_025056965.1 Thermoflexales bacterium | reverse complement strand
GGTGGTGCCACTGCCGCAGAACGGATCCAGCACGATATCGCCCTCGTTGCTGGCGAGCCGAAGGATCCGCTGCAGCAGCGCCAACGGCTTTTGAGTCGGGTATCCCACCCTTTCGCGCGATGTCGGAGCAATGGCCGGGATATCCCACACATCATCCAGTGGCTTACCGCCTTGCAGATAGTAGCGCCGGCCATAGCTGAGCATGTAGCGCCGACCCTGCTCGTCCCGGTGACGGTATTTCGCCAGCATGGCCGGGGTCGGATCTTCGCGAATCAGGTGAAAGGTGTAATGTGGACCGTTGGCATACCAAAAGATGACATCATGCTTGGTGAGCAGCCGCCGCCGCGCCTTGCTCGCGCCTAGGCCGTAGTGCCAGATGATCTCGTTGACGAACAGCCCCGAGCCTCGCTTCGCACGGCCCGAACGGGCGATATTCCCTTCGCTGGTCATGCAAAAGACCTCGTCCAACATCAGCCGCACATGATGGCCCATGCGCCAGTCGCAGTGAAAGAACAGCGAGCCATGTGGGGCCAGGACGCGGCGCAGCGCCTCGACGCGCGGCCGCATGTAGGCGATGTAGTCGGCCGGTGACCCGAACGCATCGTCGTATGCCAGGCCGCCGGCCCCGGTCACGCCGCGCTTTCTTGCAATCTGCCGGCTATTCGTGTTGAAAGGCGGATCGAGGTAGATGAGATGGACGCAGCCGTCGGGCAGTCCGCCCAGCACATCCAAACAGTCGCCCACGTGCAACTCGCCATTCATCGCTCGGGTTGGGGGTGAGCAGGCATGCGCTGCGCCACGATCAGCCACCCGATCACGCATGCGACGGTGAGCGCGACGGCGGCCAAGATGCCGGCCTGGGGTGTGAAGCGAATCGCAACGGAGGCGACGATCAGGTTGGAAAGCGCCGACACCACCGCCCAGCCGACGTTGTCTAAGGCAAGCACGCGTCCGCGCACGTAATCCGGCGTGTTGGCCTGAACGATTAGGCCGCTCAGCGTCATCGCCCAGGCGTTGCCCCAGTGCGCGATGCCGGCACAGAGCATGCCAGCGAGCGGCGAGCGCGTGAAGGCGAAGAGGAAGTAGCCGAGGATGACCAGGCCCATGCCAGCAACGATGAAGCGGTGCAGGCGGCGCGTATTCTGGAGCGAGGCCGCACCGCTGACCAGCAACGGCGAGATGAACGCGCCAATCCCGCGGCCGGCGAACAGCAGGGCTGTCCCGAAGTCGCCCGTGCCGTAGATCGTCAGCGAGTATGTGCCGAACAGGCCGAAGCCCCCCAGCGCCCATGCGACGGCCGGTTTGGCCAGTAGGTAGTGGCGCACGAATGGGTTCGCCTTCAGGTAGCGCATGCCTTCGGTCAACACGCGCAGCGCGCTCGCGCCGCTCAGCGTCTGTCGCTCGCGTTGGATGCTGAAGTTCGCCCGGATGCGCCACACCAGCCAGGCCGAAATCAGAAACGAAAGCGCGTTAGCGATGAACGCAGCCTCGCGGCCCAACAGGGTCGTCACCGCACCGCCGAGGAAGGCGCCGACGAACAGCATCGTCGCGAACGTGGTCTGTCCGAGCATCGCGGCGACCGTCAGTTCGCTCCGCGTGACGATGTTCGGCAGCGCCGCCGAGGCTGCCGGCATGTAGAACGCCGTGCCGATGGCGATAGCGACCGTGCCGGCGTAGGCGATCCAAGCCGTTTCCGGCGTGCGGATGAGCAAGAAGCTCAGCGCAATCGCGCCGCGCGCCAGGTTAGAGATCAGCATGATGGCCTTGCGGTCATAGCGGTCGGCGACGACGCCAGCGAGGAATAGGCCAGCAACGGCCACCGGCACGATCTGCGCCACGCTGATCAGGTTACCGGCGGCGGGGTTGCCGGTCAATTCGACCAACAAGCCGATCAGTGCGATCGTGTTGAACCAGTCGCCAAGCTGCGAGACGACCTGCGCGAGCCACAAGTTGCGCGCGTTCGGGTTGCGGCGCAACAGCACTGCGTAGCCACGCAGTCCGGCAGGGAGCGGCGCATCGGCAGTCCCGTGTGTTGCAGCAGGTGCGGTCAGCGTCACGATGGGCGCAGGATGATCTGCGACATCTCAATGTTAACAGAGAATGAAGCACAAGCGGGATGCGCCGCCTGCGATGACCGGCCGGCGCGCCATTACGACGTGACTGAATCCATGACCGCGCGCCAGAACGCCCAGCAATCATCTATGTCTTTCCGCGTCTTCGCGTCAATCGGCTGCCGAAAGGGCAGCCGGTCGGCGCGCTCGAAGAACTCGGCCACCAACGCTTCGACATCCATCGTCAGCAGCCGGCGATCGCGCACGACGATCTGGCCGTTGACGATGACATGGCGAACCGAAGCGCCGGTCTCGCAGTGCACCAGCATGCCGTAGGCATCGTTCATCGGGGCGAGCAACGCGCTGCGCGTGTCCAGTAGCACGATGTCGGCCAGCTGACCACGGGACAGCTGCCCAAGCTGGCCGCCGAGCAACAAGGCAGCTGCCCCACCGAGCGTAGCAGCCTCAAATGCCTCGCGCGCGGTGATCCACGTCCGCGGATCGTAATTTTTTAGGTTGTGGATCAGCGCAGCCAGCTTGATCGCATCGAACATGTTTTGATTGTCGCTGCTGCAGGCGCCATCCACGCCCAGCGCCACCGTGATGCCGCGGTCGAGCATCTCGCGCATCGCCATGAGCCCGCTGCCCAGCTTGAGGTTGGCCGCCGGATTGTGCACGGGAATCGCGCCGCGCTCAGCCAGCCGATCCAGATCTTCCGGGCTGCGAATCCAGACGCTATGCGGCAGCGTCACCTCTGGCGAGAGCAGCCCTTCGTCATACAGCCAATGGATCACGCTCTTGCCGCGCGCGCGCCGGATGCAGTAGTCCTGGACGCGCGTCTCGACGCAGTGCATGTGAATACCGGCGCCATGTTTGCGCGCCAGCTCCAGCGACCACTGCAAGCACTCGGTGGTGACCAATTGGCCGGCCGCCGGCCCGAGGAAGGTCTGCAGTCGGCCGTCGTGCGTGCGATGCCAGTCGCGCATCCATGCGTCGAACATGGCTAAGTTGTCGCGCAGCACGCCGCGGCGATAGTCATCGCGATCGGGCCGGTAGCCACCGTGCGATAGGCCGTAGACGCTGCCGCGCAGGTCGTAGCCCAGCGCGTCGGCAGCATCGAGGACGTAATCGTGATCGTCATACATCGGCGCCACGGTCGCCCGGATGCCACTGTCGCGGTAGGCTTCCATCGCGGCATCGAGGTATTCGCGCTTCCACGCGCCGCCGTGCCACAGGTGATCGAGCGAAGCGGTGACGCCGCTCAACAACATCTCGATCGCGCTCATCGCGGCGCAGAGGTAATGATCGCGCGCGGTGTATTCGCCACAGGTGCCATAGAGCCAAACCAGCCACGGCTCCAGCGGCATGCGCTCCGTCGCGCCGCGCATGTAGTTCTCCGGCGAATGCGTGTGCGCGCTGATCAGGCCGGGGATGGCCAGCAGGTTATGGCCGTTGATGACATATAAGGGCTGGCGATTGATCGTCAGCGATTGCAGGTTGAGGTCGGCGGCGGGCGCGATCTGGGTGATGCGGTTGCCTTCGATGAGGATAGACCGGTCACGCGCCGTGCTGCACGGCGCGGTCGGGTCAAGGACGTCCACGTGTTCGATCAAGATGGCCATAAAAGCCGATCATACCGGTCATCGCAGGACGTTCATCGCCGAGCCGACCGAACGAGATGACCAGCGGCAGAATTTGCCGAGGCCGCAGGGCGCGTCAGACCGGCCTTCGCCGCCCATGCGAATGACAGGATAGCCGCAGGCGCACAGCCGACGCCTTTCCCCTTTTGGATGTCCGAGCGGTATCATGATGGCCATGTCTTTCGACGTCGAATCCCTCTTTGCCGAGCGCATGCGCAATGTGCGGCCTTCGCTGACGCGCGAACTGCTCAAGAACGCGGGCGGGCCGGGGTTCATCTCCTTCGCCGGCGGACTCCCTAACCCGAAGTTCTTCCCCACCGAGGCGTTGATCACGGCGACCGAGGCCGTGCTGCGCGAAGATGCTGCCAGCGTGCTGCAGTATGCCGTGACCGAGGGCTATCCGCCGCTGCGAGAGTGGATCGCTGCGCGCTACAAACAGCGCTTCGGGCTGGACATCCCCATCGAGCAGATTCTCATCACCAGCGGCTCGCAGCAGGGCCTCGATCTGTTGGGCAAGGTGCTGCTCGACCCGGGCGACGTGGTCATCAACGAACGTCCGGGGTATCAAGGCGCGATCCATGCGCTGTCTATGTATCAACCGCGCTTCGCCAGCGTGACGCTAGGTGACGACGGTTTGAATCTGGACGAGTTGGGGCACACGCTGCGCGCGCATGCCGGCCGCGCGAAGTTCATCATCATCACCCCGAACTACCAGAACCCCACCGGCATCACCTACAGCGAGGCACGTCGGCGTGCCATCGCCGACATGGTGCGCAGGCACAATGTGCTATTGGTCGAAGATGACCCATACAGCGAACTCGGCTTTGAGGGCGAAAGCGGGCTGCCGATGCGCGCCTATGTAGAAGATCGGGTCGTTTTGCTCGGCTCGTTCTCCAAGATCGTCGCGCCGGGCATGCGCTTGGGCTGGCTGGTCGCGCCGCCGGAGATCATGCAGCGGGTCGTCATCGCCAAGCAGGGCGTGGACTTCCACGCCAACAACTTCGCGCAGCGCGTGCTGCATCGTTACCTGATCGCCAATCCGATCTCCGAGCACATCGCGCGCATCCGCGCAGGCTATGCGTCTCAGGCGCGCGCCATGATCGCGGCGCTGGAATGCTGCCTGCCGCCGGACATCCCGTTCACCCGCCCGCAAGGCGGCATGTTCATCTGGGTCACCCTCCCCGAATCGGCCGATGCAATGGTGATCCTCAAAGAGGCGGTGGCGCAGAAGGTGAGCTTCCTGCCGGGTATGCCGTTCTTCACCGATGGAGGCGGCCGGCGCTATATGCGGCTGAGCTACTCACAGGCCGACGAGGCGACGATCGAAGAAGGGATCTCGCGGCTGGCGCGCGTGATCTTGCAGCACCTCGATGCGCCGGCGACCGAGCAATTCGGGATTAGGTCGGCGATGGCGTGAGTCGAAACCACAGCCGCAACGCTTCCGGCACCTGCGGCTGATTGGCTTCCACCTTGCCGTCCCCCGCGTTTGATTCGGTCAGCCCTGCGGGATCCAGCGAGGTGCTTTGAAGCGACCCAGGAATGACTATAATCCTCGTCACCCTTAACCCCCCAATAGGAGAGGAGAGACAAGCATGGCTTCAACGGCTTCAAACCCCTGGTCGGTTAACACGCGCACCATAGTCTTGGCAGCGATCTTCGGCGCGATGGTCGTCGCGCTCCAGATCGTCGGCATCGGCTCGATCCCCGTGCCGAACCTGAGCGGCGCTATGACGACCTTGCTGATCCCGGTCATCCTCGGCGCGCTCATCGGTGGACCAATCGTCGGCATGTTTGCAGGCCTAGTGATGGGCATCATCTACCTGATCCTGCCGGCGACCGCTGCGTTCGGGCCGATCACGCTGATTGTGCCGCGCCTGGTGTTCGCGCTGGTAGCCTGGGCTGTATACCGCGCGTTGAAGCCCAAGACGAACACGGTCGTCGCAAGCGCCGTGGCCGGCGCTGCCGGCGCGTTGACCAACACCGTCACCGCCGTCGGAATCGCCATCTTGCTGGGTCAAGTGCCGGCCTCAATCATCCCGGCGATCATCCCCCAGGCTGCCATTGAGCTAGTTGGCTGCGCTATCATCATCCCAATCGTTATGGTAGCAGTCGAGGCCTCGCTCAAGGCGCGCACGGCGTAGCAGCAAGACGCCTGCGCTTCTAGATCAAATCTTTCGCGCAGGGTAAACCGCCCAGCGGCTCGGCGGATAGCACCGCATTGATAACGGCCTGCGCCACGACGTCGGCAGCCAGCGCGCCGATTACGCTGACATCGGCGGGCAACTCGCCTAGCGAGAGGGCAAAGATCGCGTCACCATCCAGCATAGTGTGAATCGGGCGGATAACGCGGGCGAGGCCGTCGTGCGCCATTTGGGCGATCTTGGTCGCATGATGCTTGGGCAGCGCCGCGTTTGTCGCCACCACGACTAGCGTCGTGTTTTGGCCGCGCTGCTGCTCGGCCAGCCGCGCGATACTCAAATCGTCGGCGCCGGCCAGGTAGGCCATTGTATCGGCGAAACCGCTGCCGTCGGTTCGGCGGGCGCCGGCGATGATGCGGCCGGTGCGCGGATCTACAACGTCGCCAAAGGCATTGACGGCAGCCAGCGCCGCGACGATGACGCCGCGCGCTAAGTGGATGGCCGCCGAGCCGATGCCGGCCTTAGTCGCGCGCGCGAAGCCGAAAGCCTTGCCGCAGGTCGCGCCTGTGCCTGCGCCGACGTTGCCCTGGGCTACCGGCGCATCCGTGGCAGCTTGACAAGCAGCGTAACCCGCCGCGGCGTCCGGCCGCACGTCGGCGCGCGCGACCGGCAGGTCGAAGAGGATGGCCGCCGGCACAATGGGCACCTTCGCCACGCCGACGTCGAAGCCGTAGCCGCGTTCCTCCAGCCAGCGCATCACGCCGTCGGCAGCCGAAAGGCCATAGGCGCTCCCGCCGCTCAACAAGACGGCGTGCACGCGATCTACGCCGCCGGTCGGTTCGAGCAGAGGCGTCTCCCGCGTGCCCGGCGCGCCGCCGCGGATGTCCACACCGGCAACCGCGCCTTGCGGACAGAGCACGACCGTGCATCCGGTGCCCGCTTCAAGGTTCGTCCAATGGCCGACCTTGAGGCCGGGGATGGCAGTCAGGGTGAGATTCGCAGGAACTTGTGTCATGCGTAAGATCACGCGCCTCCCTTGCCTTTAGCTTGATGCTTCGCGCCGACTGCCTAGGTATCTCATGGCTGCCAGCACATACATCCGCGCGGCAAGTTTGATCTCCTCGATGCTCACCCACTCGTCCACGTGGTGAGGGATATGGATGTCGCCCGGCCCACAGGTGACGATGGGGATGCCTTTGCGCGTATGCAGGATAGTGCCGTCGGTGCTGCCAGGCACGCCGCCATAGATCGGCCTCATGCCGGTTAGGTCGGCGTAGGCTGATGCGAGCGATTGGACGATGGGATGTTCGCGGTCGGTGTGAGTGGGCGGTCGCACTTCAAGCACGTGCAATTCGTAGCGCAGGCGATCGTCGAGCGCGACGCTCGCCGACAGCATGCGCTCAACGCGCCGGATGACCTCCTCAGCATCCTGGCCGGGGATCAGCCGAATGTCAAGCACGCACTCGGCGGCGCCGGGCATGACATTGTGCTGTGGCTCACCCTCCCCGCGCACCGGCGACATGACGACGGTGGGCGTGATGCTGGGTTGGCCGAGGAATTCGTGACGGCCATGTCGGGCAATCTCGCGTTCCTCCAGCGCATGAACTAGCGTCAGGAAACGCGCCATCGGGTACATCGCGTTCACGCCGGTCAGCGGCATGGCGCCGTGGCTCATCACACCACGGATGACGCAGCGCAGCCACATCACTCCCTTCTGAGCGATGCACAGATGATTCTCCTCCGGCTCACACACGATGCACGCAGTGACACGGTTGGCCCAGCCGCGCTCCACAAAGTGCTTGATGCCAATCATGCCGCCCTCCTCATCGCACACGGCGCCGAGCAGGATGTCGCCGCCGAGCTCAACGCCGCTGCGGACGAGCGCCCGGATCGCCGCAAGCGCGCAACACAGCCCGGCCTTCATGTCGTTGGCCCCTCGCCCGTAGATCCGGCCATCGCGGATGGTCGCGCTAAAGGGAGGATCGCTCCACTGCGCTGGATCGCCCTCGGTCACCACGTCAGTGTGCCCCTCGAACATCAGCACCTTGCGATCGGCGCTCGATGCCCCCGGGCTGCGGCGCAGATCGTCAATCGAAAAGCCGGGATGCACGGAATAGGCGGCGATGACGTTAGGGCGTCCGGGGACGACGAACTCGAAGCGCGTCTGAAGGCCGATCTCGCGGCAACGTGCTTCGACCCAGCGCGCTGCGGCTTCCTCACCGATGCCGTCGCCGGGCTTCCACACGCTCGGGATGCGCGTCAGCGCCTGAACCCAAGCGATCAACTCTTCGTCGTCAAGGCAGTCCAGCGCGCGCTGTTCCAGGTCGGAAATCATTCAGCCTCCTCCTAGAGCGGCGGCGTAAAGCGGCCGTCTTGTGCCGTCCAGCCGGCATCCACGTAGAGCACCGCGCCGGTCACATACGAGCTGGCGTCGGAGGCGAGATACACCACGGCGCCGGCCATCTCATGCGGTTGTGCCCAACGCTTGAGAGCGTTCTTCTCGGCGTAAGCGCGATACCAGTCCGGATGATTGCGAATTTGTGCCGTGAGCGGCGTCTCGACCACCCCAGGCGCGACGAGGTTCACGCGCACGCCGCGCGTCCCCAGCTCGGATGCCAGCGCGCGACACATTTGGCGCAGGCCGGCCTTGGTAGCGGCATACACCCCTTGGCCCGGCTCAACCACCTCGCCGCGGATGCTGCTGAAGACGATGATGCTACCGCGCCCGCGCTCGGCCATCACCCGCGCGACATGGCGCACTAGCATAAAAGTGCCACGTAGATTCAGCCCGACCACGCGGTCGAACTCGTCATCGCTGATCTCCAGCAGCGGTTTGCGGACGTTAATGCTGGGCGTGCTAACCAGCACGTCCGGCGGTGGAACGTCGCGCAGCGCCGCGGCGATCGCCGCCGAATCACGCATGTCGAGTGCCAACGCATCGGCGCCGGGGCCGATGTCCTGTGCGACGCGCTGCGCGGCCGGCAGGTTAAGGTCGGCACAGATGACGCGCGCGCCGTGCGCAGCCAGGCCATGCGCACACGCCTCGCCGATGCCGCCGCCGGCGCCCACGACCAGCGCCACGCGACCGGTGAGATCAAACATGCGCCGATAGTCAAAGGCTTGAGTCGTCATAGCCAACGAGTAAACAGGGCTTGCAAAGGCGTGTCAAGTAAGAGGCATGCCGAAGCGAGGGAAACGCACGACGTAATTTAAGCTTACGAGTGCGCTAATAATTGGGGCATGACTCCGATCCGCACAAGCGCAGGTAGGCTTCGAGGCCGCAAACTTTGCCGTGGTACGACTGTTGCGTTGAACTTGCTCAAGCTAGACAAGACGGCCAAAGACAGCTTACCGGGAAGCGGCAGCGTGCAGGGTAGAAAGACGATTACCTGCTCAAAGTGCTCCGAGCAGGGGCAACCTTAGAATGAGTGACGCCTTTCCCCTGCGACCAGCTTCGCTTGGCATCGTATAAGTTCATGCGGAAACCGCCGTAAGTTGGACTGAACGGACGAACGTGGAATCACTCTCTCCTGCATTGCTCATCACAGGCGGCACGCTCGTTAGCAGCGAAGGGCTGCGCCACGCCGACATCCTCATCGAGGGCGAACGCATCGTTGAGGTGCGTGACACGACTGCCGGTGCGCAGTCGTCGGCTGGCGGTTGG
>JANWVF010000111.1 GCA_025056965.1 Thermoflexales bacterium | reverse complement strand
GTGCAGGCGGAGGCAGTCATGATGACTTCCGGTCATGCTCCCGGCCTGCGCCGCGCACAACCCTTAAGCCCCGGCGCGCGGGACAGGGCAGACGCGCTTCCAAAGTCCAGGACCGGGCAGAGCCCGGTGGCACGAGTTGTCATGTCCCGCCGACCTCCGGTCGGCGACCTCCGGTCAGCGCGTGCGCATGCCGGGCAGAGCCTGGAGTGACCGGGCAGAGCCCGGTGGGACATGCTGACCTCGGTGACCGGGCGGAGCCCGGTGGGACGCAGGAACGCGGGAAAATCTCGCTTGACAGATGCGCGCCCCTTCAGTAGGATAGCGACTTGCTTAGGCCGATGTAGCTCAGTTGGTAGAGCACACGACTGAAAATCGTGGGGTCGTCAGTTCGATCCTGACCGTCGGCACTTCGTTTTGTGGTATAATTCAAGTAATCAAGCGGGAGTGGCTCAGTTGGTAGAGCGATTCCTTGCCAAGGAATAGGTCGCGGGTTCAAGTCCCGTCTCCCGCTCTGGAGCGACAGGGGCGGCCGTCTCGGTCGCCCTTTGCCGTGTAGGGGCCTGTGGCGTAGCTGGGAGCGCGCCTCAATCGCACTGAGGAGGTCAGGGGTTCGAATCCCCTCAGGTCCATAGTCCACCTACGGTCGAGAGATGCCCTCTGCCCTTGGCTTCTCGATATTGCGCATACTATCCTCTTCAACATGCGCTGGATTATTGATACCGACGCGGGCGTAGACGACGCGATTGGGATCGGGATGCTCCTTGCGCTGGGGCCGCTGCGTGATCAGCAGGTTTCGGCGATCACCACCGTCTCCGGCAACGTCCATGTAAGCCAGGTCAACGTCAACGTGGGCGCGGTGCTCGACGTGTTCGGCGCGGATGTGCCGATCTATGCGGGCTGCGACCGGCCGATGATCGAGCCGCGCGTCCACGCCGAGGAGTTCCACGGCGCCGACGGCCTCGGCGGCGCCGGACTGTCGAAGACGTCGCGCCGCCCGCAGCGCGAACATGCCGCCATCGCCATGAGCCGGCTTGCCGAGCAACATGCCGGCGACATTGGGCTGATCGCGCTCGGCCCGTTGACCAACGTCGCGCTGGCCTCTAACCTCGACCCTTCGTTGCCCGATCGCATCGCGAAGCTGGTCATCATGGGTGGCGCGTGGCAAGCACGCGGCAACCAGACCTCGGCGGCCGAGTTCAACATCGCGGCCGATCCCGAGTCGGCGCACGTGGTCTTCGAGCGCTTCCCGAACGTGATCATGCTGCCGTGGGAAGTCTCGCTCGACCAGATGATGCCTTTCGAGGTGTTCGAGCGGATTCGCGCCGGCGCGTCGCCGCGCGCGCGTTTCTTCGCCGCGATGACGCGAGTCGTTTACGACTGGCGCGATCGCTTCGGCTTCGCCGGCGTGCCTCTGCCCGATCCTCTGGCCGTCGCGGTCGCCCTCGATGAGGGGGTGATTGTGCGCGAACTCAAGGCGCGCGTGAAGATTGACATTGGTCATTCGATCGGTCGGGGGCTTTCATCTCTGGATTACCGCCACCCCCAGCCGAACACGCGCGTCGTCGTGGCAGTAGATGCCGACCGAGCCTGGCAGATGATCGAGCGCGCATGGGTGTCATGAGGACGCTGCTGCTGGCCGACGTCGTGGTGACGATGGATGCGCACGGCCACATCTACCGCGATGCCGGCGTGTTGCTAGAGGACGGGCGCATCGTCGAGGTTGCGCCGCGCGCGCGTTTCGCGGATACCGAGGCCGACCGCCTGGATTTGGGGCAGCGTCTGCTGATGCCCGGACTGATCAACGCCCACACGCATACGCCCATGACGCTCTTCCGCGGCCTAGCGGAGGGCTATTCGCTGCTCACGCTGGAGGGATGGTTCAACGGCATCCGCGTCTGGGAGATGGCCATGACGCCCGAGATGATTCCACCGGCCGTCAGCGTCTCCTGCGCCGAGATGATCCGCACCGGCACGACATGTTTCGCGGATCAATACTTCCACATGGAACACATCGCGCCGACCGTGCGCGCGGCCGGCATGCGCGCTGCACTGGCCTATGGCATCGTTGAGGTCGGCGATGATCACGCTCACAACTGGGCGCTCGGCGCAGCCGAGTCCTTCCTGGCGTCGCTGCGCGACGACGGGCAGCTCAGCGGCTGGATCGGCCCGCATGCACTCTTCGTAGATAACCGCCTGCCGACGATTCAGGCTGAACTGGCGCTGGCCGACGCCTACGCCGCCGGCCTGCACATCCACCTTTCGACGTCCGGCGAAGAAGACGCCTACTGCCTGCGACACTACGGCGTGACGGCCGTGCAGCAGATGAAGCGCATCGGCGCGCTGGATCGGCGCATCATTGCCGCACACTGCCTGACCATCCCAGAAGCGGACTTGGCGACGCTGGCGGCAGCTCCATTCACGGCGATCCTTGCGCCCTCGGCGTGCATGCGCGCTGGCCGGCCGGCCGCTCCGCTCAAGCGCATGCTGGCCGAGGGCGTGCGCGTCGCGCTGGGCACGGACAACGTGACGGCCAACAACTCCTATGACTTGTTCAAGGAAATGCAAATTTTGGGCAAGCTAATGGCCTATCGCGAGGGTGAGCCGAACCCGATTCCGGCCAAGACGATCGTCGAGATGGTCACGACGCGCGCTGCCGAGGCGATAGGTCTGGCCGACCGCATCGGATCGCTGGAAGCCGGCAAGCGCGCCGACCTGATTGCGCTCGACCTAGATGCGCCCGGCTTCGCGCCGCGCAACGCGCAAGACGTCTACACAGCGCTAGTCTATGCCGTGAGCGGGCTGGCGGTGACGGACGTCATGTGCGACGGACGCTGGCTGATGCGCGATGGTCGGCTGCTCACGATAGACTATCGCGCGGCGTGTGAGGCGCTGGAGGCGGCGTTTGACGAGTTGCGGGCGCGCCGGGCGCGCTTGACCGCGGAGTCGCCCGGCAGGTAAACGCACTTTGCGCGCAGCGCGCATGCTAGAATGTATGTTCTAGGGGTGGATGCATCGCCGTGCGATGCACCTCATCGAATTCGGTGGCATTTCTTATGACAGATACGACGGCAGTTCCGACCAAGCAGGAATACGGCGCCGGGCAGATTCAGGTCCTAGAAGGCCTAGAAGCGATCCGCAAGCGGCCCGGCATGTATGTCGGCGGCACCGACAGCAAGGCCATGCATCACCTGGTCTACGAGGTGGTGGACAACAGCGTGGACGAAGTGCTGGCCGGCTATTGCGACCGCATCGAGATCACCATTCATAAAGACGAGAGTGTGACCGTAGAGGACAACGGGCGCGGCATCCCGACCGATCTCCATCCCACCTTTCGCAACAAGGCCGGCGAGCGGGTGAGCACCCTAGAAGTCGTTATGACCAACCTTCACGCCGGCGGCAAATTCGGCACCGGCGCCTACACTGTGTCCGGAGGCCTGCACGGCGTAGGCGTGAAGGCCGTCAACGCGCTGTCGAAGTGGCTGGTTGCCGAAGTCAAGCGCGACGGCAAGATCTACCGGCAGACTTACAAGGAAGGGCGACCCACCAGCCCTGTGGAGGTCATCGGCAAGACCAGGGAGAAGGACACCGGCACCAAGGTCACCTTCCTGCGCGATGACACGATCTTCACCGAGGACAACAGCTATAAGTTCGACGTGCTCGCGCAGCGCTTCCGCGAGATGGCATTCATCACCCGCGGGGTGACGATCATCTTCCGCGACGAGCGCGACGACCGCGAGATGACCTTTTACTTCGAGGACGGCATCAGCGCGTTCGTGCGCTATCTCAACCGCAACAAGGAGACGCTGCATCCGGTCATCAGCGGTGAGCGGAAGGTGGGCAACATCGGCGTCGAGTTCGCCATGCAATACACCGACGCCACAGCCCAGAGCGAGTTCTACTTCGCCAACACCATCAACACGCCGGACGGCGGCACGCACCAGACCGGCTTCCGCAGCGCGCTGACGCGCAGCCTGAACGACTACGCGCGCAAGGCGAACATCCTGAAGGAGAAGGATCCCAACCTCGACAGCCGCGACACGCTCGAAGGCCTGACCGCCATCGTCAGCATCAAACACCCCGAGCCGCAATTCGAGAGCCAGACCAAGGTCAAGCTGATGAACACAGACGCCAAGACCGCGGTCGAGCAAGTGGTGCGCGAGGCGCTGACGGAGTTTCTGGAGCAGAACCCACGCGAGGCGAAGGCCATCATCGAGAAGTGCCTCATCTCCCAGCGCGCGCGCGAGGCAGCCAGAGCCGCGGCCGAGCTGGTCAAGCGCAAGAGCGCCCTGGAGAGTGGCACGCTGCCCGGCAAGCTGGCCGATTGTTCCGAGCGCGATCCGGCCAAGTGCGAGCTGTTCGTCGTCGAGGGCGATAGCGCCGGTGGTTCGGCCAAGCAAGGGCGCGACCGACACTTCCAGGCCATCCTGCCGCTGTTCGGCAAGATCATGAACACCGAGCGCGCCCGCTTGGATAAGATTCTGCAATCCGATGCCATCAAAGCGTTGATCAGCGCCATCGGCACCGGCGTCGGCGACCAGTTCAACCTGGACAACCGGCGCTACGATCGCATCGTGCTGATGACCGACGCGGACGTGGACGGCAGCCACATCCGCACGCTGCTGCTGACCTTCTTCTTTCGCTACATGCAGCCGCTGGTCGAACATGGTCACGTCTACATCGCCCAGCCGCCGCTGTTCCGCATCGAAGTTAAGAAGGGCACCAAGGAGGTGCGCTACGCATATAGCGACGAAGAGCGCGACAAGGTGTATGCCGAGCTGAGGCAGCGCGGCTTGGACGTGAGCAAGCCGACCGAAGTCGTCACCCAGCGCTACAAAGGGCTGGGCGAGATGAACCCGGAACAATTGTGGGAGACGACGATGGATCCGCAACGGCGCACGATGCTCAGGGTGACCGTCGAAGACGCGGCTGAGGCTGATCGCACCTTCGACATGCTCATGGGTAACGCCGTGCCGCCGCGTCGTGCGTTCATCACCCGTCACGCGCGCGAGGTGCAGAACCTGGACATTTGACCTGAACATGGGCGGGCGAATCGGCTCGCCCATGTGTTCGAGTGACGACGGTGTTTGTTAGAGGAGAAACCCTTGGGGCAATCAGGACGCTCCTTGCCTACGCCTAAGCGCCATGATCCACAGCAGAAACGGCATCCATGAAATCGGCTTAACCGGCATTCGCCAAACGTGGAATCCCTCACCGGCACGCACGATCGAAATCGCCATCTGTCGCGGCGAAGGCCAACTGACAGCCGGCGGCGCCTTCCTCGCCATCACCCGCCCCTTCACCGGCCGCTCGCCGAACGACAAGTTCATCGTCCGAGAGCCATCCAGCGAAGACCGGATCTGGTGGGGCAAAGTGAATCATCCCCTCGATCCGGCCAAGTTCGACGTGCTGGCGCGGGATGTGAAAGCCTATCTGAACACTAAGGAGCTGTTCATCCGCGACGTATACGCCGGCGCCGACCCCGCCTATCGCCTGAACGTGCGCCTGATCTCCGAGAGCGCGTGGCACACCCTGTTCGCCTATAACCAGTTCATCCGCCCATATCCGGCAGATCTAGCAGATTTTGAGCCGAACTTCACGATCCTACATGCGCCGGAGTTTCATCCGGACCCACAGCGGCACGGCACGCGCAAGCCGCCTAGTGGCCCAACGGCGGTGATCGCCATAAACTTCGCCCAACGCTTGGTGATCATCGCTGGCACGCGCTATGCCGGCGAGATCAAAAAGAGCATCTTCACGGCGATGAACTACCTGCTGCCGCTGCAGGGGGTCTTCCCGATGCACTGCGCAGCCAATGTCGGCCCGGCCGGCGACACGGCTCTGTTCTTCGGGCTCAGCGGCACCGGCAAGACCACGCTCTCCGCCGATCACAATCGCGCCTTGATCGGCGACGACGAACATGGTTGGAGCGCCGCCGGCGTGTTCAACTTTGAAGGGGGCTGCTACGCCAAGGTCATTCGCCTCTCGAAGGAGGCCGAGCCGGAAATCTACGCCACGCTCAGCCAGTTCGGCACGGTGCTGGAAAACGTGGTGATGGATCCGGAGACCCACCAGCTCGACTTGGATAGCGAGGAGATCACCGAGAACACTCGTGCGGCCTACCCGATCCACTTCATCCCGAACTTCGTGGCCACCGGCACCGCGGGCCACCCGCGCAACATCATGTTCCTCACCGCGGATGCGTTCGGCGTGCTGCCGCCCATCAGTAAGCTGACCCTGGAACAAGCCGTGTACTTCTTTCTCTCCGGTTACACGGCCAAGTTGGCCGGCACCGAGCGCGGCGTGACCGAACCGCAGGCGACCTTCAGCACCTGCTTCGGCGCGCCGTTCATGGTGCACTTTCCAACCGTCTATGCCGAGATGCTGGCCGAGCGGCTACATCAGCACAAGTGCACGGTGTGGTTGGTGAACACCGGTTGGAGCGGCGGCCCATACGGGGTTGGTCAGCGCATGAAGATCGCCCACACCCGCGCGATGGTGACCGCTGCACTCGACGGCACCCTGGCCATGGTGCCGACGCACCCCGATCCGGTCTTCGGCGTCCATGTCCCCGAGCATTGCCCCGGCGTGCCCAGCGACGTGCTACAGCCGCGCAACACCTGGGCGGATAAAGACGCCTACGACGCCAAGGCGCGCGAGCTGGCCGCTAAGTTCATTGAGAACTTCAAGCAGTTCGAGGACAAGGTAAGCCCAGCGGTCGCTGCGGCCAGCCCGCGCATCGAGGCAGTGGCGTGAGCGGCGAAAGGGTGAGCCCGAGCGCCAGGCGCTCGAGGCTCACGCTTACTGAACCAAGAAGGTGTCGAACTGCCACACATCCTCGTCGCGTGGGCGAGGGCGGCCGAAGCGCTCGAATGGGTCGTTCCAATGCTTCAGTGGCGTCCAGTCGGTGTGCATGGATGGCGTCGGGCCGAGGTAGGGGTTGGCAATCTCAAGCACCTCCTTGTGCGGCAATTGATCCGGCACGCACAACCCCTTATAAGGGTTCTTGATCAGCCAGAACAGCGCGCCCAAGACCGAGGCGGCAACCTGCAGCGTAGTCGCGTTCTGATGCGGCACCAGCCGGCGCGCTTCGTGGATGTCGAGCTGCGAGCCTACCCACCACCCATTTAGGTCGTGCCCAAGCAGCAACACGCCGAGTTCGTCCTTGCCGCTGACGATCTCATCGTTCATGATGCGCGTTTTGGGCTGCAGGTGATAGTTGCGCATGCGGAACTCGTGCAGTGACGCAATCGCCGCGTCGCTGGGCAAGTAAGCGTAGTGCACCGTCGGACGGTAGATCGGCACGTCGTCTTCCCATACCGTGAGGTAATCGCTGATGGTGAACGCCTCGCCGTGCCGGACGACCATGCCGATGATGTCACCGCCGGGAACCCACGAGCGCACCCAGGTGTTGATGCCCATCTGGCTCAAGCAGATCTGGTTGCCCGGCCCGTAGGCGTGCTTCTGCGCACCTTTGGGCAGGCGCCGTTCGTGCGTGCCCCAACCGATTTCGGCTGGCGCGACGCCTTCTTCGCGGAAGCCCTCTACCGACCAGGTGTTCACGAATTCGTCAACCTCTTTGGGGCTGTTGCTGATTTGGGTGTCGCGCTCCGAAATATGGATGACTTTGACGCCGGTCAGCATCGCCAGCCGGGGGTAATCGCCATCCGCCAAGTATTGCTCTAATAAATCCTCGCGCTCCCGGTGAGTGCCACGTCGCAAGATGGCCTGAGCGATGTCTTCGAGGCCGACCTTTACCCAGTGCGACACCAGACCGGGGTTGGCGCCGTGTTCGACGATGAACGTGGACCATGGCTCGCTCCATCGCGCGGCTTGCTTGCGCAGCGCCATGTGGCGCACGTAGAGCGTGCGTTCGGTAGGCGGTTGCGCATCCGCGCCGACGTAGGGATCCCACAATTCGACCGAAGTGTTGATGTAGCCCACGCCGTTATCGTGGCACCAGCGCATCAGCGAGAGCGTTTCGATGTTCCAGGCGAGGTCTATCAGGATGTCGCCCGGACCAAGGTACTGTGAGAGCGTGTGCGCGTAATTGTGCGCCGTGATGTATTCTTGGACGAATTGGCCGCCGGCTGCGATCACGTCGGCGCTGGCAGCCCGTAGATCCTCGAAGTCCATCACCGTAAGCTTGGTGAAATCCATCTCGATGTGACGTAGCACCAGAGGCTGGAAGCAGCGGGATACGGCCCCGCAACCCAGGATCAAAATCCGCCCGCCAAATGGAATCTTCATCATGTCAGCATGCTCCTTCTATGCTCGGTTCGCGCGGCGTCAATCCACGTTTCTTCGCCCAACGTGTCGCCGACACACAAACGGCGCGAATGATACGCATTTTCTGGAATTCGTCATCCCCCGAGTTCGAAGTAAGTGCTGCCCCCTCGCAGCCGTTTGACACATTGAGGCACCAGAGGGAAGATCGCGTCGGAGAGCCCTGCCGATTCACGCCATGACTATCCTCGCCCATGAACATTCTTGTCATCGTTGCTCATCCGGATGACCCTGAATTCTTCGCCGGTGGAACGATCGCGCGCTGGCGACGCGAAGGTCACGATGTGCGCTATGTCATCGTCACCGGCGGCGACAAAGGGAGCGATCGGCCCGATATGACGCCGGCCCGGTTGATAGCGATTCGCCACGACGAACAACGCCGCGCGGCGGCCCTCTTGGGCGTGCGCGATATCACCTTTCTAAGTTATGTAGACGGCGAACTGCTGAACACGCCGGAGTTGCGGCGCGATCTGGTGCGCGAGATTCGCCGAGTGCGCCCCGACATCATCTTAACCACCGACCCGCAGACCTTGCACTACGGCGCGATCCGCGTCAACCACAGCGACCATCGCGCCATCGGTCTGGCGGTCTGCGACGCCGTCTTTCCCGCTTCGGGCAACCGGATGTACTTTCCAGAACTGTTGGCCGACGGCTTCGAGCCTCATTCGCCGCGGGAGATTTACTTCGCCGGACCGGTTCAACCAAACCTGATTGTGGATGTCACGGACTTCGTCGAGGTCAAGCTCGCGGCGATTCGCACGCACGTCTCACAAATTAAGTCGCCGGATGAGCTCGACCTGCGCGTTCGACAGACAATGTGGCGCATCACCGGCGATGGTCGCGTCTTCTTTGCAGAGGCATTCCGGCGAATCCTGCTGTAAAGGGGTGCATCGTTCTGCGTGATGCGTAAGCCCCGGCGACCAGAGACATGTGTTGATCAGACGCATGCTAAAATTTTTTAGTTGAGTTATCCCAAAAATAAGCAGATGACAATCCCAAACTGAGCGGCATGAGCAACTGAGGGCGGTTGAAAGCAAGGCCAAGGCGACCCACCCGGCCTCAATGGCCAGCCCTGACGTGTTGCGCAGAAACAAGGCGCGTGCCAATTCAAGCAGGGATAGCGCTG
>JANWVF010000061.1 GCA_025056965.1 Thermoflexales bacterium | reverse complement strand
GCTCAAACGCGACTGGCTGGCCACGTTCCTCGATCTGTCCTGTGGCATCCCTTCGCATGACACCTTTCGGCGCGTGTTCATCTTGTTGTGCCCGACCGCCTTTCAGCACTGCTTCATGCGCTGGGTGCAGGCGATCGCACGCCTGAAACCCGGCGAAGTGATCGCCGTAGATGGCAAGACCCTCCGACGCAGCTACGACCGATGGAGTGGCCGGGCGGCTATCGAGATGGTCAGCGCCTGGGCCAGCAGCGCCGGGCTGGTGCTGGCTCAGCGACAGGTGGCCGAGGGGAGCAATGAAATCGCTACAGTGCCGGAGATCTTGCAACAGTTGGTGCTGAAGGGCTGCATGGTGACGGCAGATGCCGCCCACTGCCAGACCCAGCACGCGCGGATCGTCGTGGAACGTGGCGGTGATTATGTGTTCGCGCTGAAGGGCAATCAGGGGCAGCTATACGACGAAGTGAGCGCGATGGTGGCGCATGAAGCGCCGAGCGATTATCGAGCGGTCAAGCATGAGCGCTGGGCAGAGCGTAGCAAGGCACATGGCCGGATCGAGACGCGGCGCTACGTGCTGGTGACCGATCCGGAATATGTGGCGTATTTCAACCGCAAGGAAGCCTGGTGGCAACTTGGAGCGATTGGGATTGTGGAGCGCACGCGGCAGATGGGCGATCGGGTGGAACGGAGTCAAGCGTTCTTCATCACCAGCCTGAAGGGGGATGTGAAGCGCTTTGCCCGAGCGGTGCGACGATATTGGAGCATCGAGAACAATCTGCACTGGACGCTGGATGTGATCTTTCAGGAAGATCTGAGCCGAGCGCGGGTGGGCTTTGAGGCGGCGAACTTCGCCGTGGTGAGACGTTTTACGTTGAACTTGCTCAAGCTGGAGAAGACGGCCAAAGACAGCTTAGCCTGGATCTGAATTTATAATCTTCTGTGCCATGGACGACCCGATTCGACTGCCTGATCGTGAGCGTGAAATCGAAAGCGATGTCATCGCCGACGAGATGGTGTGGGTCGAGCCGCCCTGGCGCGTGCTGATCCACAACGACGACGTGACGACCTTCGAGTTCGTCGAGCGCATGCTCCAGACGATCTTCAAGCTATCGCGCGAGATCGCCGAGCATATCGCCTGGATGACGCATATTCACGGCATCGCGCTGGTATGCGTGCGCCCACGCAGCGAGGCCGAACGGCTAGTCGGTCAGGCCATCTTCGCGGCGCGGCTGGAGGGCTTCCCGCTGATGCTCACCTGCGAGCCGGACGAGTGACGCCTAGCCGCCCTGGCGGGTCATCGCATTGCGCAGCAGCACCTCGAACTCACTCAGCACCATCGCCGTCGCCCCCCACACCCGGTGCGCGCCGAATCGGTAGCAGGGTATCGTCAGTGATGCACCCTGTAACCCGACCGATGGAGCTGCTTCCGTGCCGTGCCGCGCCGGATCGAGTAGATCGTCTAGCGCCACCTCAATCACTTCGGCCACTTCGTCGGCGTTTGGGCGAAACTCCGGCCGTACCGGCACATAGGCCACCGCCGGATGCACGACGAAATTGCTCGGCGGGACATAGAGCGCGGTGAGCCTACCTAGCGGCTCGGCAGCGTCTAGCGTAATGCCCAATTCCTCTTTTGCCTCGCGCAGCGCGGTCGCAAAGAAATCGGCGTCGCCGGGTTCGCGCCGGCCACCGGGAAGTGCGATCTGTCCGCTGTGCTGCCCTAGCCATTCGGCGCGCCGGGTGAGCACGAAGTGCATGGTCTCTTGGCGCGGATATAGCAGCAACAGCACGCCGGCCTCGCGCGGTGCAGCGTCGGGCGCGATGACTCTGGCTCGTCCTGGAGGTGCCATCCGCGCTTGCGCCGCCCATCCGGGCAGCGGCTGCCGCAGCGCAGCGCGCACAACGTCAAGCGTGAGTGACGTCACGGGCAGGCCAATTATCCGTCGCCGTTGCGCAAAGGGCGCATCAGCCTTGTCCGGCTCGGCCGCTCGCGCAAGAGCGACTTTGGGCAACAGATTTCCTCTTGGCCTTTCCGGCAGAGCAACGCATCCTGTACTAGCACCTATGGCAGAGACATGCCTGCTCGGACGGCCCCGCACCGGAGGAAACACACGACGTAGTTAAGCTTACGAGTGCAACGATTACCTGATCAAAGTGCGCCAAGCAGGGTGCACCTTAAAATGGCGATGCACTTCCCCTGCCCCGTTCATCGGTGTGCGATCTGAATCTTGCGATCCAGCGACAAAATGGGCGTGCCGGGATCGTGTGTCGCGAAATACACGGCGTTCTTCTTCTGGTTGGGATCGAACAGGCTGGATCGGAGCGTGTAGATCCCGACCGGCAGATCGTTCGGCAAGGTAATCCGGATATCGCTCATCTGCACTTCGCCGACGCGCCATTCGTGGCCCAAAAGCGCAACCGCGCGATCCACATCCACAACCACACGGCCGTCGGGCGCGGTCAGCTTGACGAAGGGCGCAAAATACCAGTCGTGATAAGGCTCGCCGGGGAGCGCATCCACGCGCCAGGCATGCCTGATGTGAATCGTGTCGCCCGGCGCAGCGGCGGTCGGCGCATCGAATTCGAGCAGGCTCCAGCCCAGATTGACCGTGTTCGTGATGCGTGCGGGGAGCGAATAGGGCAGCGCGCGATAGGTGCGGACGACCGATCCGTCTTCTAGCACCAGCGGCAGCAGCTCGCCGTGAGGCAACGGCGCACCGGTCTGCTTCAGCGCGCATGTGCCGCCGCGCGGCGGGAAGGTCCAGATCGAGGAGAACTCGTTGAAGCGTGTCCCATTCGGCCGCCATCGCTCGGGCGACTGGATCAAGCTCAAGTCCCACCAGAAGTTCGATCCGTTGATCAGCGCGCATTCCTGCTGCCAGAGGCGGCTCAACCGCAGCGACCAGCGCAGGGGCATGAAACCGGGGCTGATGAGCGCTTGGCGATAGGTTGTCTCGGCAGCGGCGGAGAAGTTCCACGCCGGGACGATGCATAGCGCGGCACAGAGCGCGACTACGCCGACGGTGCGTAGGTGGAGGCGCTGCGCAAGCGCCGCAAGCCCGTAGCCTCCGGCGATATACATCGTCGGCGTGGTCAGCAGCAGGTAATACACAGGGATGCGGAAGTCACGCTTCCAAGCAGCGATGAGCGCGAGGGCGATGATCGGCAGCGCGGCCCAGACTAAGAGGAAACGAATGGCCGGTTGTCGCCAATGCAGCGTCATGCGCAGCAGCCCGACGCCTATGAAAACCGTCACGAGCCAGGCCAGCGCCTGCGTCAGCGGTTCGCGAACGGCGTAAGCTTGTACCTGAGGGCTAGTCCACACCAGCGCGTAATCTCGGTTGCTAGCCAAACGAAGGAAGTGGCCGATCGGGTCGCGGTTGAACGGCGTGATGTCGCGCGCGATCAAGTCGGCCTCGGTCAAGGCTCCGCCCTCGCTGCGGAAGAGGTTGAGGCCGGCGAGTGAGGCAAGCGATAGCCTGCCGGCCAAGATCATGGCCAGCACGAAAGCCGTCAGGCCGGCCAGGCTGATCCCAAAGCCGATCGCCCAAGCCTTGCGAAGCGCAGGGCGCCATGCGCCGGCCACCAGCGTGGCAACGGCCGCCTGAAAGGGCATAACCATCGCGCCGAAGTAGTGACCGGCGGTGAGCAGCGCGCCGACGAATCCCCAGCGCAGCGCGCGCGTGTGCTGCGCATGGACGCCCGTAGCCAGCAGGCAGGCCGTGGCAACGACGCTGATCTCCACTTGTCCCGGGTGCCACACGCCCCGCGCCAGATACACGCCCCAGTTGCTCGCCGCGCTCAGCGTTGCCGCGAAGATAGCTGTCATCCAGCCAAAGCAGCGCCGACCCAGCGCATATACCACCGCGATCACCAGCGTGTTGGCCATCAGGCCGAGCGCCGTGGCCGAGAGCAGCGATCGCTCGAACAGCGAGACAATCGCCCAGATGTAGTTGACGATTGGTCCGTTAGGAATGCCGGTTGAGGCGTCGTCGGCGAACAGGAGCAAATCGGTGAGTTGCCCTTGTGAGAGCTGGTACACGAGCAGTAACGCCATGCCGTGCGGATTGGCGCGGTCGCCGTCTATCCAGGTGGTGTCCATGGCATACATGCGCATGGCGAAACCGAATAGGACGACCAGATAAGGCGCGATGCGTTTCAAATGTGCCATGGCCGGAGCACAACGGATTCGGCGATTAGGTCGCAGCTCATCTCCAGACCCCGGACGCAGATTGCTCAAGTGCCGCCTTCGGCCAACCACGCCATCGCCTTGTCGGCCAACCGATCGAAAGCCCGCACGGCCAGCTCAAGATGGGCGATGGGCGTATCTTCGTCTTTGTTATGCGAGAGGCCGCGCCGGCTCTGGACGAACAGCATGACCGTGGGCACGCCGGCCCAGGCCATCTCGATGGCATCGTGGCCGGGGCCGCTGGGCATGCGGTGCGAGGCGCCGGCGTTCACCTCGCGGATGGCCTCATCGCACAGGTCCACGAGATGGGGATGGAAGAGCTGGGGCGGGGATTGATAGATGGTGCGCCAGGCCACGCTCACGCCTTCTTCGCCGGCGATGCGTTCGCTCACGGCGCGCGCCTCGTTCAGCATGGCCTCCAACTGCGCGGCGTCAATGTGGCGCATATCCAGGGTGATGGCACACTCGCCGGCCACGGCCGTCGGGATGTCGGGCATGTTGCGCACGCGCCCATTCGTGCCCACGCCGCCATGGCGCTTGGCGATCTCGCGCACCTCCAGGGCGAAGCGTGCCGCGGCCAAGAAGGCATCGTGGCGCAGGTGCATCGGGAAGCCGCCGGCGTGTGCCGCGACGCCGCTGAAGACGAGTTGATGCCGCTCGATGCCATAACAGCCGATGACCGCGCCGAGCGGTAGGCCAAGCGATTCCAGCACCGGCCCCTGCTCAATGTGCATCTCTAGGTATGCGCTGGCATCGGCGATCTGCCGGTGTGCCTGCTCCGCCGTTGCAACGTCCACGCCGAAGGCGCGCACCGCGTCGGGCAAGCGCACCCCGTCGGTGTCGCTAAGCCGGCTGACCCATTCCAAGTTCAACCGACCGGCGACGGCGCTGGAGCCGAATAGGCTGCGCCCGAAGCGAGCGCCCTCTTCATCGGCCCAGTCCACTAAGCGCACGGTCAGCGGGGGCACGCCCTGGCCGGCGATACGCCGCAGCACTTCTAGACCGGCCAGCACGCCCAGACAGCCGTCCAGCCATCCGCCGTTAGGCACGCTATCCAGGTGGCTGCCCATAATCAATGCACGGGGCGATGCGCCGCGCAGCGTGGCCCAGAGGTTGCCGGCTTGATCTTGTTCGACGTCAACTGGTAGATCGGCCAGCTTGCAGCGATACCAGTCGCGCGCCTTAGCCCAGACCGGCGTCCAAGCCACGCGCTGCGCGCCGTTCGCGTCGGATGTGAGCGCTGCCAACTCGCGCAAGTCGGCGATCACGCGCTGCGGGTTAAGAGAGGATGAAGCTGCGATTGGGCAATTCTATAGCGGTGGCGGGAACTCCCGGCCTTGCTGCAGCGTCCTAGGAGAAGGCTGCTTGATTCGTGTCGAAGGAGGGTAAGCACCATGCGAGGACGATGGCAACGCTTGCTGGTCACCGTGCCTGCGCTCACACTGCTGCTTGCGTGTTATCCGGTTCCACCGCTCACTCCACCGGCGAACATTCGCCTGTTCGGCTCTGTCAACTACTTGATACCCGGTCAGCGGGTGGAGTTCGTGGTGCACGTGGGCAAAGACGAAAGCATCCGCTCGGAGTCGGGGAGTGATTCGCTCGAAGGTCAGCGCGTGGAAGTCCTGCTGCGTCCGCAGGGGGGCAATGGTGAAGTCGTGTTCACCGGCGAGACCGACTTTAGCGGTGCGGTGCGCGTCACATTTGATGCGCCGCTCGTCGAAGGACCGGCGGAACTTGAGGTGCGCGCGCAATCGCGGCGAGGTGCCCCCCGGGGTATGCGCTATCCGGTTTTCTTGGGTCGCAACCATGATGTGCTGGTGACCACCGATAAGCCCATTTACCAGCCGGGTCAGACGATCCACACGCGCGCGCTCGTGCTGGACACCTATGACCTGCGCGCCGTGGCCCAGCAGCCAATCACGCTAACGTTGGTTGATCCACAAGGCCTTCGTTTGCAGCGTCGCGTGTTGAACACTAGCCAGTACGGCATCGCCGGCGCCGACTTCGTGCTGGATGCCGAGGCAGCCAGTGGCGCGTATCGGGTCGTGGCCGAGTCCAAATCTATGGTGATGACCCGCACCGTCGAAGTAAAGCCCTACGCCTTGCCGCGCTTCAAGGTCACGCTGCAGCCCGACCGTCTGCACTATCTGCCCGGTGAGACGGCCGCCGGCACAGTCGAGGCGCGCTATGTCTTCGGCAAGCCCCTCGCAGGTGGGAGCGTCGTCGTCCGCGCCGTCAAGACGCAGGGCAACTTGGCGCTGGCCGAGCTGAGCGGGCGACTCGACGATCAAGGCCGCTTTGCTTACTCGTTCGACATCCCCGACAGCGTGCTCCCTAGGCGCAACGACTCCGGCCCATCGCGCGGTCTCAAGGCCAACATCGAGTTGCACGTCGAGGTGGCCGACGCAGCGGGCAATACCGAGGCGATCCGCGAGACGTTGCAGGTGTTGGACGCGCCGCGCTTGGTGCAGGTCGCGCCGGAGTCCGGCGTGCTACGCCGCGGCCTGCCCAATCTCGTGTATATCAGCGTCGAGCGCCCCGACGGCACGCCGGAGAAGGGGGTCTGGGTGCAACTCTCCGATCCCAGAAGATCTCTCTTCCTGAGTAGCCGTGCCCAGACCGATGAACAAGGCCTCGCCGCGCTCACGGTGGACGTGCCGGCCGGCGCGGATTCACCCTTCTTGCTCACGGTGCAGGTTGGCGACGCAGCGCAGGAACGAACGACGCATGAATTCCGGCTCAACGTGGCACAGGACGAGGGCCTGAGCGCGCTCGTGCGGCCGAATCGCGTGCAGTATGCCGTTGGCGACACCGCCGAGATCGAGCTGTTGGTGCACGGTAAGCCGTCCGCAGGCTTCATCAGCGTGGCGAAAGGCGGCCAGAGCTTTGCCGTCATCGAGGTACCCGTTCGCGGGAATGTCGCGCGCGCGTCGCTGCTGCTGGAAGGCAGCCTGATCGGCACGCTGGACATAAGCGCCTTCGTCGTGGATGAGTTCGGCAATTACGCCTACGATCGCCGCTATATTCTGGTCACCCCCCGCGCTGCCAAGCTCGATGTGACGCCGAACGCGGAGACGTATCGCCCCGGCGACACGGCAGCGCTGTCTATCCAGGCGCGCTACGACGACGGCCAACCGATGCGCGGCGCGGTGGGATTGTCCATCGTGGACGAATCGGTGTTCGGGCTGAGCGAGGCGCGCGCAGCCGGCTTTGCGCGCAGCTACTTTTTGCTGCGGCGTGAGTTGCAAGAGCTGCCGTATCGCGTGCGTGGGTTCGACACCGTGGGCGATGACGATCCATCGCCGTATGACATGGATACGACGCCCAGTTTGCTGATCGCCGGCTCGCAAGAGCGCGCCTTGGCCGGCCTGTTCGGCCAAATGCTAGCGAATGCGCAGGCCGCGCCGGCAGCCAAAGCGGCGCGCGGCGACGCGAGCGTCGTCGCGCACTACGCCTGGCGCGTCGGCCTGGCAACCCCAGCTGTCGTTTGGGCGCTGGTCGGTTGGCGACGACGTTGGATGCTGATCGGGCTGGCCTTGGCCCTGGTGAGCGTCATCCTCTCCGCGTGCGTTGCGCCTGCGTCACCTCCATCCGCGCCCGAAATCGCGCAAGCGGTTCCCGCGCCGGTCGAAGCCCCGCCTGCAGAGCAGCCGCAAACCGACGTCGGCTCAGGCGCAGATCAACAAGCCGGCGCGCCGGCTCGCCTGCGCCAGTTCTTCCCCGAGACGCTCTTCTGGCTGCCAGAGCTGGAGACCGATGAGAACGGCCGCGCGAGCCTCAACGTGCCGCTGGCCGATTCGATCACCACGTGGCGCGTCAGCGCGCTCGTCTCTGACCTGGAAGGGCGCATGGCCGGCGCCGAGATTCCCCTGAAGGTGTTCCAGGAGTTCTTCATCGAACCGGAACTGCCGCGCTTCCTCACCGTGGAAGATGAAGTGGCCGTGCCGGTCAGCGTCTTCAACTACACCTCGCAGCCCCAGTCGGTGCGCGTGCGCCTGGCGCCGAGCGACTGGTTCGAGTTCATCGGCGAAGCCGAGGCAACCGTTGCTCTAGCGCCGAACGACGTCGGCATCGCCTACCTGCCGATCCGCGTCACGCGCCCGGGCATCTTCTCGCTGCGCGTTGACGCCAGTTCTGGTCGCCTCGGCGATGCGGTGGAACGCCCCGTGGAAGTGCAGCCCAACGGCAAGCTGACCTCGCAAACCCGCAGCGGCCGGCTCGTGACGCGCATCACATTGCCTGTAGACATTCCTGAGGATGCGCTGCCGGGCACGGCGCAGTTGGTCGTGCGCCTCTACCCTTCGCTGAATAGCCAGCTGGCGCAGAGCCTAGAGGGTCTATTGCAAGTGCCCTACGGCTGCCTTGAGCAGACTAGCAGCCTGCTTTACGTCAACTTAATGGTGCTCGAGTACTTGCGCGCCTCGGGCCAGGCCACGCCGGAGCTGGAAGCCCGCGCGCAGCAATTCATCGAGGCAGGCTACCAGCGCTTGCTCAACTTCCGTAGCCCGCGAGGCTTTTTGCTCTATCCGGGCTACGGCCTACCGTCCAACGAGCTATCGGCGCACTTGCTGAATGTGCTGGCCAAGCTCAACCAAGTGACGTATGTTGATCCGATGCTGATTGACGAAGCGGCTTTGTGGCTGGCCAATCAGCAACGCTCGGATGGGGACTGGGATGTCGCATACAGCGCGCAGAGCAATAGGATGCGCCTGGCCATGACGGCATCCGCGACGCGCGCGCTGGCCGAGAGCGGCTATCGGCCTAGAGTGATGTATGAGGGCGTGAGCTACATTCAGCGCGCTGCGCTGAATGAGAGCGATAGCTATGCTCTGGCATGGGCCGCCAATGCGCTGCTTGCCGCTGGCAACGACGCTTCGGCAGTGATTGACGCGCTTGCGTCACAGGCCCGGCGAGATGTTACGGGCGCATGGTGGGATGCCGAAAGCGGGACGTTGTTCGGCGGCTACGGAGAGGCTGCGCGCATCGAAACAACCGCGCTGGCGGTGCAGGCGCTCCGGGCGGCCGGCCTCTATCCCGAGCTCATCGCCGAGGCCGTGGACTGGCTGACCGCCCATCGTGACCCTTACGGCGGATTCCACACCACGCAGGCGACCGTTCAAGCGCTGCGCGCATTGGCATCGGTCGCGCAGCCCCCTGCCGCAGAAGACTTCTCAGTTCTCGTAACGCTGCGCGATAGCCAGGGGCGCGAAGCGCGCCGCGAGCTGGTCTTCACCGAGGACGACATAGCGCTGCTCCAGGAGGTGCGCTTCGCGGACTTGCCGGCCGGCGCGGCGGAGTTGACGCTGGAGGCGCGTGACGCCGATGCGCGTCTGCTATACCAGGCGGTGACTCGCTACTACTTACCGTGGGAGAGCATACCGGGAGCGCGCTCCGGCGACCAAGGCGCGCTGGTAGTGCGCGTGGACTACAACCGCACGGAAGTAGCTGTGAACGATGAAATCTCAGCCACTGCTAGCGTGCGCCTGCTGCGGCAGAATCCGGCCGGCGTCGTCGTCGCGCGGCTCAGCGTGCCGCCCGGCCTGACGCCGGTGCGCAGCGACCTCGAGGCGCTGGTGCAGCAGGGCAAAGTGGCGCGTTACGAGGTATCCGGTCGCGCCATCGCGCTGTATTTGGACTACTTAGAGCCGGGCGAGGAAGTGACGTTCAACTACCGATTACGCGCGCGCTACCCTGTGCGCGCGTGGGTGCCCCCGAGCGACGCCTTCGACTACTACACTCCGGATCAGCGGGCTGAGAGTGAGCCACAGCGCATCATCATCCGCTTGAACCCAACGCGGTAAGCGAGCGCAGCGCGCAACAGTCCGGCGATCTCGCCTGAGGTCGCCGGACTGTTTTGCTTTCCGGATGCGCTAGGGGCTTATCCGCTCCCGTGATCCGCCGCTCAATCGAGCCTATGCAAACTTTAATCAAGGGCTAACCCAAAAGCTGGAAGATCGGGGTATTCACCATACCTGTTCCTTAGGCAACGGAGCATCAGCCACCGGCGGTCCTCGGTCGCCGGCTTACATCAGAGTCATCCATGTTCGAGAGTGAAAGAGAGGGTATCGCGAGGCCGGCCGCGAAAGCCGGTCGCGGCGCACTGATATTCATCTTCATCGCCGTCTTCATTGACCTGCTCGGCGTCGGCATCCTCATCCCGATCGCGCCGTTCGTCGTGCGGCAGTTCAACACCGATGCGCTGGCGGTGGCCATGCTGAGCGCATCGTATTCGATCTTCCAATTTGCGGCGACGCCCTTCCTCGGCTGGCTGAGCGATCGCTACGGCCGCCGGCCGATCCTGCTGCTCAGCTTGCTGGGCACGGCGATCGCCTACTTCATCTTCGGCGCGGCAGGCGCGTTGTGGCTGCTGTTCCTCTCGCGCATCATTGATGGCATCACCGGCGGCAACATCTCGATCGCGCAAGCGTATATCGCCGACGTCACGCCGCCGGAAGATCGCTCCAAGGCCTTCGGCTTGATCGGCGCGGCCTTCGGCCTCGGCTTCATCATCGGCCCGGCGCTCGGCGGCTTGCTGAGCAACATCAGCCTATCTGCGCCGGCCTACTTTGCCGGTGGGCTGGCCCTAGCAAACCTCATACTGGGCTACTTCGTCCTGCCCGAGTCGTTGCCGGCCGAACGGCGCGTGCGTGAGCCGCTCACCCTCGCCAAAGCCAATCCACTCGGTGCGATCTCCAGCGCGTTCAAGCGCTCGAACCTGAGCGCGCTGCTGCTGGCCTTCTTCGGTTTCAACTTCGCCTTTTCCGGCCTGCAGAACAACTTCTCGCTCTTCACGCTAGAGCGATTCGGCTGGGGACCGAACCAGAACGCGATCCTGTTCAGCTTCGTCGGCGTGGTCGGCGTGATGATGCAGGCGGTGATCGTCCGGCGATTGGTGCCGCGCTTCGGCGATCGTCGGCTGGCCATCTTCGGCCTGAGCGTGCAGGTAGCTACTTACGTCCTGATCGCTCTCATCCCGCAGGCTTGGATGCTCTTCCCCGTGCTCGGCGCGCTGAGCGTGGGCAACGGGTTGACCACGCCGACGCTGACTGGCATGGTATCCGGCCAGGTGTCGCAGCAGGAGCAGGGCAGCATTCTGGGCGTGACCCAGTCGCTGGGCGCGCTGACCCGCGTGTTCGGACCGCTGTGGGCCGGGCTGGTCTTCGACACCATCGGCCCGGGCGCACCCTACTGGACCGGCGCGATCTTCATTGCGACCGCGCTGGCGCTGGTCATCGGCAGCAAGACCACGCTGCGCAAACCCGTGCCGGCGCACTCCGCGGTAGGCGTGCAGGTCGCCGGCAAGTAGATCGCCGATTGGCGCTCCGGCTCGGTCGCCTCACTCTACGCGCAGTAGGTAGGATAGGTCGTCGGGGCGAATCACGCCGAGAAGCGCGCCGGGATACGAATCGAGGAACGATTGGGGCAGACGCGCTTTGCTTTGCTGACCCCACTTGACCTGGAAGCCATATAGTCGTCCCTCGCGCTCCTCGACGATGTCAAGCTCCGCGCCGGTGTGCGTGCGCCAGAAATACAAGCTCCCCAACGCGCCGCTGTAGGCCAACAGCTTGAGTCGCTCGGCGATGACGAAGTTTTCCCACAACCGGCCGGCGTCGTCGCGCATGTCCAGCGGTTGCAGATTGTCAATCACGACGTTACGCACACCCAGGTCCCAGAAGTACACCTTCTGCATTTTGGTCACTTCTTTGCGCAAATTGCGGCTAAAGCCGGCCAGCCGGAA
Source organism: Thermoflexales bacterium (assembly GCA_025056965.1). Taxonomy (GTDB): domain Bacteria; phylum Chloroflexota; class Anaerolineae; order J036; family Brachytrichaceae; genus JAAFGM01. The sequence goes on along the minus strand of JANWVF010000061.1, from coordinate 39,668 downwards.
CACGACGAACGTCTGCTCAAGCAAGTCTATGTAGTTCGCCACCGTGTCCTTGCTCATGCCAAGCTGCGTGCCGAGCTCGGACAGCGAGACTTCCTGGCCGATCTGGAATGCCAGCAGCCGGACTAACTGCCGAAGCTTGACTGAGTTGCGCACGCCGCCGATTTCGAGCACGTCTTTGTAGAGATAACTCGCTACCAGCGTACGCAGATACGAACGGCGATCGGCATGACCGACCAGGGAGAAAATCTCCGGATAGCTTCCGAAGACCAGCCGCTCATCCAGCATCCGCCTCAGCTCGAAAGCGCTCATCTGAGCGCCCAGCTCGGCCAATGCGATCGGATAGAGCGTGTATACCCAAGCGCGCCCGGTCAGCGGTTCTTGCGTTTTGCCAGCCAAGTCGAGCAATGATGAGCCCGTGGCGATCAGACGCAGGTTAGGTTCATGATCCACCAGTAACTTCAGGTTCAGGCCGATCTCCGGCACGCGTTGCGCTTCGTCCACGAACAGCGCATCGTAGCCCGCGACCAGCTCGCGCAAGCGTGCCAAGCTGCGGCTAGACAGCACTTCAACGAACTCCGCCTCATCCGCGTTCACGACCAGAGTCCGGTAGGGCAGCTCACTCAGCACCTGCCGAACGAGCGTCGTCTTCCCCACTTGACGAGCGCCGTAGAGGATCACCGCTTTGCCGCCTGCGCGCAGCTTAGCCGAGATCTGCGGTGCAATTATGCGCGGAATCATGCCGCCAGTATACCTTTTTTAGCCGAAATCGCGCGAATTCCGCTTGTTTATCAGCGCAAATCGCGCGATTTCCGCCGATGACGCCTCGGCACGCCCGTCCTACAGGCAATTGGCAAATCAACGGATGAAGGTTTAGGACAATGCCCGATAATCGCAGAAATATGATTCGCCTGCCTCTCGGCAACCTGCACCCTTTCATCTCGGCCATCGCCGAGCACAATCCCCCGGCGCTCTCCTTTCTCAATCCACAGTTCACCGACCTAACGGCTTGGCGCCAAGCTGCCCGCGCCAAGGCGCTGGAGCTGCTGCGCTATGCGCCACCGCCGGTTCCGCTCGACCCACAGGTAGTCGAGGTCGTGGACAAGGGTGACTACGTGCGCGAGAAGGTCACCTTTGCCAGCGCGCCCTGGTCGCGCGTGCCGGCCTACGTGTTGATTCCCAAAGGCCTGAACGCGCCCGCGCCGGGCATCGTCGCACTGCACGACCACGGTGGCTATTACGTGCACGGCAAGGAGAAGCTGGTGGAGGTCGAGCGCGAGTCGCCGCATCTGGTCGCCTACCGCCAGAATGGCTACGGCGGACGCGCCTTCGCCGATGCCCTAGCCCGGCGCGGCTACGTCGTGATCGTGATTGATGCGTTTTACTGGGGTGAGCGTCGGCTGGACCTGCAACAAGCGTCACCAGAGCTGGTGAGGGAGATGCAGCGCCGGGCGCAGTTCAAAACCGGCGTGCCCGGCGTGAACGAGACCTATCACTTGTTGGAGGAACTGGTGATGCGGCATATCGCCGCCGCCGGCGCCACATGGATGGGCATCCTTGCACACGACGATCGCGTCAGTGTAGATTACCTAGTCGCGCGCCCCGAGGTAGACCGGGAGCGCATCGGCTGCGTAGGTCTCTCGATGGGTGGCATGCGCGCCAACTGGTTGTTCGGCACCGACCCACGGGTCAAGGCCGCCGTCACGGTGGGCTGGATGACCGATTGGCGCGCGCTGCTGCCGGAGCACATCGGGCGGCACTCTTGGGCGCAGTATGTGCCCGGCTTAACCGGCTGGCTCGAGCTGAGCGACGTAGCTGCGATGGGCATGCCCGGCGCGCTCTTGGTGCAGCAGTGTGCCCAAGACGCGCTGTTCCCGCTGGAAGGCATGCAGCAAACTTGCGCGCGGCTGGAGGCGATCTACGCTAAAGCTGGCCTGAGCAAGCGTTTTGCTTGCCGGTTTTACGATGTGCCTCACCAATTCAACGTCGAGATGCAGGAACAGGCGTTCGACTGGCTGGATCGCTGGCTGAGATGAACAAGGGAGAGGACTTGCCGGAGGATCGGCTGTTCGCCGCGCGCAATATCTGGTTGGCCACGGTTCGACCGGACGGCCGCCCGCATCTGGTGCCGGTCTGGTTTGTGTGGGTGCGCGAACGATTCTATGTTTGTACCGCCGGGCAATCGGTTAAGGCCAAGAACCTCATCGCCAACCCACGCGCCTCAGCAGCGCTGGAAGACGGCGACCGACCGGTCATCGCCGAAGGCCGCGCTACGATCCTTACCCAGCCGTATCCCGACGACGTCGCGGCCGAGTTCAAGCGAAAGTACGGCTGGGACATCGCGACCGACGATGGCTACGACGTACTGATCGAGATCGTGCCAGAGAGGTGGCCGATGAGGCATCGCTAATACTGCTCCAACCGACCTCTGACGTTCCACTAACGCCGGTCACTATAATCCCGATAGCTGTAAGGACGCGCGCACCACTGTCGCCTCGGATGCTTGCAATCAACGATGTCCGGCGCGTCCCTGCGCAGCGGTGCGTTGCGTTTGATTGCGGGTAGTTTGGCTTTGAGTTGGGTTGTGTGTGGATTTGACGTTCGGATCACCGGTCACCGATCCTCGGCTGTTAGAACGGCTCCGATCCTTGACCTCTGATCCTCTTAGGGACTGATCAAGCATGATGAGATTCGACCGATTCACCGAACGCGCGCAAGATGCCGCCGCGCGCGCTTACGAAGTGCTGAGCCGTTATGGCCACAGCCAGATAGACACCGAGCATCTGCTGTTGGCGTTGCTTGAACAGCCCGAGGGCGCAGTGTCGCAAATCCTGGAGCATCTGGGCGTGGACGTCAACGTGATGATCGGCAAAGTGGACGAAGAGCTGCGCAGATCGCCGAAGGCCACGATCTACGGCGGCACGGCCGCGCAGATTTTCATCACGCCACGCGTGAAGCGCATCCTGGACGTGGCCAACGAGGAGGCGAATCGCTTCAAGGACGAGTACATCAGCACCGAGCACCTCTTCTTGGCGATCAGCACCGAGCGCAACACGCCGGCCGAGCGCATTTTGCGCGAGATGGGCGTCACGCGCGACAAGATCAGCGACGCCATCAAAGACCTGCGGCGCGGTCAGCGCGTGACCGACCCGAAGGCCGAGAGCAAGTATCGCACCCTGGAGAAATACTCGCGCGACCTGACCCAGATGGCCAAGGAGGGCAAGCTCGACCCGGTCATCGGCCGGGACGAGGAGATTTTGCGGGTCATCCAGGTGCTCAGCCGGCGCACCAAGAACAACCCGGTGTTGATCGGTGAGGCCGGCGTCGGCAAGACCGCCATCGTCGAGGGGTTGGCGCAGAAGATCGTCAGCGGCGACGTGCCGGAGATCCTGCTGGGCAAGCGCGTGGTGGCGTTGGATCTGGCCGCCATGGTGGCCGGGTCACGCTTCCGCGGCGACTTCGAGGAGCGCCTGAAGGCCGCCATGGAAGAAGTGGTGCGCAGCGAGGGCGAGATCATCCTGTTCATTGACGAGCTGCACAACGTGGTGGGCGCCGGCAACGGCGCCGGCGCGATGGATGCCAGCAACATGCTCAAGCCGGCGCTCGCGCGCGGCGAGTTGCAGGCCATCGGCGCGACGACCCTCGATGAATACCGTCGCTACATCGAGAAGGACAGCGCGCTCGAACGCCGCTTCGCGCCGGTGTTCGTGGACGAGCCAACCGTAGAGGAGACCATTGAGATGTTGCGCGTGCTGCGCGACCGCTACGAGGCGCACCACAAGGTTAGCATCTCGGACGAGGCGCTCGTTGCCGCAGCCAAGCTGTCGGCGCGCTACGTCACCGACCGCAAGCTGCCCGACAAGGCGATTGACCTGATTGACGAGGCGGCTGCCAAATTGCGCGTGGCGCTGTTCACCTTGCCCCCCGACCTAAAGGCGAAGAGCAAGGAGCTAGAGCGGTTGCGCGCCGAGGAGGAAGCCGCCGCAGCCGCGCAGGACTATCAGAAGGCTGCCGAGCTGAAGACGCACCGCCTGCGCCTGCAGCAAGAGTTCGATCGCCAGCGCGAGAAGTGGGCGACCGAGAAGAACCTGGACGAGGTCGTGGACGCAGACGACATCGCCAGCGTCGTCGCCCAGTGGACCGGCATCCCGGTCAACCAGATGATGGAGGCCGAGAGCGAGAAGCTGCTGAAGATGGAAGAGCGGTTGCACGAGCGCATCGTCGGCCAAGACGAGGCGATCCGGGCCATCAGCGACGCCATTCGGCGCGCGCGCAGCGGCCTGAAGGATCCTAACCGGCCGATCGGTTCGTTCATCTTCCTCGGCTCTTCGGGCGTGGGCAAGACCGAGCTGGCCAAGGCGCTGGCCTGGTTCCTCTTCGACGACGAGAACGCGCTGGTGCGCGTGGACATGAGTGAGTATCGTGAGGGGCACACCGTCAGTCGGTTGTTCGGCGCGCCGCCCGGCTACGTGGGCTACGAAGAGGGAGGTCAGCTCACCGAGCGCATCCGCCGACGGCCGTATCAAGTCGTGCTCTTCGACGAGATCGAAAAGGCGCATCCGGACGTATGGAACGCCTTACTGCAGATCCTGGATGATGGCCGGCTGACGGACGGCCAAGGGCGGGTGGTGTATTTCAACAACACCGTCATCATCATGACCAGCAACCTGGGCACGGAGTATGTGCGCAAGGGTGGCACGCTGGGCTTCATCAAGCCGACCAGCGCGGACGAGATGAAGATGGTGGGCGATCACAAGAAGATCGAGGACGCGCTCAAGCGCACCTTCCGCCCGGAGTTCCTCAACCGCGTGGACGAGATCATCGTCTTCTCGCCGCTGTCGCTTGAAGACGTAGAGAAGATCGTCGAGCTACAACTGCGCGAGCTGCGGGAGCGGTTAATGGAACGCGGCATCCAGATCGAGTTGAAGGAGGGCGCCCGCAAGTGGCTGGCGCGCCAGGGCTACGATCCTAACTTCGGCGCGCGACCGCTGCGCCGCGCTATGCAGAAGTATGTCGAAGGGCCGCTGAGCGTGCAGTTGTTGCAGGGCAAGTTCAAGGCCGGCGATGCCATCGTCGTGGACGTCAACGCCGGCGGCGATGGCCTGGTGTTCACGCGCGACGCCAGCTCGGACGAACTCGCACAGGCTCAGGAGGTGACGCCTGAGCTCGTCGCCAGCAACGGAAAGTCGGATGACGGTCGCGTCGCCGACGTGAAGGAGGTATGAAGACATGTCTAACCTAGAGACAACGATCGAGCAAAAAGGTGCCCGGAACGGGGCATTGGCAACTTTCGACACGCGCCACGATTTGCCGGCAGCGGTGCGCGGCCAAATGATCGCGTTGCTCAACCAGCAATTGGCCGACACGTTCGACCTGATGAGTCAGACGAAGCAGGCGCATTGGAACGTAAAGGGGCCACAGTTCATCGCCTTGCACAAGATGTTCGATGAATTTGCGGAGGGCCTGGAGGGCTATGTGGACGACATCGCCGAGCGCATCACGGCGCTGGGCGGCTATGCGGCCGGCACGCTGCGCATGGCAGCCAAGGCATCTACCCTGCCCGACTACCCGACGGATGTCGTCGCAGATATGGATCACGTGCGCGCGCTAGCCGACCGCTATGCCGCCTTGGCCGCCAGCACGCGCAAGGCAATAGACGTGGCAACCGACGCCGGCGACCAAGACACCGCCGACTTGTTCATCGAGGTCTCGCGCGATCTGGACAAGTGGCTGTGGTTCTTGGAGGCGCACATACAAGCCTAAGCGCAAGCTCAGCCACAAAGGTTCAGCTTCCGAAGTCCGCGACGACTTCGGAAGTTTCTTTTCTGGTAACATCCTTCAAGGAGGCCTTTCCTTCTAGATGTTCAAACAGATTTCAGACGTCAAACAGGGGTTGTTGGAGCAGCAGTACATCGCATCGGACGAAATTGCGACGGTGGTCTTCCTAGCCGAGCAGATGGGCAAGCCGATCTTGGCCGAGGGGCCGGCCGGCGTGGGCAAGACCGAATTGGCCAAGGCTTGGGCCGCCGCCAGCGGGCGCGAGTTGATCCGCTTGCAGTGCTACGAGGGCTTGGATGAATCCAAGGCCCTCTATGAATGGGAGTATTCCAAGCAAATGCTCTACACGCAGCTGCTGCGCGACAAGCTGAGCCAGATCATGGGGACGGCCTCCACGCTGGCCGAAGCGGCCGATGCGCTGGGGCGCGAGGAGAACGTGTTCTTTTCGCAGCGCTTCCTGTTGCCTCGTCCGCTGTTGCGCGCGCTGATGAACGATAAGCCGGTGGTGTTGCTGATTGACGAGATTGACCGCGCCGACGCGGAGTTCGAGGCCTTCTTGCTGGAGATCCTCAGCGACTTCCAGGTGAGCGTGCCGGAGCTGGGCACCATCAAGGCCAACCACCAGCCGATGGTCGTGCTCACCAGCAACAACACGCGCGAGTTAAGCGAAGCACTCAAGCGCCGCGCGCTCTACCTATTCGTGGATTACCCGTCTTTTGAATCAGAATTGCAGATCGTGCAGATGCGCGTGCCGAATCTGGCGCCGCAAGTCGCGCGGCAGTGCGTGGAGATCGTGCAGCGCCTGCGCGGACTCGACCTGAAGAAGTCGCCTAGCGTCGCAGAAACAGTGGACTGGGCCAAGGCACTCGTCGCCATCAACGCGAAGCACCTCGACGAAAAGACGCTGAACGACACATTGACGGTCATCTTGAAGCACGAGAGCGACATTCAACGCGCCCGGCGCGCCCTGAGCGGTGGCAAGCGCGGGCCGGACGTCGGCATCAGGTAGTTTTTAGCTTTCGACCCCCTAAACGAGATGGACCAGAGAATCGTTGAATTCGTCAGCGCGCTGCGATCGAGCGGCGTGCGTGTGTCGCTGGCCGAATCGGCCGACGCCTTGAAGGCCGTCGCGGCCGTCGGTGTGATGGATCGTGAGACGTTCAAGAACGCCTTGAAGGCGACGCTGGTCAAGGAGCCGGCCGACGTGCCGGCGTTCGAGCAACTCTTCCCCCTGTATTTCGGCCACGAGGGCCCGCCGATGCAACCGCCGGAAGGGTTGAGCAAAGAACAGCAGGAACAGCTTCGGCGCGCCATCGAGCAGCTGCGCGAGCAGATTCGCCAACTGATGCAGATGCTGGCCCAGGGGCAACAGCCCACGCGCGAACAGATGCAGCAGTTCGCCCAGCGGGCCGGCATCAACCGGGGCATGCGCGGCAATCGGCAGATGCAACAGTGGTTGACCGAGCGCATGCTGCGCGAGATGGGCCTGACGCCCGAACAAGTGCGGGACGCGCTAGAGGCGCTGATGAAGCAACTCAAGCAGCAGGGCATGAGCGCCGAAGGCCGCCAGACGGTGCGCGAGACGGTGGAGGGCAATGCCGAGGCGCTGCGCGAGCAAGTGGCGCGCTTCGTCGGGCAGAGCCTGCTGAACCAGCCCGATGATCGCCCACGCCGCCAGCGCATTGACGACTTGATGAATCGCCCCCTGGCTTCGTTGAGCGAGTCCGAGGCCGACGAATTGCGCAACCACGTGCGTCGGTTGGTGGCTCGGCTGCGCTCGCGCGCGGCCCTGCGCATGCGCCGCGGCAAGCGCGGCCACTTCGACGCCAAAGGCACCATCCGCTACAACCAGCGCAACATGGGCGTGCCGATTGAGCTGAAGATGAAGCGGCGTCATCTCAAGCCCAAGATCACGGTGATCGTGGATGTCTCGACCTCGATGCGGCCGGTGGCCGAGTTCATGCTGCGCATGGTCTACGAGATGCAGGACCAAATCAGCAAGGCCCGTTCGTTCGCCTTCATCAGCGACATGCACGAGATCAGCATGATCTTCGCCGAGCATCGGCCACAGGACGCCGTCGAAATCGTGCTGCGCGAGCTGCCGCCGGGCTACTACAACACCGATCTAGGCCACAGCCTGAGCACGTTCTGCGAGCGATTTGCCGATTCAGTGGATAGCCGCACTACGCTAATCTTCGTCGGCGACGGTCGCAATAATTACAACGACCCGCGCACCGACCTGGTACAGATGCTGCGCATGCGCGCCCGCAAGGTGATCTGGTTCAACCCCGAGCCACCATACCAATGGGGACACGGCGACAGCGACATGCTGGCCTATGCCCCGCTGTGCCATGCGGTGCATCAGGTAGCGACGCTGAAACAACTGGCCGACGCGATTGACGATCTATTCCAGTCTCGGTGACCGGTTCGCCCCAGATCTCGCCACAGCACTTCCGGCCGGCGCTGCGCGTCGGCTTGGTCTCCGGATTAACGCTGGCCCTGGCCGCCATCGCGCAGCAGGCGCCGTCCTCGCCCGGCATGCGCACGCTCGGCACGTTCATCATCATGACGGGCTTCGGCGTCGCCGGCTACTTCGCCGCTCGCCGCGCCGGCGTGTCGCAGCGCAACGCAGGCTCTGGCGTCGGCGCGCTCAGCGGGCTGATCGCCGGCCTGTTCGTCTCAATCGCCTTCGTCGCGGCCTCGCTGCTGCAGTCGTTCGACCCGGCCAACATCGAGCGGCTCCAAGCCGAGGTCGCGCAGCAGCTCTCCCCGGCGCAATTCCAACAAATGGAAGCGGCAAATATTGACCTGCGCACCCTGACGCAAGTCTCGCTGGCCATCAGCGTCGCATGCTGCGGCTTGGGCTTCCCGATCGCCGGCCTGATGCTAGGCGCACTAGGGGGCGCCAGCGGTGCTGCACGGAATCATCGCTCGCGCTAGATTCCGCGTTCAACCCATGAAGAAGGTTCGCACCCCATCTCAGATCAAAGCCGACGCGGCAGCCCGCGCGCGCGCCCTCTTTGTTGCGGCGATCGCAGCCGTGGTCGGCGTGATCATGTTGCTGTTGTCCAGCACATTCTTGGCGCTGCATTGCTTGATTGCGGCAGCGATCGCGCTCGCAGGCGGCATCGCCGCGGCGCGCGCGGCCATCCCATTCGAGCCACAATCCTTCCGCCGCGCAGGCACCCTCGGCGGCATCTATGCCGCGCTGGCCTACGCCCTGCCGTTCATGGTCTATAACTTTGTGCGTTACTTGGGCGTGAATGACCAGACCGCCGCTGAACGCGCCGCCGAGCTGACGCCGGATCAAATAGCGATGATGGAACAGTTCAACATCGTTGTCGGCGCCGAGTTCTTCCGCGGCCAAGACGTCAGCTACATTTTCGGATACCTGCTCTTCGCCTTGCTCTTCGGCTGGGTGTTGGGCATCATAGGCGGTGCGCTGGCCAAGCGCCAAATGAGCTGAGGTAGACTACACGCCCGTGCCATTTACTCAATCCGTTCCATCCCGCTCAAAGAAGACGTTTGAATCCCCCATCGTCCCGGCAGCAAAGCAGACCCCAGTGCGGTCCGTACCCTTCACTAAACAGTACGGCTTTCGCCGCACGGTGGTGCAGCGCGTCGAAGCGTTTTTGAGAGAGAACAATCTGCGCACGCGCGACTTGCCGGCCATGTACGTCAAGTCGGCCATCTGCTTGAGCTGGTGGGCGATCAGCTATGGGCTGATGCTGTATAGCGGCATCGCCGGCTGGCACTGGATCATCACGCTGGCCCTCGCCGTTTCGTTCGGGCTGGCCACAAGCGGCATCGGCTTCAACATCATGCACGACGCCAATCACAACGGCTACTCCAATCGCCCGCGGGTGAATCGCTTGCTCGGCCTCACCGTTGAGCTGGTCGGGCTGAGCAACTTCATCTGGCGGCAGCAGCACAACATCTGGCATCACACATACACCAACATCGCCGGCCTAGACGAAGGCTTGGAAATGGACGGCTGGGTGCGCAACAGCCCGCGCGACATCTGGAAGCCGATTCATCGCTTCCAACATCTCTATGCGCCGGTGGTGTATGCATTAGCTGGCGTCGCGCTGTTGATCGGCCGCAACTTCCAGGTGTACTTCACCGGCAAATCGGGCGACACCTTTCAATACCCGCCCATGTCGCGCAACGATCGCATCATCTTCTGGATCGGGCGCTTCGTCAACCTGACGGTGTATCTCGTGCTGCCGGCGCTGGTCTTCGGCATCGGCGGCGCGCTGATGATCTTCGCCGTCACGTCGGTCGTCACCGGCTTCGTCATGGCCATCATCCTGCAGATGGCGCACGTGATGGACGGCGTGGAATTCCCCGAGCCTAGCGGCGACCCGCTTAAGATCGAGAACGAGTGGGCGATCCACGAGGTGCAAACTACCAGCAACTTCGCGCCCCACAACGTGATCTTGAACTGGTACGTGGGCGGTTTGAATTACCAGATCGAGCATCACCTCTTCCCACACATGTGCCACCTGGTGTATCCGAAGATCGCGCCGATCGTGAAGGCGACCTGCGAGGAATTCGGTCTGCCCTACCGGTGTTACCCGACCTTTCGCGCAGCGCTGAAGAACCACTGGCAGTCGCTCAAGGAATTCGGTAAGCAGCCGCAGCCGGCGTCGGCGTAGCGCTCCGCTTCCAAACCAGCTTCAGCCGACTGCGGGTCACGCCGTCAAGCGAGGTGAACACGATCGTCTCGCCGCGCGGGGTGATGACGACGTCGGCGTGGCCCAGGCCGATGTTGCCCGGCAAATTCACGAGCAGTGGCTGGGGCAATTTCTCCCATGGCCCGTCCACGCGCGCCGTGGTCGAGCGCGCCAAGCCCAGGCCGAACTGGTTATCGCCCACGTCGCCCGGCCCAGGGCCGCGAATGCCTTCGTAGAGCATGTAGTAGCGTTCGCCGACTTTAATCACCTCTGCAGAGGAGATCGTGCGGTGATCGAAGTGGGCGTTGCTCATCGCACCCGTATCGCGCACGTCGCCATACCGGCTGTGGCCGACGAAAAGCGGATTGTGATCGCATGGGCTAAGCGCGATCCAAGTCGGATGCTGTGACGGCTCGAAAGGCGGGGGCGCCGTCGTCCGATCGGCTCGTCCGGGTCGAGGCCACGGCAGCGTGTCCTCTGCCGGAGGCGTGAGGTTAAGGTACATGCACCCCATCGCGCCTGGGTTCTGTCCCATGGCCATGAAGACGTAAAGCACATCGTCATCGGCGTAGATGCCCGGCGGACCGCCGGCGAGGCACTCGTAATCGGCCGTGGCAAAGGGATGGGGGCGAACTTCTTCCCAGGGTCGGCAAGGCCGAATTTGGCGCGTCCACACGCCGGTATTGAACACCCAGCGTGCCTCGCCCCAGATCAGACCGTCGGTTGATCGGCGCAGCATCACGCGGCCGCCGAACTCATAGACCATGAACCAGCCGCGAGGGGTCCGCGCGACGCGCGGGTATTGTTGCTGCTGCACGTGGTCGCGGTCTGCGTCGCATGGGCAGGCGCCGCATTCGATCTGGCAGACCGGTGCATCGAGCGCGAAGGTTTGACCTTCGTCTCGGCTCTTATAGATCACCACACAGCCGGGAAAGGCAACCGGCGCGCCGCAGCGATCATGCACCTTGGCCGAACGGTGGCTGGCGTGGACGTAGCTCCACCATTCGCCGTTAGGCGCGATCACAGTGTCGGATTCGCCCATCGGCAATCCGGTGTCCTGCCTCTCCACGATGAACTCGGCGCGGTTGTGCCACAGATCGGCGAGGGTCGGCGGAGCGTCGGGGGCGCGGATGCGGATCGGGGCGGTGTTGAGCGCCAGCGCAAGCAGCGCGGCGATGCACGCACCAAGCGCGAGCCCGGATCGAGGGAGCATCTCACCATCGCGCCCGGCGAAGGCCGGGGCACGATCGCTCACTTTTGTATCACGATCATCCGCATCAGGTAGTCGCCGCCGGAGAGTCCGATCACCTCGTCCCCGCCGGCGTCGCGGCTGCGCCGCGTGAGATTCTTGGCCTTCAGCGATTTGGTGTTGTTCTTGAAGGTGACGTAAACGATGGTGTCGTCCGGCGCGGCGATCACGGCGCCGGCGACGGTGACGTCTTTCGCGAGTTTGGCTGTGATCACGCCCTTGCCGGCGCGCCCCTGCACCGGATACTGCCTGAAGGCTACGCGCTTGGCCCGCCCATCGGTCGTGCCGATCACCACCTCTCGCTCCTTGTCCTTCTTATCGGCGACGCCCAAGCTCATCACCATGTCGCCGTCCGCCAGCTTGATGCCGACGACGCCGCCGGCCGGCAAGCCCATCGGTCGCACCTCATCCTGCTTGAAGCGAATGGCCATGCCCTGTTGCGTGAACATCATCAAGTCTTCGTGGCCTTGAACTAGTCGCACGTCGGTCACGCTGTCATCCTCGCCAAGGCCGATGGCAGTGAACGCCTGGCCGGGCACGCCGGGTAGGATACCGGCCGAGCTGCGCTTAACCATGCCTTTGGCAGTGGCGCACACCATATACGGGCCAGATTCGTCGTCCCCTTTCTTCACTGCGGCGCGATCCACGGCGAACGCGCCGGCCACCTCGTCGTCCGCCGGGAAGGCGCTGATGGCGCTCAGCAGCGCGCCTTGACCGCGCGTCACGTCCTCTTGGGGCAGTGTGCCCACGCTCAGCGCCACGCCCTTCCCCGACGCCCCGATGACGTAGACCATCTCCTTGGTGCGCGCCTTGACGATGGCAACCGGAGCAACTTCGGCGGCGCTGGTGACCCGTGGCAGCTCACCGACCCGGCCGATCTTGCCGTTTTGTCCGATGATCACGTAGGCCGTCTCGTCGCCGATCAATTCATGAACCGTGAGCGGGAAGTCCTCGGTCGCAGATTGGCGGTTGTCGGAAGGCGCTCCACTTCGCTTAGCAGCCTCCGCTTTTCGCCGCGTGGTCGCGGGCTTCTCCTCGACCCGCCCCACAATCGTGGTGCGCCGGCTATCGCCGTATTTGTCCTTGAGGGCCTGCAACTCCTCCTTGATCACGCCGAGGATCTTGATGGGATTCTTGAGCAAGTCTTCAAGGTATTTGATCAGCTTGCGCTTCTCGGCCAGTTCCTCCTCTAGCCGCTTGCGGTCGAGCTGGGTCAGCCGGCGCAGCGGCATGTCGAGAATCGCTTGCGCCTGCGCCTCGCTGAACTCGAATTGCCGGATCAATCCCTGGCGCGCGGCGTCGGTGTCGCGTGACGTGCGGATCAGCCGGATGATCTCGTCAATGATGTCGAGCGCTTTGACCAACCCCTCGAGGATGTGGGCGCGCCGTCTGGCCTCGTCCAAGTCGAACTCGCTGCGCCGCTTGATGACGATGAGGCGGTGCTCGATGAACACCTGCAGCATGCGTCGCAGGGGGAGGACGCGCGGCTCGCCGTTCACCAGCGCCAGCATGATGACGCCGAACGAGGTGCGCATAGCGGTGTGCTTGTAGAGCGCGCTCAGCACCTGACGCGGGTCGTCGTTCTTGTTGATGTCAATCACGATGCGCATGCCGCGTCGGTCGCTCTCGTCGTGGATGTCGGTGATGCCGGTGATCTTGCCGTCGCGCACGAGATCGGCGATGCGCTCGATCAGCGCGCTCTTGTTCACGGCGTAGGGCAGCTCGGTGACGACGATATGGTTGCGCCCGCGCGCGCCCTCCTCGAAGTGCGCCTTGGCCTGCACGATGATCTTGCCGCGGCCGGTGGCATAGGCCGACTTGATCGCGTCACCCCCCTCGGCGCGTTCGTCGTAGCGGAAGACGATGCCGCCGGTGGGGAAGTCGGGCCCCTTGACGAAGTTCATCAGCTCGTCCACGTCCACCTCGGCCTCGGGGAGCGTCCACTGCTGCAACTGCTTGGCCGCGCCGCGCTTCTCCGCGATGCGATCAATCATGAACGCGATGGCGTCTACGATCTCGCCCAAGTTGTGGGGCGGGATGTTAGTCGCCATGCCGACGGCGATGCCAGTCGCGCCGTTGAGGATCAAGTTGGGCAGCGCCGCGGGAAGCACGGTCGGCTCGCGGGTGGTGCCGTCGTAGTTGTCGGTGAAGTCAACCGTGTTCTTCTCTATGTCCCCCAGCAGGTCCATGGCCGGCCGACTGAGGCGCGCCTCGGTGTAGCGCATGGCGGCCGGCGGGTCGCCGTCCACGCTGCCGAAGTTGCCCTGGCCGTCCACCAGCGGATAACGCATGGAGAAGTCCTGCGCCATGCGTGCCATCGCGTCGTAGACCGACTGGTCACCGTGCGGGTGATACTTGCCCAGCACGTCGCCGACGATGCGCGCGCTCTTGCGATAGGGTGCGTCGGGGCGCAGACCGGTGTCGTGCATAACGTACAAGATGCGGCGCTGAACCGGCTTGAGGCCGTCTCGTGCGTCGGGCAGGGCACGGCTGACGATGACCGACATGGCGTAGGAGAGATAGCTGGTCTGCATCTCTCGGTTGATGTCGGTGCGCCGAATGCGACCGAAGCGGTTGTCTTCGAGCTCGATGACGGCTTGGACGGGGGTGCGGCCATCGCCGCCGGTGGACGCGGGTTGCTTTTTGGCCATAGGACGTTTGTTCTAAAGCAGGATTATACGCGGCCCGATGGGATAATCGGCGCATCGGCGCAGTGATAGAGCCTTCTGATCATGACCGGCGGGTCTTGGACGAAGCGCCCGACTATCGCGTCTTCGACTTTTACGGCAGCCACGCGCATCTGGGTTATGCGCTGGGCAAGGCCGATCCACCCTTTCGCATGCAGTTCTGGTGGTGGCCACCGCCGCCCGCTCGCTTTGCCGCCGCCTGTCGCGATGTGGTGCGCGAGATTCATCCTCATCTGCTAGATGAACTACACGCCTACGCCGACGCGCAGCGTCTGCCAGCCGACGAACTCTGGCGCAAGTGCTGCCGCGTGAATCTGAAGGCGCGCTTGTCGCCCGCGCGCGCTGCTGGGGACGAATTGGCCGAGGGATGTTCGACTTTCGTGCGGTTCATCTCCGTCCAGACGGCGTCCGGCAACTGCGTGCGCAGGGTGATCGTTGGTCGCAACTACGACTATCTGCCGCAGCAGGCGCGCCGACAACGCATCCGCTTCATCCCCGACTGCTGCGCCAACCCCAGCGTCGGCGCGCGCGGCAGCGTGCCTTGTGGCCGCTACGATGGGTTGAACTGTTACGGGTTGTTCGCCTCGCTCCACGTGGTGATGACCGAGACGCCGGGCGAGGACGAGGTCAAGCCGGGCGTGCCCTTTCATTTGGTGCTGCGCGCTGCGCTAGAGCTATGCCGCACGGCGCGCGAAGCGCGCGACCTGTTGACGCGCATCCCCCACCTGAGCTCGCTGAACTACTTGGTGGCCGATGCGCATGACGCCTATGTGATCGAGGCCGACCCGCGCCGCGTGCGGGTGATCGAGCGCGACCCGGCAACGGATTCGGGGGATGTCTTGGCGGCCACTAACCACTTCCGCCACCCCGACATGCGCCCCCTGCAAGGCAACCGCGCGTCGGCAAACTCGGTGTGTCGCCTGGACTTCTTGCAAAGGCACGATCATGCGCGGCCGATCGGCTCGTCGGTGGACGCGCTGCTGGATTACGCCCAAGCAGTCATGGCCGACCGGAGCGCGCCGATGTGCGGCCTGAGCGGCTCGCTCACTACGTTGTGGTCGTGCGTGGCCGAGTTGACGACTAAGCGCATCCGATATGCCGCCGGCCCACCCTGTTTCACCCCCTATGAGGACATGCCGAGTTTCTAACCGCCTCATGGCGATGCAGCGATTTTGTGCTGCCAATGCTCGCGCAGGCTGAACACCGCCTCTAGCACGCCGCCGGCGACGGCCAAGGATTTATCGCTGATCGAGAAGCAGTAGCGCGGGTCACCGCGCGGATCTATGTCGGCCACTTTCAACCCGGCACGTACCCGCAGGCCATCGTGCAGCAGCCCGCGCAACACGCCGCTGAGCGTCGCGTGAACCGGCGCATCCTCGACTTGAGCGATGATCTCGCCTTCCCGCACCAGGTCGCCGATGGCGCGGCGGCCGTAGAACAAACCGTCGCATGGCGCACGCACCACGCGGCGCGCGTCCTCGCCGCCGACCTTGCCGGGCACGCCGGTGTCGGCTGCAGCACTGCCGGACCAAATCACGCGGCCCAAGTCATGCCCGCGCTGCGTCTCGATTACCGCATGGCAGTCCTGGCCGGCGGTGAAGCCGGGCCCAAGTGCGATAACGCAAGGCGCGTCGCGGATCGTCGTGCCGGTGTTGCGCTTCGCCATGATCGCATCCACGACGATCTCCGGCCGGAGCGATTCGATGACCCGCCCAACCGGATCGGCGACGACCGCCAACGTGCCGCGCTGCCACAGATAAATCGCTTCGTCGGCGTAGAACACGCGCTCACACGGCACACCCTCAACCGTGATGCGGCCGTCGTACAGCGCCGAGGCGAATGCGACCGTGCGCCGGATGACGAGTGGCTTTTCCAAGTCGGTGCATAACACGCGAAAACCGCACTTCCACAGACGGTAAGCTACGCCCGTGCCTAGGTCACCGGCACCTTTGACGACGGCGATGGGAATATCGCGACGAGCCATGGGCGTGATTGTAACGACCGCCATCGTGCCTCTCTGAAGCCCAAAGGATGGGGCATCAGCGGTGAAACGTCCCTTGGGCAAAGGCAACCTTATAATGCCCGTCATGGCCAACGAAGACTCGAAGCTGGTGCTCGTGGTGGACGACGAGCCGCGCATGATCCAATTCATCCGCATGAACCTGGAGCTGGAGCACTTCCGAGTCGTCTCCGCGGAGAACGGCCTGGAGGCAGTGCGCAAGGTGCGCGAGTTGTTGCCCGACTGCGTGCTGCTCGATGTGATGATGCGCGACATGGACGGCTTCGAGACGCTGCGCATGATCCGCGAGGAGAGCAACGTGCCGGTCATTATGCTCACGGCCAAAGGCGAAGAGGATGACAAAGTGACGGGGCTCTCGCTCGGCGCCGACGACTACGTGACCAAGCCGTTTAGCCCGCGCGAATTAGTCATGCGCATCAAGGCCGTCATTCGGCGCGCCGAGCTGCCGGCGATGATAGAGAAGGCGCCGATCAAGGTGGACGACCGGCTTTCAATTGATTTCAACCGGCGCGAGGTGATCGTGGACGGCAAGCCGATTAAGCTGCGCCCGACGGAGTGGCGACTGCTCTACCACCTGGTGCAGAACGCCGGCTGGGTCGTGCCGCACGAGACGCTGCTCAGCAAGGTGTGGGGTTGGGAGTATCGCGACGAGACCCAGTATCTGCGCCTTTATATCACCTATCTGCGCCAGAAGATCGAGAAGGACATGGCGCACCCGCAATACATCCTCACCGAGCGCGGCATTGGCTACCGCTTCGTGGACTTTCGCAAGAAAGAGCGCGAGCGCGAGAAGCAGGAGGAGGCCCAACAGGGTTAGCTACACGCCTAAGCCTCTGCATCATTTCATCATTCCCTAAGCTCGGAGAATAACATTCAGTGAGTGCTCACGTTGCTGAGGGGACGCGACCGAACCAAGAGTCAAGCCGTTAACGGCACAGCGCCGGACGAGCCGGCCTGCGAGGAGCCGTATCGGCATGGCAACTGCCACTTGATCGAGCTGAAGCGCGTGGTCAAGGTGTACGACACGCCGGCAGGCAAGTTCCATGCGCTGCGCGGCGTTGACCTGCGCGTGGACACGCACGAGTTCGTCGCTGTGATTGGCAAAAGCGGCAGCGGCAAATCCACGCTGATCAACATGATCACGGGCATTGACCGCCCCACATCCGGGGAGGTGTATGTGGGCGACATGGCGGTGCATAAGCTGAGCGAAGGGCAAATGGCGGTCTGGCGCGGCAAACACGTCGGGGTAATCTTCCAGTTCTTCCAGCTGTTGCCCACGCTCACGCTCGTCGAGAACGTCATGCTGCCGATGGACTTCTGTAACACCTATCCGCCGCACGAGCGATATGATCGCGCGATGCAGCTTCTGGAGCATGTGGACATGGCGCGTCACGCGCACAAGTTGCCCGCGGCGGTTTCGGGAGGACAACAGCAGCGCGTCGCCATCGCCCGCGCGTTGGCCAACGATCCACCGATCATCGTGGCGGATGAGCCTACCGGCAACCTCGACTCGAAGACGGCGAACCAGGTCTTCGACCTGTTCATGCAGCTGGTGGAGGAAGGGAAGACCATCCTGATGGTCACCCACGACCAGGACTTAGCCCGGCGCGTCACGCGCGCGGTGTTGGTCGTTGACGGCGAGATCAAGGACGAGATTCGCTAATCTTCGGCTCGCGCGGGGTGTGGCCAGCCTCAGTTCCAGCGCCAAGGCGGCGGAGCAGGTTCGGCGGCTCGGGGCGAATCGGGGGTAGAGAACAGGCCGCGGAAGACTGGGGTCGTGCTCAGCGCATGGCGCACGATGAGCGCGCGCGGGCGTTTGCCGGTGAAATTGCCGGCCAATTCGGCGGCCTCGCGTATGCTGGATGAAGAGAGAATGGGGAAGTCGCGCGCTAAGCGTTCAGGCTGCGGCCCGGCGATGATCAAGCGGTTGCGCTGCATCGCATGCGCCAGCAAGTAGGCGCGTGCCTCACCGGCTTGTAGGCTGCGCCCTTGCAGTTGCTTGATGATCAACTCGGGCGACGCCGTGTTGATCAACGCATTGTAGAAGTCGCGCGCTGCCGAGCTGCCATCTTCGCATCCCTCGACCGGCAAGATAAGCGGGCTGCCGCGCAGCAGGATCGGCGCGCGCCCAAGGCTGAGGCGAATGGCGGCCAAGCTCGCCTCGAACAGGCTTCCGGCGGTGTGTCCGTTCCGGCTGGGGTCGGCCAGCACAACGTCGTAGCTAGGCCTGCTGACGTTGGACTCTCGCAGGGCGGCAGCTTGATCGGCCAGCGCGTCGTCTACGCTAATCGGCGCGCCGGCGCGAACGGCCAGCGGTCGCCCATGCGCATCCACCAACGCGCCGACAGCGAAGGCAAGGCCGGCGCGCCGGGCGCCTTCGCGCAGGACGCGCCGAAGAAGCGGATGGCGATCCGCAGACGGCTCGATCTGATCGTCATAGAAGCGCGTGGTGTGCAGCTCACGCTTGGCGTGCGTTCCCACGATGCCGAGGGTGACAGCTGCGCAACTGCCGGCGCAGTCGGCGTCGTCGTCGAGCTGCATGGCGTAAATCGCGATGAGCACATCGGCTTCGACGGCCCGATAGTTGATCGTGAGCGGAACGCCCTCGAAATTGCCCATGTCGTCCAGCTCACGCAGGTCCTCAGGGTCATGCTGGACGACGGCGACCCGCGCCGCGTAATCGCCGAGGCGATGAAGGGCGGCGTGGATACTGCCGAGCAGTTCCTTGTCAGCAGGGCTTGCATCATCCGGCGCAGCGATCAAGAGCGTCACCCTTTCGGGGGCAATTGCCGCGCGATCCAGGTGCGACAGCACACCGCGCACAATGGCCAGGCGAACTTGATCCGTCGGCGCGCGGTCGCACAGGATGACGATGTCATCGCCCGCGTCGCACAGATCGCTCAGCGCCAGCGAATTGAGCGGGTTGGAGATGCGCGTCTCGACTTCTTCATCTACATCGGCCAGCGGCTTGGCAACTGCCATGTCAATCTCGTCAACCTGCCAATGCGCCGGCAAACTGTAGGAACTGATGAAGAAGCGCCTGCCTTCCTCAAACACGCCTGCGTCACCTTCTTCCGGCGTTGATTGTACTCAGTTGCATTAAGAGGAGTTGGGAGAGGGCGCATGTGAAGATGAGAACAGCGAGGCCGCGCCATCATCGCCGTCCATTTTCTGCGCGATGCCTTACCCCAAAGCGGCCTTTCGCACACCATCAATGTCGGAGTGACCCCCGGGCGTATGTGGCGCGTCCCCTACCGGCGACATCCGGGGGCGTTGTTGCTGATGCGACAAGGCAGATCCACCGCTCCGGCGAAATAGCCTCTCACCAGACCGCTGATGTCCTTCGTGGTGTGGCGGGCCAGCGCGTCGAAGAACGCATCTTGGTCGGCGATCTTGTAGGTCTGCGACCGGTAGTAGTCTTTCATCGCCGCGTCGAGCGTCGCCGTGCCGACCAGTTTGCGGATGTCGTTGAGGAACATCAGCCCACGTCGGTAGACGGCGTTGATGTAGGCGCGCGAGTCGGGATAGGCGCTGAGCGGCAGGTCAATCGCGCCAGTCAGCCGGCCGCGCTCCTTGCCTAGGATGAAGTAGCCGTACCACCAATCGGCGTCGCGGTCGTAGTACTCTTGGTAAAAGCGCAGCTCGCCGTAGCGGGCGAAGGCCTCGTCCAGCCACGGTGAACGAATCTGGTCGTTGCCGACGACGTTGAACCACCATTGGTGCGCTACCTCGTGCACGGTCGTCGCGATCAGGTCGTGGCGCGCGCCGCGGCCGGGGTAGCCGGCGTAGATCGCCGCGCCGATGCCGACCATGCCGCTGTATTCTTGACCCTGCTGCCGGCCGGTTTCCACGATGCGCAACGCGCGGTAAGGATACGGCCCATACAGCCGCGTAAACAGGCGCACCGCGCGCGCAGCGGTGTTCAGCACGGCTGCGCTCGTGTGGCGATGTTCGGGATAGACGTAGTGGATGAACGTCACGCCGTCTTCCTCGAGCGTGTCCACTTCATATACGTCACTGGCGGCAAAGGCGAACACGCGCGCCTTCGGCAGCGAGTAGCGCCACAATCGGCCGTCGCGCACCTCATCGCCACCGCCTGCGATGATCACACCCTCCGGCGCAAGGATGCTCACCTCGTAATCGGCCAGCTCCGAGGTGTAGGGATCGCCGATCGGCACGTAGGCCGGCGTGTCCCATTGTCCGTCGCGGAACGGCGCAAGCATGACGTACCAGTGGCCACAGGTCAGGCTGTGCGGCCCACGCGAAGTGTCATCGCCGCCGATGCCGGTGGTCACTTCTTGCAGCGGCACCTTGAAAGTGAAGTCGAATGTCATCGCGATGGCTTTGTCCGGCGGCAGCGGCGCCGGCAGTTGCACGGTGAGCACGGCGTCGGTCAGGTCGAAGGGCAATGGGGCAGCCTGGCCGAAGATGCGCACGTCGCGCAGTTCAACGGCGCCGGCCCGTCGCGCTGGCGGCACGTTGAACTTCACCTCGCTCGTGGCTTGGCCGGTGGGATTGACGAACTCGATCCGCTGCTGGGCATGCACGTTGCCGGCAGCGTAATCCAGCGTGACGTTGAGCACGTAGAGCGGACGCTCGGGCGGATCGTCGAGCACCGGCAAGCTCCCTCCCACCAGCCTGCCGATGAGGTCACCTTGATTTACCACCGCCGTCGGAATCGGGATCGGCTTGCCCGATGCGCCGGTGCGCGTGCAGCCGGCCGAGACCAGCATGATGACTGAGCACAAAGCAGCGACGTGTCGCATGTGTTTGCCTGACCTGCTTAAGTGTACGGCCTAGGCGAGAGCGCCGATCGCAAGGCAGAGGCTAGGCTCATGGCAAAAGGTGACGAGCATTGCCTATCCCTTGCCCGTCGCCTGCCTACTGCGCATGGTGAGGGCTTCCGGCTCACGCCCATTGAGTCGAAAGGCCGGATGCGCGATAAACTACTTCGGCATACAATCTCGCGCTGAACTTCCAAATCGAGTATCTTGCCTATGTCTCTTCCCAAAGATTTGTTGCTCTCGATGTATGAGCGCATGGTGCTGATCCGTGCCTTCGAGGAAGCCTGTGTTCAGCTCTACATGGAGAAAGAGATCCGCGGCTCGTTTCACCCGTGCGTCGGCCAAGAGGCGACGGCCGTGGGCGCATGCTTCGCCATCAACCCGGACGACTACATGACCTGCACGTATCGCGGCCATGGCGCGTGCATCGCCAAGGGCATTGACGTGAACGCAGCGATGGCGGAGATGCTAGGCCGCAAGACGGGCATCAGCAAAGGCAAGGGCGGCTCGATGCACTGGACCGATCCCAGCATCGGCCTGCTCGGCGAGAACGCCATCGTCGCGGCCGGCGTGCCGATCGCCGCCGGGGCGGCGCTCAGCGCCCAGATGGACCGCAACGGCCGCGTCGCGCTCACCATCTTCGGCGACGGCGCGATCAATCAGGGCGCCTTTCACGAAGCGTTGAACATGGCGCAGTTGTGGAAGCTGCCGCTGATTCTGCTGTGCGAGAACAACTTGTATGCCGAGATGACGCCGCTGGCTAAGTCCAATCCGCTGGCCCAGGTCGCCGACCGCGCCAAGGGCTACAACATGCGCGCCATGGTGGTGGACGGCAACGATGTGTGCGCGGTCTACGAGGCGGTGCGCGAAGCGGCTCGGCTCGCCCGCGCCGGCGAAGGCCCCACTTTCATCGAGGCGCGCACCTATCGCCTGCTCGGCCATATGATCGGTGATTCGGAGAGCTACCGCACCAAAGAAGAGGTGGCCGCCTGGCGCGAACGCGACCCGATTAAGCGCCTGCGCGCGCACCTGGCGCAGGCCGAGGGCGTGAGCGAGGCTGAGTTCGACGCCATTCACGCGCGCGTGAGCCGGCAGATCGAAGCGGCGGTCAAGTTCGCCAAGGAGTCGCCCTATCCTGATCCCGAGGAAGCTTATACCGACTTCTGGATCTAGATCACACTGCGCAGGCGCGAAGCGCGGCGGCTAACGAGAAGACCACCGCGCGGCCTTCGCGCGCTGCAGGGTTTTGGAACGGAATCACTCACGATGCGAGAACTGACTTACACCCAAGCATTGCGTGAAGCGCTCACCGAAGAGATGGAGCGCGACCCAAGCATCATCCTGCTAGGCGAGGACATCGGCGCATATGGAGGCGTCTTTCGGGTGACCGAAGGCCTGCTGGCCAAGTTCGGCCCGGAGCGCGTGCGCGATACGCCGATCAGCGAGGCCGGCTTCATCGGCATGGGCGTGGGCCTGGCCATGACCGGCAAGCGCCCCGTGCCGGAGCTAATGTTCATGGACTTCGCGCTGGTCGCCGCCGACTCGATCTGGAACCAGGCGGCGAAGATGCGCGCGATGAGCGGCGGCCGGGTGAAGGTGCCGATGGTCATCCGCACGCAGCAGGGCGGCGGGCGCGGCAACGGCGCGCAGCATTCGCAGAGCTTCGAGGCGCTGTTCACCCACATCCCCGGCTTCAAGGTCGTCCTGCCGGCCACGCCGGCCGACGCCAAAGGGCTGCTGAAGAGCGCCTTGCGCGACGAGAACCCCGTCATGTTCATCGAGCACAAGCTGCTCTACAACACCAAGGGGCCGGTGCCCGACGGCGAATACACCATCCCACTGGGCGTCGCCGACGTTAAGCGCGAAGGCCGCGACCTCACCATCGTGAGCTATTCGCGCCAACTGCTGTTTGCGCTCGAAGCCGCCGAGACGCTACAAAAGGAGCACGGCATCTCTGCCGAGGTGATTGACCTGCGCTGCACCGTGCCGATGGACATCGAGACCATCGTGCGGTCGCTGCGCAAGACCCACCGCTTGCTAATCACGCACGAAGCGCACGCATCGTGCGGCGTCGGCGCCGAGATCGCCATGCGCGTCATGGAGACGGCTTTCGACGAACTCGACGCGCCGATCATGCGCGTGGCCGGCCTGGACGTGCCGATCCACGTCTCGAAGACCCTCGAAGAGGTAGTGCTGCCGCAACCTGCTGCGATCGTGCGCGGCGCGTTGCGGCTGATGAACGGCAAGTGAGCCTTGCCGCGCGGATGAACAGGATTGACCTAATCCCATCCCGTTCAACCGACTGACTGATCCGATCCATGATTCAAGGCATCTTCCACGTTTCGTTCACCGTCAAGAACCTCGAAGAATCGGTCAAGTGGTATACCGAAGTGCTCGGCCTGGAATACTTTCGCGGGCAGGAGCAGCACAACGAGTACACCGCTCGCCTGGTGGCCTTCCCTGGCGCGCACTTGAAGGTGGCCCAGCTGCGCGTGCCGGGACAGCCGCTGGCCGAACGCGCCAATCACCACATCGAGCTGGTGGAATACGTGCATCCGCAAGGCCGCGACGATCTCGACCTCTCGACCAACAACGTCGGCAACGGCCACTGGGCCTTCATCGTGGACGACATTCACAAGGAGTTCGAGCGGATGAAGGCGCTGGGGGTGCGCTTCAAGGCCGATAAGCCGGTGGCCATCGAGCACGGCGTGAACAAGGGCGGCTACGCCATCTACTTTTTGGATTGCAACGGCATCACGCTGGAGCTGCTGCAACCGCCTCCGCCGCCGGAAGCCGCGCGCAGCTAAACAAGCCTGCTGCCGAAGGTCAACCCTTCGCGCATGAACATCCTCTTCATCGCTGCCGAGTGCGCGCCCTACGCCAAGACCGGTGGGCTGGCCGACGTGGTCGGCGCGCTGCCGCGTTCCCTGCGCGCCATGGGCCACGACGTGATCGTGGTGATGCCGCGCTACGCATCCATCAACGGCGACCGCTACGGCCTGCGCTGGTTTCACGGCCCGATGGGCGTGTGGATGGGCGACGCGCAGGAGTGGTGCGCCGTGCATACGACGTCGAACGGCGGCGCGCCGGTGTACTTCATCGAGAGCCAAAAGTACTTCGACCGTTGGGGGCTATACCACGACGCCGACTTCAACGACTACCAGGACAACCCGCGCCGGTTCGGCTTTTTGACGCGCGCCGGCCTGCAGCTGTGCAAGGACATCGGCTTCAAACCCGACGTGGTACATGCGCACGACTGGCACACCGCGCTCGCCCCGGCCTATCTGAAGATTTGGCACTGGAACGATCCGCTCTTGGGCGATGCGGCCAGCCTGCTCACCATCCATAACATCGCTTATCAAGGGCGTTACCCGGCGCACCACATGGACTACCTCGGCCTGCAGTGGCGCAATTTCACGCCGGACAAGTTCGAGGATCATGGGGCGATCAATTTCCTCAAGGGCGGCATCGTCTACGCCGACATGGTCAACACGGTCAGCCCGAACTACGCGCGCGAGACGCGCACACCGGAGCTGGGCTACGGGATGGCGCCGTATCTCAACGCCAAGGGCGAGAACTACATCGGCATCCTCAACGGCTGCGACTATGCGCAGTGGAACCCAGAGGATGACAAACTCATACCGGCGCGCTATTCGCGCGATGACCTAAGCGGCAAGGCGATTTGCAAGCGCGCGTTGCAACGACGGATGGACCTCGAGGTCTCGCCCGATACGCCGGTCATCGGCGTGGTCAGCCGGATGGTGGAGCAGAAGGGGCTGCACCTCCTGGCGCAGTGCATCGAGGGCATCGTGGCGAACATGCGCGTCCAGTTCGCCATCCTCGGCAGCGGCGAGAAGGCCTTAGAGCATTTCTTCGGCCAACTGCCGGCGCGCTGCCCCGGTCGCGTCGGCAGCTACATCGGCTACAACGAGGAGTTGGCACACTGGATCGAGGCAGGGGCGGATTTCTTCCTCATGCCGTCGCTGTTCGAGCCGTGTGGCTTGAACCAGATGTATTCGCTGCGCTACGGCACGCTGCCGATCGTGCGCGCCACGGGTGGGCTGGACGACACGGTGCAGCAATATGACGAGGCGACGGGCGACGGCACCGGCTTTAAGTTCTACGAGCCAAGCGCGCACGCAATCTACTACACCGTCGGCTGGGCGGTCAGCACCTACTACGATCGGCCGCAGCACATGCAAAAGATGATCCGCGCGGCGATGGCGCAGGACTTCTCGTGGGAGCGCAGCGCCGAGCAGTATGTGCGCGCCTATGAGCAAGCCATTCGGAACAAGCGCGGCATGTGACGGTTGATGCTTCGTCCGACGCACGATGCGAGCCGCATGCCGAGCGAACCCGCCGACTTAATAAACCCTTAGTACGGTTTGCTACAATGCCGGCTAAATGAATCCCCCGCCCGAACGGCTGATCGCTCCCTTGATGGAGCTGCGGCAGCGCGCGCTGGCGCTTGAGCAGCAATATCAAGATGCCGTAGATCAGGCTGCGTCGGGATACCGCGAGAGCGCGCGCAATCTGCTGCACTACTTGGCGCTGCGCCAAGTGGATGTGCGCGATCTGCAAGATGAACTTGCGGCGCTCGGCCTCAGCTCGCTCGGTCGCTCCGAGGCGCACACGCTCCACACGCTGGATGCCGTGCTGATCGCCCTGCACCGCCTCGCCGGCCAAGAGCCGCGGCTCGAACCGGTGGCAACGGTGGACTTCAAGCTGGGCCGCGCGCTGCTCCAGGAGCACACGCGCCGCCTGTTCGGCTCCGCATCCGGCAAGCGCACCGTGCGCATCATGGTGACCATGCCCACCGAGGCCGCCAGCAACCCCGACCTCATCCGACACTTGCTCGCCTCCGGCATGGACGTGATGCGCATTAACTGCGCGCACGACGATGCCGAGACTTGGCTGAGGATGATCGAGAATCTGCGGCGCGCCGAACGTGAGCTGGGCCGGACATGCAAGGTATATGCCGATCTCGCCGGGCCGAAGTTGCGCACCGGTCCGCTCGCCACCTCGGCCCAGGTGATCAAGCTCAGGCCACAGCGCGACCTGCGCGGCTGCGTCCTCAAACCGGCGCGCGTGTGGTTCATGCCGAAGACAGAGGAGGGAGCGGCGCCGGGCGACGCGCCGATCGTGCCTCTGCACGGCGACTTACTCCTCGAAGCGAGGCGCGGCGACGTCATCGCTTTCACCGACACGCGCGGCAAATCCCGCGAGCTGAAGGTTGTGGCCAGGAACGGCGAAGCCGTATTGGCCGAATGCGACAGGACTTTTTACCTGGAGACCGGCATGCCCTTGCGCTTGCTGCGCAAGAAGTCGTCTGTCGCCGAAGGCCGCGTGGGCGAACTGCCGACCCTCGTCGAGCCGATCTTGTTGCGCCCCGGCGACAAGCTGATCGTGACCAACGATGACGCGCCGGGCAGCCCGGCGATGTTGAACGCGCAGGGCGAGGTGATTCGCCCGGCACACATCTCTTGCACCCTGGGGAATGCGTTCGCCGCCGTCAAGCCGGGGGAGCATATCTGGTTCGACGACGGCAAAATCGGCGGGCGCGTGTTGGAAAACGACGGCGCGCGCATGGTCGTGGAGATCACCCACACCAACCCGGCGTCAGGCGCGAAGCTGGGCGCCGAAAAGGGCATCAACCTGCCCGGCATCCAGCTAGACATCCCGTCGCTCACCCAGAAGGATCTGGACGATCTGGCTGTTATGGCGTCGCGCGTGGACATGGTCGGCCTGTCGTTCGTGCGCAGCCCGGAGGATGTGTGGGCGCTCCGCGAGGAAATCAACCGCCTGAAAGTGCGCGACGTCGGCGTGATCTTGAAGATCGAGACGCGCGCGGCGTTTGAAAACCTGCCCCAGTTATTACTGGCCGGCATGCAACTACCGCCGGTCGGCGTGATGGTAGCGCGCGGCGATCTGGCCGTTGAGGTCGGCTTCGAGCGCCTGGCCGAGGTTCAGGAAGAGATTCTGTGGCTGTGTGAGGCAGCGCACGTGCCGGTGATTTGGGCGACGCAGGTGCTGGAGAGCATGGCCAAGTTCGGCTCGCCCTCGCGCGCCGAGGTGTCCGACGCGGTGATGAGCGGCCGGGCCGAATGCGTGATGCTCAACAAAGGGCCGTATATCGTCGAGGCCGTGCGCTTCCTCAACGGCGTGCTCGAGCGCATGGAAGCGCACCAATCCAAGAAGCGCGCGCGGCTGCGCCGGCTGTCCATCTCACGCCTGTGAGCGCTGCCGACCGCAGCCCAGGCCTTTCGTCGCCCGTTGTCTTCACTCCCCCTCGCTATCTATCGGCGCGGACGGCATTTTCAAGTCCACCACCTCGCCGTGTCGGTTGATGATGATGCTGAAGCCGAGCATGCCGAGGTAACGACGCACCTGTTCCGGAATGCCCACTTCGAACAGCTGAGCGAAGTGCTGATCGAGGTGACGAATCTGTTGATCCACGGCTGCCTTGGTGAACAGGTCGTCTCTGCCCAACAGGCGCAGCACGCCCTCGCTAACCAGCGCCTCGTTCTGCTGCACATGTTCGCGAAACGCATTGAGCACCTGTTCATCTACTCGGCGCGCATCTACGTGATACTTGAAGCCGTCCTCGACCAGCACATACGTCGGGTCTTGACCAACGTAAGCCACCGGCAAAGCGTTACCTGCTTCGTCCAACACCAAGCCTTCAAATAGCGCCTTCTTCATAGAGCACCGCGCGATTTACAGCAGTCCCAACCACCGTGCCACGGCCGGGCCGACGCCGATCACGTTCAGGGTGATCGGCAGCAGAAGCACGCCCAGGCAGTTCAGCCGGCGCCCGCCGACAATCACGGGAATCAGGCCGACGGTCGTCGCCACTAACATTATTATGAGGCCGGCCGCGCCAGTGAAGGCGAGCGTGACGACGACGGCGACTCCCAGTGATCCAACGGCGATCCACTTCACGTCGAGACGGCTGACCAGCTTGGCCGCCGCGCGCGCCAGGACGACCAGCACGACGAAGGCAACCGCGCCGGCCAGGGCAATGCCGGCGACGGCGAGCCAGTAGCTGCGCCAACCATACGGCACGTAGACGCTGCTCAGCATCCAAGCCATGCCACCGCGCGTTAGCGTCAGGCCGGGCACAAAGAGCAACAGCAGGCTGCCCACATAGTAGGCCACCTTCGACGCGCCGAGCGAGATCATGAACAGCCGGTCGTTCCATTGGGCGGTGGCATGTCCGGCCAGCAGGCCGCCGATGCCGCCGGTGACGACCGGCAACACGGCGGCGAACAGGCCGCCGCTTAGGCCGGTCAGCGAACCGCGCAGCAGCAGGCGCGGCTCGATCTCGGCCGGCAATGCCGTTATCTGCGGCGGCGGCTTGGCGCCGAACAAGAGAATTTGCAGCAAGCCGGGCACGGCGAACAGGCCGATGAATGCCGGCATCAAGTTGACGAAGGCCGATTCGACGGCGATCGGGCTGCGATAGAACAGGACGAAGCCCAGTAGCCCGCTCAAGACGAACGTGAGCAGACCTGCACCCAAATAGCCCCACGCCGACGCCAAGCGCCGCATCGGAGGCGCCAGATCGTCGGCGCGCGGCCACTCACCCAACAACAGAAAGGCGATGATCGCCACGAGCATCCATCCAGTGTGCGGCTGGATGATCGCGCGCAGCGGACGAAGAACTTCATCCAGCAAAGGCGACAACAGCACCAAGCCGACCAGCGCACCCAAGCTTCCCGCTCCCACCAGCATCACTGCTTCGGCGCCGCGCCCGCGCATCAGATATTTGGTCGTCGGCAGCACGACGATCACGTTGGCATCGTCCGGCGCGAACAGGAACACCGCCGGAATGACGTTGACCATCGCCCAGCCGACCAACGCACCCAGCAGGAACATCGCCAAGGCCTGATCGGCCAGGCCGATGGCGTCCCGGGCCGAAAGCGCCAGCGCTAGCCCGGCCACGTTGAACACGTGCAGGCCCGGGAGCAGAGCCAGGCCACATCCGACCAGCGCACCGGCCAGCGCGATCCCCAGCAAGGTCAGATCGGCTGCTAAGTTCGCCATCCCCGTGCGCTGGCTAGCATACAATAGCGCCGTCGTGAACCCAGCTATCTTCGCCTCGTCTCCCTCATCGGATGGCGCGCCGCCAAGCTCATTCGACTTCGATCGGCCGACCGATCGCAGACGGCCGGGGTGCGTGAAATGGATGTCTTACCCGCAAGACGTCATCCCGATGTGGGTGGCAGACATGGACTTTCGCTCCCCTGAGCCGGTGCGTCGAGCGTTAGCCGAACGGGTGGCCGAAGGCACGTTTGGGTATGAGTTTCCCACTGCGGACTTGGCGCAGGCGATCTGCGCCTGGTTGCAGCGGCGCTACGGCTGGCGCGTTGAGCCGGACGAAATCGTGTTCCTGCCCGGCCTGGTTAGCGGCTTGAACTTGGTCTGTCGGGCGTTTGGGCGCGTGGGCGACGCAGCGGTCGTCCTCACGCCGGTCTACTTCCCGTTCCTTTCCGCGCCGGTGAACCACGGCATGACGCTGAGCCAAGTGGCGCTGAGCTATCGCGCCGAGGGACAACGGCTACATGTGGAGGTGGACTACGAGGCGTTCGCGCGCGCGATCGGGCCGCGCACGTCGCTGTTCATCCATTGCCATCCGCATAACCCGGTCGGGCGCGCCTGGACGCGCAATGAACTTCAGCGCCTGGCCGAGATCTGCTTGGGGCATGATGTGCTGATCTGCTCCGACGAAATCTGGAGCGACCTCACGTTGGATGGCGCATCCCATACGCCGATGGCCAGCCTCTCGCCGGAGATCGCCCGACGGTGCATCACCCTGATGGCGCCGAGCAAGACCTTCAACCTGCCGGGGCTGGGCTTCGGCTTCGCGGTCATTCAAGACGCGAGGTTGCGTCAGCGCTTCATCGCGTCGAACAACGGGGTGCTGCCGCACCCCAACGCGATGGGGCTGGCGGCGGCTCAGGCGGCCTATACGCAGTGCGAGGACTGGCTCGTCGCGCTTAAACGCTACTTATCGGCGAACCGCGATGCGCTGCTCGACTATCTGGCCGAAAACATGCCCGACGTGCGGGCCACCGTGCCGGAGGCCACCTATCTGGGCTGGCTGGACTTCCGCGCGGCCGGCCTTGCCGATAACCCCTACCGATTCTTTCTGGAGCGCGCGCGTGTAGCGTTGAGCGACGGCGCGACGTTTGGGCCGGGGGGCGAGGGCTTCTTGCGCCTCAACTTCGGCTGCCCGCGCGCCCAGCTGCTCGAAGCGCTTGAGCGCATGCGCGCGGCGCTCAGGCAGAGATAGCCTCGCTCTCCCCGCTCGAGGCAGGCTGGTGCTGCCTGGGCAGGTAGACGTCGAACGTCGTGCCGACGCCGAGTTTGCTGTTCACGACGATGCGGCCGTTGTGCGCCTGGACGATCGAGTGAGCGATGGCGAGGCCAAGTCCAGAGCCGCCGTTGGCCCGCGAGCGCGATTTATCCACGCGGTAGAAGCGCTCGAACACGTGCGGTAAGTCCTTCTCCGGGATGCCGATGCCGGTGTCGCTGACGGAGATGCGCACATAGTTGTTGTAGCTGCGCACCGCTTCGATGCGCACCTGCCCGCCCTCAGGGGTATGCTTGATCGCGTTATCCACCAAATTGAGCAGGACTTGCTTCAAGCGGTCGGCGTCGGCTTGGATGACTAGGTCAGGCTCGACGTGCGCCGACACATTGACGCGGCCGGCGCTGAGCACCTGTCCGCTGCGCTCCACGTCCGAGATCACCTGGCTCAGCCTGACGGTATGGAAATGCATCGGCAGCACGCCGGCGTCGGCCTGGGAAAGCAGCAGCAGATCGCCGACCAAGCGCGTCATGCGGTCGCTCTCGCGGGTGAGGGCATCGAGCGATTCTTCATCAGCACAGCCCATCGCGCGCAGCAGATCCACGTTGCCGCGGATGACGGTGAGCGGCGTGCGCATCTCGTGCGACACGTCGGCGATCAGGCGCTGCTGCGCGTGAAAGAGCTTCGACAGCCGGTCGAGCATTTCGTTGAATGCCTGCGACAGCCGGCTCACCTCGTCGTTCGTCTTGGGGACGGCGACGCGCTGGTCGAGGTTTTCGGCGCGGTAGATCGCCATGGCCGTCTTCGTCAATTCGTCCACCGGCCGCAGCGCGCGCCGCGCCAGCAACGCGCCGATGACGGCCGAGAATAAGATGCCCAGCCCGCCGAGCGACAACAGTGCGATCAACAGGCTGTTCTGCGCCGCTTTGACGCTCTCCAGCGACGTAGCGACCTGTAGATAGCCCACCACTTCACCGTTGCGCGCCGTGAGCGCCTGCGTGAAGACGCGGATCGGCGGCAGCCCGCGATGTTGCGCCTCGGTGAACAGATTCGCGCGCTGTTCGGCAGGCATACCGATCGCTTCCTTGAACGCCTTCGGGTCGAGGTGATTCGTCAGGAACGGGTCGGCGACGTTGGGCGAGATGCCGATCACCTGGCCGCGCGGGCCGATGAGTTGCACGTAGGTCTCGGAGGCGCGCAGGGCATCCAGGCCGGGAAGCGTCAACACCCTATGTCCGGCACGTTCCTCGACTTCCGGCCGCTGGCTCAGGGCGAGCGGCAGCGCAGTGTTGGCAGCCTGGCTCAGCCGCGAGTCCACCTGCTGAATCATCTGCCAGCTGACGTAGATGTATACCCCCGTGCCGAAGATGAGGAGAACCAACGCGAGGACGGCGGTGTACCAGATCGTGAGCCGCGTGCGTATAGGCATAACTTAGGGCAAAGATAGTGCGACTTGCTGAGAAAGAACTGAGCTGTCTAGACGGCGCGCGATGCCGCAATCATGCGCGGGCTGCCTTCGCCGTAAGGGGATAAGTCATAGTTGCCATACCAAGCCGGCTCGGCAAAGCCGCTCTGCAGCAAGAGCAGCTCCATCTCGTATCTGAAGACGTGGCGCAAGCGGAAGGTGATGAGCTGTTCGATAGAGGCGGCCTGGCCTGCGCGACGTTCTTCGATGCGGTAGGTCAGCTCTTGTTCCTGGATGGACCAGAAGATGCGGCTGGCCACGAACTTGTGAATCTCCGTTCCGGCCTGCGGATCTATCAACGTGGCTTCGAGCTGGAAGGCGCCGTCATCGGGCTGGTAGGCGATCTCATCGTTGGGCGGCAAATCCACCACGAGTAGACCTCCCGGAGCCAGATGAGCGCGTGCGGCGCGCAGCGTGGCGAGCTGGGCATCGCGCGTCAGGTTGTGCAAAAAGGTGTTGAGGGCGATGATGGCCATGTCGAACGGCGGCGCGTCCAGCCTAAGCGTGCGGACGTCGGCATGAACCAGCGACCAACGCTCGGCAGGCAGGTGCCGGCTTCCGCGCAGGTGTTGCTCCGCAATGCGCAACATCTCGGCCGATTCATCCACGCCTGCGACGCGCAAGCCGGCTTCGGCCAATGGAACCATCAGCCGGCCGCTGCCGCAGCCGATTTCTAAGACGGACTGCGCCGATAACTCGCGCGCTAAGCGCAGGTACATCGGCGCATCGTCCAGGAAGTTGTGGTGCTGCAAGTCATAAATACGAGCGAAGTTGTCGTAGGGGCTGGCAGAGTTCATGGCGTCACTCGCTATCTTAGGCATGCCGATTAGAGATGGCGCGCCTATAATCTTAAATCTGGAGCGAGTTGATGAGACCAGAACGCGACCCACTTCCTTCATCGCCGACATCTCCTCCGGGGACTCCCTCGGACGGCCTAGCCGGCGTCGAGACGGCGTCGCCATCGCGCTATGTGTGGGCCGGCATCCTCACCGTCGTAGTGCTGATCCTGAGCTGCACGGCTGCGTTCTGGCTCTTGTCGCGCAGCGCCGGCGAACAGGGCGTTGTGCCGACGTCGCCCGGAATCAGAGCGCGCATCGAAGCCAACGGTCCACTCGTGCCCGGTGGCCCCTTCGGCGTGCGCGGAAGTGGCTTTCAAGCCAATGAGGCCGTCGAGATCTTTCTAGCATCTTCGCCGACGTCTCCCGCCAGCGAGCTACGGCGTCTGGGTGACGCGATTGTGGGTGCCGACGGCACTTTCGTGCGCGACAACTTGGTCGCGCCCGGCGCAACCGGTCAATACTATCTCGTCGCGCGAGGCGCGAAGAGCGGATTCACGCAGTTCACGCCGATCGCCGTCAGCGGCGAGATCATCCCTACGCCGACGTCACCCGTACCGCCGACGCCGACGGCCACCTCGGTCGGCCCGTTGCCCGACCTGGCCATCGCCGGCGTAGCCATCGAGCTGGAGACCGGCTCGAGTTGCGCTTACGTCTCGACTCAGCTCGGCATCCGCGTTGCCGTACAGAACGTCGGCAACGCGCCTGTCGGGCCGTTCGCCGTGCTGGTCAACAATCAGCAGCAACAGCCGAGCGGGCTTGCGCCCGGTCAAACGACCTCCCTGTGGTTCCCCGGTTTCACGACCGGCTCGAACCTCGTCGTCATTGATCCGAGTAACCTGGTCGCCGAGAGCAACAAGGCCAACAATACCTTCAACGGTCCACTGGCCGTGCCAACCCTGCCTGCGACGTGCACGCCGCCGCCGGCTCCGACGGTCATCGCGGCGACCGCGACGCCCAATCCCAACCCTGCCGGCGCGTGGTACGGCCAGTATTTCAACAATCCCGATCTCATCCCGCCTGTGCTGTTCGACCAGAACCTGCCCGGCCCGCCGCTGAATGTGAACTGGGGCACAGGCGCACCTGCTTCGGGCGTCCCGCGCAACAACTGGTCGGCTATCTTCACCAGCAACGTCAACTTCCCGACCACGGATAACTACCGCTTCACGTTGAGCGTGGACGGCGGCGCGCGCGTGTTCGTGGATGACATACTGATCATCAATCAATGGTTCAGCGCCGGCTTGCGCACGGCGACGGCCGACGTGAGCCTGACGGCCGGGGCGCATGAGGTGCGGGTCGAGTACTACAAGTCGAGCGGCTCGGCGCGCGTCGCGTTGAACTGGCGGGTCAACTACGCCGGATGGGAAGGCCGATATTACAACTCGCCCAACTTGACCGGCCCGGTTGTCGCTAAGCGCGATGATCCACCGGCGCCGCCGAACCCGCCCGGATTCCTGAACACCGCGGCGATGCCGAATTGGCCGCCGCCGCAGGTCAACCCCTTCAACTTCTCGGCAGACTGGCGGCGCTCGGTTAACTTCCCGGTCGCCGGCACATACGTGTTCACGGCGACGGTGGACGACGGCGCGCGGCTGTTAATTGACGGGGCAATCGTCCCCGGCATAGATGACTTCACGGCCGGCGTGAAGGTGCTGGTTGGCACCCGTGCGCTAAGCGCCGGCCCGCACTTCCTGCAGGTGCAGTACGTGAACTACACCGGCCCGGGCAACCTCGCGCTGGTCTGGGCGCTTGTGCCACCCCCACCCACGGCGACGCCGACGCTGACGCCCACGCCTACGAACACCCCGCCGTTGCCGACTCCCACATCCACGCCGACGCCTACGAACACGCCACTGCCGCCGACCGCTACGCCCACGACGACGCCCACAAACACCCCGCTGCCTTCGCCAACACCGACGGATACACCGTCTTCCCCGCTGCCGACCGGCACGCCAACGTCACCCACCACCCCATCGCCCACGCCGACGGAGACGCCGGCCATCATTATTGTCACTCCGTAGCTGCGCCGGACAAGGAGGGGGATCGAAGTGAATACTCACAGATCAACATCTCGAATCGTCGAATTCAGGATGTTCGGTGCGCCGCGACTCTACATCGGCACGTGCGAAGCCCGGTTTCGTCGGCGTCAGCCACTGGCCGTCCTGTCGGTGCTGGCGCTGCACGCGCGCCCGATGACGCGCGACGAACTGTGCTATCTGTTGTGGCCCGATGCCGACCAGGAAGTCGCCCGTCAGCGCTTACGTCGGTCGCTCTCCGAGCTGCGCCGCTCGATCGGCGCGCCGGCCGATCGGCTAATCCCCAACACGTCCGGCTCGACGAGCAGCCTGCTGCGGTTCGATGCGGAGATCTGCCGAGTTGACGCCCACGACTTCCTGGAGCTTTCGAGCCGAGCGCGCGAGCTACCCGACCCGGCCGGTCTGCGCGCCGCAGAACGCGCGGCGCAGATCGGCGCCGAACCGTTGCTGCAAGGCCTAGAACTGGACAACGCGCCGGAGTTCGAGCACTGGATGCATCGTCAGCGCGAACGCTTCGAGCGCCTGCGGCTGGATGTGCTGCGCCGCATGGTGAGCGGATACACTGCCCTGGAAGATTACCCGCGCGCGATCGCGTCCGTCGAGCAAGCCCTTGCGCTGGACGCGCTCGGCGAGGATTTGCACCGCCAGGCGATCTGGCTCTACGCCGTTAGCGGACGGCGCAGCGACGCGATCCGCCAGTTCGCTTGGTGCGCCAGCTTACTGGAGCGCGAACTGGCGATTGAGCCGGATGAGGCGACGCGCGCCGTGTATCAGGCCGTGCTGAATGATCGGCTCGACGAAGCGCGCGCCTTGGCCTTTCCATCGGACCTCACGCGTGTGCAGCGCATGCCGACGGAGATCAAGCCGGCCTCACCCAACATCGTCGCGCGGCAACGAACGGCGACGAGTGAGCCGCGTCTGAGCGACCTTGCACTGGGCGCACCGAACACAGAAGGCGAAATCGCCGAAGCCATAATCGCGGGCTTATGTGACGGTCCGCGCCTCATATGGATTGAAGGTCCGGCCGGCAGCGGCAAGAATGTGCTCGTTCAGCACGCCCTGGAATCGGCGTCGCGGCGTCGGCCCGAGCTGTGCGTCTGGTCGGCGAGCGCGCGCGGAGCGCCTTACGATGCGCCCTTCCGGCTGATGCGCCTATTGCTCGAGGTCGCGCTGCAGCAACAACTGCATCGCACGCCCGACGAGGCGAGCGAGGACTCGACGCCGACCGGCCTTTGGATGAGCGAAGCCGTGCGCCTATTGCCGGAGCTGCGCGCCGTCTTCTCTTATCTCCCCCCACGCGATCCGCACAAGCCCGACGACGACGCTGCGCCGACTATTGCGTCGCGCCGCCTCTTGCAGGCATTGCCGCGCGCGCTGCTGGCCTTGGCCGGCAAGCGGCCGACGGCCATCGTGCTGAACGATCTGGACGCCGCCGATTCAGCCTCGCTCGAGGCGATCGGCTGGCTGGCCCGCGGCCTAGCCGATGCTCCTATCGTGCTAATCCTCACCAGCCGCGAAGACGATTCTCCTGCCCGCAACGAGGCGCTGAGGGCGCTGGCGCAGCGCCTACACACCTTGGGGGTGCGCATGTGGCGGCTGCCAGGGCTGAGCGCAACGGCGGTGAGGGCACTGGTGCAACGGTGGGGGCTGCCCACGACGCTGGCCGATGCGATCTGGGCGCATAGCGCAGGCGCACCGCGCGCAGTATTGGAGATGCTGCGCGCCACGCTGGCCCTGCGCGCAGCAGACGATGTTGCGGCCCCGGAATCGCTGAGGGCGGCCATTCACATCAACCTAGCGACCCTGGATCCGATCAGCCGACAGGTGTTGGAAGCGGCCGCGGTCCTCGGCGGCGATACGGCCGACCAATTGCAGCAAGTCAGCGGGCGCAGCCCGGCAGAAGTCGAGCGCGCCTGCGAGGTACTCGCGCAGCGCGACTGGCTGCTGCCGATCGGCGATCGTTACATCATTACTTATCCAGAAGTCCAGCAGGCTGCGCTGGACGCGCTTTCCCCAGCGCGCCGCCAACGATTGCATCAACAAGCAGCCGCGCTCCTGGGCCGGCGCAACGCCGACCCACACACGATCGCCTATCATCTGGAGGCGGCCGGCCAGCACGACCAAGCAGCCGCTATGTGGCTGCAGGCCGCGCGGCGCGCGCGCGAGGTGTATGCCTACGAGGCAGCCCTGAGCGCCATTCGGCACGGGCTGGCGCTGTGCGCCGACGCGCCGTTGCAGTTTGACCTACTGTGTGAGCAGGAACACGCCCTGCACGAGAGCGGGCAGCGCGAGCAGCAGGCGGCTGCCCTAGCCGCCCTTCAGGCCATGGCCGACGCTGCGCCGCAGCATCCCGAATGGCAAGCCGAAGTGCATTACCGACGCGGGCGCTACGCGCTGGCGCGCAATGCCTGGAGCGAAGCTGTGGACGCCCTGCAGCGCGCCGCCGCGTGCACGTTGTATCAAAGCGAACCGGTGCTCATCGCGCTGGCGCGCGCGCTGGCCCAGAGCCGGCGCTGGGCCGAAGCCGAATCGGCTCTGCAGCGCGCGCTGGCGCTGGCCCAGAACCGGGGCGATGCGACGGCCCAGGCGCAGGTCTGGCTGACATGGGCCGAGATCGAGCGATCGCGCGAACGCTACGACGCCGCCGAGGCCGCGCTCAACCAGGCGGTCGCGGCCGCCGGCGCCCGATCCCCTTTGCTGCCGCAGATCATGCTGGCGCGCGGCGCCTTGGCTTCCGTCCGCAACGACTTCGGCGCGGCGCTGACCTATGCCCAAGAAGCGCAGCGCTTATTCGCCCAACGCGGCGCACCGGATGCCGAGGCGGCTGCTCAGGTGCTGATTGCGCGCATGTGCGCCCGGCTCGGGCGGCCAGACGAAGCGTTGGCCGCTTACCAAGCCGCCTACGCCGGCTATGCTGCCCTCGACCTGCGCCAGGGCATGGCTGCCGCGCGCGTCAACGCCAGCACGCTTGCGCTGCGCATGGGCGACTTCACCCACGGCATCGCCCTGGCGCGCGAGGCCTACGCCCTGTTCCAAAGCATCCAAGATGCGCGCGGGCTGTGCGTAGCCGCCAGCAACCTCGGCGCGGCATACGTCTGGCTGGGTGAGGGCACGGCAGGCGAAAGCTGGCTGCGCGAATCTTATGAGCGGGCCACGGCGCTCGACTTGCCAGCCCAGCAGGCGGCGGCTTTGGCCAACTTGGGCGCGGCGCTGTTGCAGCAAGGCCGCTTGGACGAAGCGCGTCAGGTAATGGAGCAAGGCCTGGCGCTGCGCGCCGCTCAAGGCCACCTGGACGCCAGCATTGACCGCGCCTTCCTCGCCATCGCCTGCTTGCGCCTGGGCGACCTAGCCGCAGCCGAGGCCCACAGCGCGCAGGCAGTTGCCGATCTGGAGCGCATACCCCAAGTGGAGAATCCTCAGCAAATCTGGTTCGCGCGCGCCCAGGTGCTGCGCGCGCTCGGCCGGCCAGATGAGGCGCGCGCCGCGCTCGATGAGGCCGTCGCCTGCCTGCGGCGCGTCGAGGCGGCGCTGCCCGCCGCCCAACGCGAGCGTTACTGCGCGGCCTTCGCCTTCAACCGCGCCATCCTGCGCGCCTGCGCAGAAAATGACTGGCCCGATCCGCCGGCGCTGGCGTGAAGATCAGTGCGCGGAAGTCTCTTCTGCTGCCGCGTTCGCGTGTTCCTCGGCGTCTCGAACGCGCTTCATGTGGACGCTATGTGGACGCTTCGCCTACATACTCATGATAAATCACAGGGAGAAAACGACAGATGACCAAACGGCTTTGCTTTGCCTGCCTAGCGCTCGCGCTGGCGTTATCGGCTTGTTCATCCGGTGCACCCACCAGCTCGGACGGATCGGCAAGTGCGCCGGTCGCCACACCGACGACTGCCGAGCCGACGGTGGCGCCCACCGCCACCGCGGCAGCAACGACAGCGATTGAGGCATCGCCGACCGCGCCGCCCACGCCCAGCCCTCAACCGACGGCCACCCCGCCGGCGACCCCGACGGCTGCCGCCGTCGCCGCCGATGCTTGCGGAAACCGCTACCTGCCCGTGGCCGAGGGCGCTTCGTGGCAATATCGGCTCAGTGGCATCAGCAGCGGCACGTTCACCCGCCGCATCACCGCTGTCCGGCCGGATGGCTTCGACGACCAGGATACTTTTGACGCTGGGACGACGCGCACCAGCAGCTGGGCCTGCCGGAACGGCGACCTGATCGCGCTCACGCCATCCGGCGGGGCGACTGTGGCCGCTGCAGACATGCAGGCCGATTTCACCGTCGAGTCGAACGAGGGCATCTCGCTGCCGGCCGACCCACAGCCCGGCCAGACCTGGACGCAGAAGATTGTCTATTCCGGCCGGCAAACGGTCGGCGACGTCACCATGGAGTCGCGCAACGTAGCGGAGACGTCGTGCCGGGCCGTCGGAATCGAGGCCGTCGCCGTCCCGGCCGGCACGTTCGAGGCGCTGCGGGTGAACTGCAAGACCACCGTTCAAATCAGCCTCTCCGGCGGACCGGCCGGCATGCCAGGTTTCACGTTCGAGGGCGACGACGCACGCTGGTATGCGCCAGGCGTGGGCCTGATCAAGTCGAGCGGCTCGACCAACATGGGCGCAACGGAGATCGTCTTGTTGGCCTACAACGTGCCCTAGTGCCCTAGGGCGGCGAATCCACCCCGCAGGCGTGTGGACGCTATGTGGACGTCGCAGGCGTAATCTGAAGACGTGCCATGAGACCGAGCCGGTTACTCAGGCAGAGAGCACACATTTCAATCAGGAGGTTAATCACAATGATAATCAGAGAGCGATCTATCCCAGGCCGACCGTT
>JANWVF010000114.1 GCA_025056965.1 Thermoflexales bacterium | reverse complement strand
TAGCCGGAGGGCAGCGAGGTGGTGTAGGTGCGCGTGTTGTTGGTGTTCGTGCGGTTGATGGCCACGTAGCCCTTGTTGCCGCGCCCGAAGGCGATGTGGTTGGGCGACACGTTCACCCAGCGCGTGATCGGTTCGCCATGTGTGGCCGCGCGGAAGCCGACCATGCCCGCTGACGAGGAGCGGCGATGCTCACAAGCCCACTTGCCATCCTCGTATACACCTGCACAGTTCGCCGGCCAGTCGCCGGCCACCTGGGTGGGGCCGTATACCGGTCGCGTGTTGGGGCCGCTGCCGCTGGTGTAAGGCGGGTCGGCGCTGGGCGGGCCTTTGCTGTCGCCGGCGCTGCTGCCCGGGTTATTGCTCCAATAGTAGCTCGACATCACCGACACATAGTCCCCGTATGGGTGCGCCAGCACGAAGACGTTCGCCAGCTCGTGCGCCTTGCCGTCGCGGTGATCCACGATGCACGCGCCGCCGGCGCCATGGCCGCGCTGGTTGTCATGGTTGTCGGTGAAGACGACGGCGAAGCGACTGGGCAGCCATCCACTCGGCGGGATGTTCTGCAGCTGGCTCAGGTTGCCGCCGCTGCAGTTGTTGAACTTCTCGCCGACCAGGATCGAGTAGTAGAACTCGGTCACGTCGCCATAGGGCGTGTACTCGAACGCGCGCACGCGCTCGCTGGAGTTTACGTCAATCACTTCGCTGAAGACATAGAAGTTTCCGCTGACGCTGTTGAGGATCGCGGCCAGCTCGTGCGCCGGCATGTGCTTAGCGGCATCAATGCGGAAGCCTTTGACGCCGATGTTGACGAGCGCTTGCAAATAGGCCGCGATGCGCGCGCGCACGCCGGGCTCACTCGTCCTCAGGTCGGCCAAGTTGAGCAGCTCGCACGTTTGCACCTGCCGACGATCGGTGTAATCCACGATGTTGTGCTTGCTGCCGTCGGTGGCGCTGAGGTTCGTGCCGCAGTAGTTGAAATCGGATGGACCGAATAGGCCGGGGTAGTTGTAGTGCGAGAACACCGTGCCGGCCGTGCCGTTCAACGTGGCGTTATCGGGATGCAGGCCGGTCATGTGATTGATCACTGCGTCCACGATGACGTCCACGCCCAGGCTGTTGCAGGTGTTGACCATGCTCACGAACTCACCTAGCCCTCCGCTGCGGCTGTTCTGCAGGGTATAGCTCACCGGCTGATAGCGCACCCACCACGGGTAGTCGTTGGCCGGGTCGCCGAACATGTCCGCCGTCGGGACGAGATGCTCCTGTGGAGGCGAGACCTGAACACCTTTGTAGCCTTTCTGCGCCAGGAAGTGGCATTCCTTCTCGATGTCGGCCCAGCGCCACTCGAACAGGTGGACGAAGACGCCGCCCGCCGGCGCGGGACGCGGATCACTGGCCGGCACGATGGTGATCAGCCCATCGCCTTGGTCGTCGTCCAGCGGGTTGCCGTTGATGTTGTAGGTGTCCACCTTCCACTTTTTGTCCTCGCCGGCCTTCTGACAGTAAGCCGTGAAGCCGTATGTGCCGGGCAACAGCGCCTCAAGCGTCGCCTTCGGGATGGTGGCCTTGTACTCGTCGTGGGTGGACGGCACATCCACGCCGGGCGTTGGGTTGTAGCTCATCGGTAGATCCTGCCAGGGATCGCCGTAGCGCCCCCAATGCAGATAGCAACTGATGCCCGGCCCTTGCCCCGGTGCGTCGGTCACGCCGGGTTCGTAAACCTGCACGTATACGTCGAAGCCGGCCGGCGCGAAGCTGCCCTGGTTCACCGCTGTGGCTACGCCGCCGCGCGGCCACAGCTTGCCCACCCAGTCAATCGTGCTGGGTGGGGTTGGCGCTTGTGTCGAAACGAACACCGCCGTCGTGCGCGGAGGGATGGTGAACGCGCCGGTGGTCGGATTAAAGCTCGCCTGTTGAACCACAGGGTCAGCGTCAACTCCATCGCTGAGCAGCGGGTGCAGTTGCATGGCCGAGTTGCCGACCAGCGCGCTGATCGCATAGGTCTGCGTAATGACATGCGCGTTGACCAACACGACGACGTATTCCCAGTTGGGATCGAGGTCCGGTGTGTGACCGTCGTTCAACGTCATCACGATGAGCGCGTCGTGCGTCGGCGCTGTGTTGTAGAACTGCACGCGCGCGTTTACATCGCCTTGGGTGCGCAGACGGAAGAGCGGGCTGCTGGCGCGCACGCGCAACATCTCGCGCATGTGGGCAGCAGCACGCTGAATGTGCGCGCTGCCGGGTTGAATGGCCGAGTTGGTCAGCAACGGCTGCATGATGCTCCAGCGGGTCTGGTTGTCCCAGGCCGGCGGCAGCCCTTTGGCGAAGTTGTTGTCGCCGTAGCTCCAGTCCACCTTGTTGAACCAGTCGCCGCTGTCGTAGCTGTTGCGGTCGAGCGACTTGCTGCGCAGGATGTCCTGACCCATGTGGAAGAACGGCACGCCCTGCGCCAGCGCGACCAGGCTCAAGCCCAGGTTCTGCGCGCGCACGCGCTCGGTGATCGTCACGCTCGGCACGACGTAGCTGCTGGCGCCGCACGCGCCAGGGTTGCCCACGCCGTTCGGCAACTTAAACACGTTCTGGTCGAATAGCGTCTCGTTGTCGTGCTTCTCGACGTAGTTGATTGCTTCCTGCGGGTCGGCGGTGAAATCACCCAGGCTGCCGCGCAGGCCAGTGCGGAGACGCCCCATCTCGTAGTGCAGGTCTGCCTGGAAGCGGTTGTTGTAACAGTAGCCGTTCCATTGGTAGCTCAGGCCGTTGATGAAGCCCTGCCGTCGGATTTGCAGCGGGTCGGTGTTGTAGCCGCCGTGCGCCGCGTCGCGCAGGCGATCGTTGAACACGCCGATGCCCGTGCCGGCCATCGCCCCCATGCGCGCATGATTCAGGCCCTTATCCTTGGCGCTGCCGAAATCCCAGCCCTCGCCATACAGATAGAGCGTCGGCTCGATGGCGAGCAGCGCATCGCGGATGCTGAGCATGTTCGAGATGGTGTGCAGGTTCATTAGGTCGAAGCGAAAGCCATCCACCTTGTAGTCCTGCACCCAGCGCACCAGCGTGTCGCGCATCAGCTTCTCCATCATGGCGTACTCGCTGGCGGTGTCGGGGCAACAGGAAGAGGTCTGCACCGCGCCGGACAAGTTCATGCGATGGTAATAACCCGGCACGATCTTGTCCAGCACGCTTTTGTCTTGCTGGCCGAAGGCGGACGTGTGGTTGTATACCACGTCCATCGTTAGGCGCAGGCCGTTGTCGTGCAGGGCTTTGACCATCTCGCGGAACTCACGCACGCGCGCGACGCCATGGGGGTCACTGGCGTAGCTGCCGTCCGGAGCGCCGAAGTGCACTGGGTCATAGCCCCAGTTAAAGCCGTCGGTGTGGCGCGTGGCGCTGATGATGCTCTGCGGCTGGTCGCTGTCGGCCGCGTAGCCGGTCGGATTGGGGGTGGGCGCGCGCGGCACGCTGCCCTCCGGCACGGTAGCGAAGTCAAAGGCCGGCAGGATCTGCACGTGGGTCAGGCCGGCCTGGCGCAACTGCTTCAGGTGATTCATGCCGGCAGACAACGGGCGAATCGCGCCATCGTATGTGAAGGCCAGATACGTCCCGCGATGCGCCGTCGTCAGCACCGTGCCGTCGTTGATGCTGAAGTCGCGGACGTGCACCTCGTAGATGCTGATGTCCTCCGGCGCGGCCAGCGGCGGGCGAGTGTGTGTGTCCCAACCGGCTGGCTTCAGGTCGGCATCGTTTAGATTGACGAACTGCGCGCGTGGGTCGTCGGTAGCCGCCGTGTCTGCCGAAAGCGAAACGGCATAGGGATCGCTGACGAGATTGGTCACGACGGCGTCGAGCTCCGGCACGTAGACGGTGACCTCGAAGAGGTAGAACTGACGGTCCCAGGTCGCGTCGCCCGTGACGCTCCATACGCCGCTGGCCGGATCGAGCGTCATCGTATGGGTGGTGTAAACGGTCGCAGTCGGCGTAGCGTAGCGGCGCAGGACGACGTGCTGCGCCGTCGGCGCCCACACGCGCGCGGTGGGCACGCCGCCCGCATAGCTCACGCCGAGCGTCTGCGAAGCCGCGGCTGTGGCATATAGCGCGTCCAAGACACCCTGAATTTGGACGGCGCTGGCATCAATGATCTGATTGCTACCGTTCAGCGCAGCTACGACGACTTGCCCTTTGAGCAAAGTCGGCACGCTCGGCACATCGCTGGCCTGCAGCGTCAGGCGAATCAGATTGTGGGTGTTCGGGTTCTTTGGATAGTTCGCTCCGTTGATCGTGCCGGAGGCGGTCAAGATGAGATGAGGCGAACTGGGCGTCGCGCCGCCGTCCGGGTCGTAGTAGAGGCGATAGCTCGCTCCCGTCAGGCCGTGCCACGCTATGACGCCGGGCTCTAGCCAGATGGCGCGCTTACCGACCGGATTCAGACCGCTGCCTCCGCCGACGGGCTGGACGACATACTGGAAATAGGCATTGTCATTCTCATTCCAGGTAAATTGATTCTGGCTTACATCGCGGTTGCTCGGCGTACCAGAGATGCGCCCCCAGGCAGCAGCCAGCGTGCTGTCGCTGGCGTAGATCACGTAATTCACAACGGTGGCAGTGATCTGCGGCGGAATGCTGCCGACCCAGAAGCGGTTGGGATGCGCATAACGGGAGAAGATCATCGTGGTGACCGTCCCGTTAGTTTTGGTGGGCGCGCTGCCATCGGTGGTGTAGACGATGTAAATGTTCTTTCCCGTGGTGTCGAAGTTGAAATTCACATAAATATCAGCGTGATCGGCAGCAGTGATGGAAGACTGCGCGGCGTTCAAGCTAGTGGATGCCTGGCGAAAGTTCGGAGGCACCATGTAGGGGCGGAAGTGAAAGTCGCCCGTGTAGCCGATAGACTCGTTGACGAAGTGGCCGATGCCGCTCCACTGCGGCGCGCCCAGGGTGGGCCGCCCATGGAAGAGACCGCTGGCGAACAAGGCCAGCGCGAAGAAAACAAGGACGTGCCGTCTGTGGTTTGTAAACATGCTGATCCCGCTGAACGAATTTGCTAAATCGGTTCAACGGGATTGTGGCACAAGCGACCTAAAATGCAAACCGCACTTGCCGGACGCGCGGGCTATAGCGCAGCCAGCACCAGCGACAATGTAATGATGCTGGCCAAGTTCGAGAAGAGCACCGTCGCCGTGACGAACTCGGGCATCACGTCGTTCTCCACGGCGATGATGGAGACCAACACCGCAGCCGGCATGCTGGCCTGCAAAATGCCGACGTTGCGCTCCAGCGGTGGTAAGTCGAAAAGTCC
Source organism: Thermoflexales bacterium (assembly GCA_025056965.1). Lineage (GTDB taxonomy): Bacteria > Chloroflexota > Anaerolineae > J036 > Brachytrichaceae > JAAFGM01. The sequence goes on along the minus strand of JANWVF010000114.1, from coordinate 19,776 downwards.
CACCAGCGCAAACGCCAGCAACGGCCCGCCGATTAGGCGAATGCCCGCCGCGACAAGCATATCGAAGCCAAGGCGAGGGATGCCGGCGTTCGCGAACTGCGCGCCTAAGGCGATCAACATGATCGCAATCATGGCCGCCGCCAGCAGCTCCACCGACCGCGCCGCGAAGCTCGGCAGTTGGACGCCGGCGGCGTTCACGACCAGCGCAGGGATAAGCGCGATCAGCGCGGGCGTGCGCGCGACTCGCGCTAGGGCTTGAACGACCGTGCCGCGCCCGGAATTCGCCAGCATGACGCACAGCACAAACGCGAACACGAGGTTGGCTAGGAAATACACGGTCGCCGGCAGCAAGGCCTGGCTGCCTTGGGCAAATTGCGCGATCGGTAGCCCGAAGTTGCCCACATTCCCAAAGGCGGCAATCATCATGTAGGCCGCGACCATCTTGCGGTCTCGGCGCAACAGGCGCGCGATCGCGAAGGCGATGACCACCGAGCCTACATACACCAGGGTGATGAACGTGACCATGCGTGTCGCCAGCGCGGCTTCGATGCGCGCCGTGCCGATCACGTTGAACACGAAGGCCGGCGTGAGCACATAGTAGGCGATGCGAGAGAGCGTCCGGCCTTCTAGGCCTAACCGCTGCGTCGCCACGTATGCAATGGCCAAGATGATAAAGACAGGTGCGAGGACGTTGGCAAAGACAGACAGCAGTTGCAACATGCACAGGCAAATCAGGGAGGGTGCGGCTTAATAATGCCTCGCGGCAGGCGAGGGAGCCGACGTCGAGCTGAGCGATAGCGATAAGAAAGCCCGGCCTCCACATTCGAGGAAACCGGGCTTCTGCGATGCGGGCGATGCGCCGATCCTAAGCCAGCGCCGATTCAAACAGCGAGCCATCGGCGCGTGACTTGACGGGTTCAGTCGCAATCGGTTGAATCTCGACGTCGGTTGAGCCGACGACCGGCGCTATCGGGGTGAAGGTGAGTTTGCCGTCGGCCAGATCAATCCGGATGCGCGAATTATCCGTGAAGCGCCCGGACAGCAGGCCATCCGAGAGCACATCCTCCACCTCGTTCTGAATGACGCGGCGTAGTGGGCGTGCGCCGTAGTCCGGGTCGTAACCTTTCTGCGATAGATACGCCTTCGCTTCGTCGGTAACCTCGAGGGTGATGTTGTGCTCGCTCAGGCGCTTTTGCACCTTGTTCAGCTCCAGCGTCACGATCTGGGCGATTTGCTCCCGGGTCAGCGGGCGGAACACGACGGTGGCGTCCACGCGGTTGAGAAACTCCGGTCGGAACAGACGTTTGAGCTGCCCCAGCAGCTTTTCTTTCACCTCGGCAAACTGCTCTTCGGCTGCCTTTTGTTCATCGCGCTTCACGTTGAAGCCGAGTTTGCTCTCGCGCTTGATCAGCTCGGCGCCGACGTTGCTGGTCATGATGATGCAGGTATTGCGGAAGTCCACCTTGCGGCCGCGGGCGTCGCTCAACCGACCTTCCTCCATGATCTGCAGCAGCATGTTGAAGACGTCGGGATGCGCCTTCTCGATCTCGTCAAACACGACGATGGTGTATGGCCGACGGCGGACGGCTTCCGTCAACTGGCCGGCATCGTCGTAGCCGATGTAACCGGGCGGCGCGCCGACCAGCCGCGAGACGGTGTGGCGCTCCATAAACTCGCTCATGTCGAGCACTAACAGTGCATCTTCGCTGCCGAAGAGCTGCTCGGCCAGCGCCTTGGTGAGCTCCGTCTTGCCGACGCCGGTCGGTCCGAGGAAGATGAAGGAGCCCATCGGCCGCTTGGGATCCTTCAACCCCACCCGCGCGCGGCGTACCGCTCGCGCGATCGTCTCGATCGCCTCATCCTGTCCAACGATGCGCTTGTGCAACTCCTCCTCGAGGTGCACCAAGCGCTCGCTCTCGGTCGCCGCGATTCGCCTCACCGGAATGCCGGTCCACATCGAAACGACCTCGGCGATGTCGTCAGCGGTCACTTCTGGACCTTCGGTTTGGTGGTCGAAGTTCGAGCGTAGCTGCTCAATCTGTTCCTGAAGCTCGCGCTCGCGTTCGCGGAGCACGGTTGCTTCCTCGTAGCGCGCCTCGGCATAGAGGGTCTCGCGCTCCTTCTGGATCTGGCGCAGCTCGCGAAAGGCACGCTGGAGGTTGATGGACTGCGGCGACTTGTACATGCGGACGCGCGAGGCCGATTCGTCAATCAGGTCAATGGCTTTGTCCGGCAAGTAACGATCCGGCACGTATCGCGACGAATAGTAGACGGCGGCCTTCACCGCTTCGTCGCTGATGCGCAGCTTGTGATGCGCCTCGTAGGCGGCCTTCACGCCCTGCAGGATCTCAATGGCCATCTCGGGCGTCGGCTCTTCCACATAGACGGGCTGGAAGCGCCGCTCCAAGGCCGCGTCGCTCTCGATGTATTTGCGGTACTCGTTTAAGGTCGTGGCGCCGATGCACTGGAACTCGCCGCGCGCCAGGGCCGGCTTCAGGATATTCGCGGCGTCCACGCTGCTGCCGGCCGAACCTGCGCCGACGAGCATGTGCACCTCATCTATGAAGAGGATCGTGTCGCTGATCTTCACCTCTTCAATCACGCGCTTGAGGCGTTCCTCAAACTGGCCGCGGTACATCGTGCCGGCCACGAGCGAGCCAACGTCCAGCTGCATGACGCGCTTGCCCAGCAGCGGTTCAGGCGTTTGACCGTTGACGATGCGCTGCGCCAGACCTTCGACGATGGCCGTTTTGCCCACGCCGGGCTCACCGATCAGCGAGGGATTGTTCTTCGTGCGCCGCGCCAAGATCTGGATCACGCGCTCGATCTCGGTCTCTCGCCCGATCACCGGGTCGAGCTTGCCCTGTTCGGCCAAGGCCGTTAAATCGGTCGCCAATTGGTCAAGCGCCGGCGTCTTGGGGCGCTCCTTCTTCTGGGTGGGCAAGACGGAAGCCGCCTTTGCGCTCTCGGGCTGCTCTTGCTGGATTGCCCGCATCGTCTCGCGGCGGATGCGATCCGGTGTCAGGCCGAGCTGGCGCAGCACGTCAATCGCCACGCCGTCACCGTGGCGGATCAGCCCCAGCAGCAGATGCTCGGTGCCGATGTAGGAATGGCTCAACTTGCGGGCTTCCTCCACGGCAAATTCCAGCACTTGCTTGGTGCGCGGCGTCAGCTCCGGCTTCGTGGACGGGGCGCGGCGTCCAGCACCGGTCATACGCTCCACCATCTCGGCGACGCGGTCTGGCTTGGCGCCCAGTTCGCGCAGCACGCGCCCGGCGATGCCACTCTCTTCTTTGACGATACCCAGCAACAAATGCTCGGTACCGATGTAGTTGTGGGACAAGCGTTCAGCTTCGTCGTTCGCGATCTGCAAAACGCGCCGCGCGCGTTGGTTGAAGCGATCTATTTTGCCTGCCACGGATTCACCTCTCTCTCAATCTTAACCCATGCGATTTAGAGTGACCTTAACATTGACGAACGAGATTCCGCGGCGACTTAAAAGCGCAAGGGCGCTATCGAACTCGCGCCCTTGCTGCTCAGTCCGCATCCGCGGCTGTAGTTTCCACAACGGACGTGTCACCACCGTTAGCCGGGCCGTCCATGGCTTCCTCGACGACGGCCTGACTTTCGCCCAGCGCCTCGGCTTGCCAGTCTGCGTCAGCATACTCCGGCCGGTTCACGCGCCGCAGACTCAGCGAGATGCGGCGCTGTTCCGGCTCCACGCGCAACACGCGCAGCGTCAGCACCTGGCCCTCCTTCACAACCTCGCGCGGGCTGTTGACCTGTTTGTCGCTCAGCTCGCTGAGCGGGATCAACCCTTCGATCGCCTCATCTTCTTTCAAGCGCACGAAGACGCCGTGTTTGGGATGCAACCTAGTCACCTCAGCTTCGAGCAGCTGCCCAGGCCTGTACTTCTTGTCAATCGTCTGCCACGGATCAGGCACAAGCGCTTTCAGGCTCAGGCCGATGCGGCCGGTCTCTCGGTCAATGTTGATGACTTTGACGCTGACCTTGTCTCCTTCCTTCACCACATCGCTCGGATGCTTGATCCGCGTGTGAGAAAGTTCGGTGAGGTGAATCATGCCATCAGCACCACCCAGATCCACGAACACGCCGAAGTCTTTGATGCTGGTGACGACGCCCTCCATGACATGGCCAACCTCGATGCTGCTGAGGAGCTTCTCTCTCTGAGCCTGACGCGCTTCCTTGCTGGCGGCGCGCTCGCTCAAAATCAGGCGGTTGCGGTCACGATCCAGTTCGATGACCTTGATCATCATCTTCTGGCCAACCAGCTTCTGGAAGCGCTGCTCGGGAGGCAGGCTCTCGTCGCCCAGCATGCGCTGGTGTGCCGGGCTGAGCTGCGATGCCGGCACGAAGCCGCGCAGTCGGCCCACCTTGATGATGACGCCGCCTTTGTTGAAGCCAGCGACCATCGCCTCGATCGCTTCTTGCTTCTCATACAGCTCCTCGACGTAGCGCCAGTCCTTCTCCGATATCGCCTTGCTCATCGAGAGCACGACGTTACCGTTCTGATCCTCCGGCTGCACCACATACGCGAAGACCTCGTCACCCACCTTCAGGCTATTGCGCACATCCTTGGGGAGCGCTTCGATGTCTTTGCTGGACACAATGCCCTCGGATTTCGCACCTAGCTCGATCATGATCTCGCGATCCCTGATCGCTATGATGCGTCCCGACACAAGTTGATCCTTCTCGAAGTTGCTCACGCGTGCCTCGAATTGCTCGAGCAACTTCGAAAAGTCATCTTCCCCCTGCTGCGGGTTGTTCGCCTTCTGGGGGGTACCTTGATTCTCCATACGTCTGGTGTCTTTCCTTCGGCGTGAATTTGCGAAATTATACCTAAGCGAGCGATGAGAGACCGGTACGGCACGCGCATATGCCCTTTCGGACGTGTGACGCGGGCGCGCGCATGAGCCGCTTCAGATGCGTCGCACAGCACTACACTCCGCGCCACAGCCGATCGGCTGCCTCGCGCGTCTTGGCGATCAGGGCTTCGGGGTCAGCGTTGAGGACGACGTAGTTGCGCTTCAGCCATCGCCCAGCGACCATCACGCTGTGCACGTCCACAGCGTCGCGCCACAGGATCAGCTGATCGAGCAGGTTGTGCGCCGTGACCGGCGTCGGCAGGTCGAGGTCAATCGCAATTAGGTCGGCCTGTTTGCCCACGGCGATCGCACCGATTGCCTCATCCATCGCCAACGCGCGCGCGCCGTCGCCAGTGGCCATCTGCCACACATCGCGCGCCGGCATAGCGGCCGGATTCAGCAAGCGAGCCTTGTGGATCAAGAAAGCGCCGCGCAGCGAGGCGAAGAAGTTGGCGACGTAGCCATCTGTGCCAAGGCCCACCGTGGCGCCGGCCCGGCGCATCTCCGGTACCGGTGCGATGCCGCCACCCACCTCGCAGTTGCTCAGCGGCATGGTCACCACACGGATGCCGCGCTCACCGACGATGCGCACCTCCTCCGGCGAGAGCTGGACGCACTGCGAGGCAAGCGTCGTCTCGTCGAGGATGCCGAGGTCGTCGTAGTGCTCGATGGTGCGCCGTCCCCACTTCCTCAGCGCCTGCTCCGGCTCATAGGTGCCTTCGGAGCAGTGAAAGTGCAGGAGCACGCCGAGTTCCTTCGCCAGGCCGTGCGCTTTGCGGATGAAATCGTCGCTACAAGTAAAGGTGGTGTGATGACACATCGCGCCGGTAATCAGCCGTCTGTTGTCGGGCGCGCTGCGGTGAGCTTGATATGCACGGATGAACTCGACGTTCTCGCGCAGGCCCAACTCGCCGTTCGCTTCGCTCACCCGCTGGGTCGCCTCGAAGCACAGCACGCCGCGCAATCCCCAGCGCGCGACCACCTCCGCCTGGACGAACAGCCCGCCGGGGATCGCGTTGGGCGCCTCTAGGCAATCGAAGAACGTCGTGATGCCGCTGCGGATCATGTCGTAGCACGATAGATCCATCGCTGCGCGCAACATGTCGTAGTCGAGCCGATCCTCGATCTTGCCCCACCAAAATTCGTTCAGGAAAGCCCAGAAGTCGGCCGGAGCCTGCTCGGTAGGGATGCCATGTGCCAGCACGCCGTAGCAATGCCGATGGGCATCCACGAAGCCGGGCGAGATGGCGCAGCCGCGCAGGTCAACGACTTCGGCATCGGGGTATTGGGCGCGCAACGCTTCGATCGCGCCGACAGCAGCGATGCGGTCACCCTCTACGAGCACGGCGTGATCGGCTTTAGGCGGCTCATCTGCCGAGGTGATCAGCCAGGAACACAGCAGAAGTTGACGCGCTTGGGGATGATGCTCATTCATGAGCTCCGATTTTAGGCGCGACGATGTAGCCGCCACGGGGAGCGCCAACGAGCCTCCCGCGAGGCTGCCGAGTCACGAGAGGCTCTATCACGCCTTCACGGGATTCACCTGATGCTCTATCCGGCTTGGCAAGGCGACGCGGCGCGAGGCACTGCTTAGGCATCAGAGCGCTGCTCGCGATCAAGTTCGGACCAAACAGACATTGAGGACTTTCGTCGCGATCGTGGACATGTTGTTGCGCCGACGGCGGGTAGGCGAAGGCAGTGCCTTCGCCTACCCGCTCGCCCGTCACGCGCACCGATGCTCGTGATGTAGCAGTCATTGTGACCGCTGGTCATGCTTCCGGCCCGCACTGCACACAACCTTGATGATGCGTAAGCTGTTCAGCATCCGCTCATCCCCGGTCAACCCCCTTACAATACAACCATGGCACACGCCAACGGCAAACGGCCAAAGCTGCTGCTGCTCGACGGCCACTCGCTTGCCTATCGCGCGTTCTTCGTGGTCTATCCGCCCAACCGGCCGGACACCGGCTTGGCGCAGCTTTCGATCACCAACGAACGCGGAGAGAAAGAGTTCACCGGCGTGGTCTACGCCTTTGCCAGCATGCTGCTGCGAGTGTGGCACGAGCAACAACCGGACTACATCGCCGCGGCGTTTGACGTCGGCGCGACCTTCCGCGATGCCCTCTACCCGGAATACAAGAGCACCCGACAGAAGTCACCCGACACGCTAGAAGAGCAAGTTGCGCGCATCCAACACCTGCTCAAGACGTTCGACATCCCCATCTTCACGGCGGAGGGCTTCGAGGCCGACGACGTGCTGGGCACGCTGGCCCGGCGCGCCAGCAGCCAGGGCATGGAAGTCGTCATCGTCACCGGCGACCGCGATGCCCTGCAGCTCGTCTCGCCGGCGGTCAAGGTGCTCACCTCTCGCCAGCGTTTCGAGGACACCGTCATCTACGATGAGGCGCTGGTCGAATCTACCTACGGCGTGCGGCCAGATCAGCTCGTGGATTACAAGGCGCTGGTGGGCGACGCCTCGGACAACATCCCGGGCGTGCGCGGCATCGGCGAGAAGACCGCGCAGGCACTGCTACAGCAATACGGCACGTTGGACGGCATCTATGCCCACCTCGACGAGATCGCGCAGAAGCGCGTGCGCAGCGCCCTGGAGGCCGGGCGCGACGCCGCCTACCTCAGCAAGCAACTTGCCACGATTCGCACCGATCTGCCGCTCGACGTGAATTGGGACGCCTGCGCCGTCCAGTTCGACCATCAGCGCGTGCTGAGCCTGTTCCGCGAGCTGCGCTTCGAGAGCCTGATCAAGCGAATCCCAAACACGCCGGCCGCGGCGGAGGCCGAGGGCGCCGAGGATGCCGCAGCACCCGCGCAACTAAGCATGTTCGACGCTCAAGCCACGCAGCCGCCGGCGACCAACGTCACGCTGAATGCGCCCACCCGCGTGCGCATAGTGGACAGCGACGAGGCGTATAAGGCCCTGCTCGCCGCGCTGAACGCCGCTCGGCGCATCGCCTTCGACACCGAGACGACCGATACCGATCCGCTGCGCGGCGAGCTGGTCGGCCTATCCTTCTGCGTGAAGGAGGGCGAAGGGTGGTATCTGCCCTGCGCAGTGCATACCGCATCGCCGAGCGGCAGCCACGGACAGGCATGGCATCTCGACCCAACATCACCCAAGTTCGAGCCGGTTGCCCTCGCCCTGCAGCGCCGTGACGTGGAGCTGGTGGCCCACAACGCCAAGTTCGACCTGGAAGTGCTGCGCGAGGTCGGCGTGACGATTGACAAGCCGATCTTCGACACGATGATCGCCCAGTTCTTGTGCGACCCGGGCGGGCGTGCACTGGGGCTGAAGCAAATGGCCTTCAACTACTTCGGCTGGCAAATGACCGAGATCGGCGAATTGATCGGGCGCGGCAAGCAGCAGATCACCATGCGCGACGTGCCCATCGAGCAGGTAGCCGCCTACGCCGCCGCCGATGCCGACGCGACCTATCGCCTGCGCGAGGTGCTCGAGCCGATGTTGTACGAGCGCAACCAGGCGCGCCTGTTCTACGAGGTAGAGCTACCGCTCATCCCGGTGCTGGTCGAGATGGAGCTGACCGGCGTCGCGCTCGACGTGAAATACCTGGGGGAGCTTTCCGGCGAGATCACCGAGCGCCTGCGCGATCTGGAGAAGCGCATCTACAGCATCGCCGGCATGGTCTTCAACATCAACTCTACCAAGCAGCTCAGCGACGTGTTGTTCGGCAAACTTGGCCTGCCCACTCAAGGCCTGCGCAAGACCGAGGCCGGCGGGTTCTCCACGGCCGCCGACGTGCTGGACGACCTGCGCGACCGGCACGAGATCATCCCGCTGATCCTAGAGCACCGCGAATTGAGCAAACTCCTGGGCACCTACGTCCACGCGCTGCCCCGCTTGATCAACCCAAAGACCGGCCGCCTGCATACCGACTTCAATCAGACCGGCGCGGTGACCGGCCGGCTGTCATCGTCCAACCCCAACCTGCAGAACATCCCGATCAAGACCGAGATGGGCCGACGCGTGCGCAAGGCCTTCATCCCGCGCCGAGGCTGGCAGTTGATCAGCGCCGACTACTCGCAGGTCGAGCTGCGCATCTTGGCCCACTTGGCCGACGACCCCAGGCTGAAGGAGGCTTTCGCCAAGAACGAAGACATTCACGCTACGACCGCCGCAGCGATCTACGACGTGCCGCTGCGCGACGTGACGCCGATGCAACGCAACAACGCCAAACGCATCAACTTCGGCATTGCCTATGGCATGGGCGCGGCTGCCTTGGCTGCCAACACCGGCATGACGCCGGCTGAAGCGCAAGACTTCATCAACCGCTACTTCGCCCGCTTCCCGCACGTGCGCGAGTGGCTGGACGCGACTAAGCGCCGCGCCGCCGAGCAGGGCTACGTGGAGACGGTGCTCGGCCGACGACGCTACTTCCCAGAGCTGACCTCGCGCACCTCCCCGGAGCCGGTGCGCCGCCGCGCAGAACGCGAAGCGATCAATCACCCCGTGCAAGGCTCGGCAGCCGACATTATGAAGATTGCTATGATCAACGTGCATCGCCGGCTGCGCGAGGGCGGCTTCCAGGCGCGCATGACGCTGCAGGTGCACGACGAGCTGGTATTCGACTGCCCACCCGGCGAGTTGGCCGAGGCGTGCGCCCTGATCAAGCGCGAGATGGAGTCGGCTTACCGACTGAGCGTGCCGCTCCGCGCCGACGTCGCCGCGGGCAAGAATTGGGACGAGGTGGAAGAGGTATCGTGATCCGGAGCATCATCCTCGTAGCGTCGGCAGCCTTGCTCGCCGCGTGCGCCGGTGATCCGCCGGCCGAGCAACCTGTGATCACACCGCAAATCTTCGGCGTGACGGTGATCCCACCGGCCACCCCCACGCCGACGCCACAGCCGACCCCCACGCCGGCGCCTCTGGCCGCGCGCGTGAACGGACAGCCGATTACGCTAGCGGAGTATGAGGCCGAGTTGGCCCGCTACAGCGCAGCTCTTCCTAACGCTTCCGATTCCAACGGCGATCAAGGCGGGCTGCTCACGGCGCAGCTCAGGGCGATCGCCCTCGAGGCGCTCATCGAGCAGGTATTAATCGAGCAGGAGGCCGCGCGTTACGACATCGCCGTGAGCGACGCGCAGATCGCCGAGGCATTGGCCATCGCCAAAGAGCGCGCCGGTGGAGAGGAGCCCTTCCGGGCCTGGCTGGCCGCCACCCGCCAGACCGAGGACTCCGTCCGGGCGCTCCTGCGCCGCGAATTGCTGGCCGGCGCCGTGCGCGACCGCGTGCTGGCGGCGCTGCCGCGCAGCGCGGAGTACGTCCGAGCCTATCACATCGTCGTAGCCAGCGAACGCGAGGCGCGCCAAGTGCTGGCGCGGCTGCAAAACGGCGCCAAGTTCACGGCGCTGGCGCAGTCGCTCTCGCTGGACGAAAGCACGCGCGCCGATGGAGGCGACCTGGGATGGTTCGCGCGCAACACCGGCGCCGTGTTGTGGCCGGAGGTAGAAGACGCCGCGTTCAGCCTGCAGCCGGGCGAAACCAGCGACGTCGTTCGAAGCCCCATCGGCTATCACATCATCCGAGTGACCGAGCGCGAGGTGCGCGGTTTGACGGAGGCCGACATCCTTCACCTGCAATCGGCTGCGCTGGCGGAGTGGATGGCCGGCCTGAAGGCGCGTGCTCAGATCGAGCGGTTCATCTGAAGTAGGCGGCAGTGTGGTCACGCGCCCGCGCTGCCGTAGAATGTGTCCCTCGGCGCGGGGACGCCGATCCGGACATGCCGATTCACATCCTGCCCGACGCCCTGGTCGCCCGCATTGCCGCCGGCGAGGTCGTGGAGCGGCCGGCCTCGGTAGTCAAAGAGCTGATCGAGAACGCGATTGACGCCGGCGCGACCGACATCCGCGTCGAGTGCGCCGAAGGTGGCAGGCGACTGATCCGCGTCACCGACAACGGCAGCGGCATCCCGGCGGCCGAAGCTACGCTGGCGTTCGCGCATCATGCCACCAGCAAGCTCAACAGCGCCGAAGACCTGGCCGAGATTCACACGCTCGGCTTCCGCGGCGAGGCGCTGGCCAGCATCGCTTCGGTTAGCCAGGTCACATGCATCACGCGGCACGCAGCCGAGGCCGGCGGCACGCTGCTGCGCTTCGACGGCGGGCGGCTGATCACCCACGAGCGCATCGGCCGCGCGCCCGGCACCACCTTGACGGTTGAGCACCTATTTGCGCGCGTGCCGGCGCGCCTGAAGTTCCTCAAGTCCACCCAGACGGAACGCGGGCACATTGACGGCACGGTCACGCGCTACGCACTGGCCTATCCGCACATTCGCTTCACGCTCGTCCACGATGGCCGGGTGAGCTTTCAATCTCCAGGCAGCGGCCACCTGCGCGATGTGTTGGTGGAGGTTTACGGCGCAGACGCAGCGGCGCAGATGGTCGAGGTAGGAGACGCGAGCCGAGTGCTTTCCCCTGCCCCGATGGCCTCGGACTCAGAATCCTTCATCGCGGTATATGGCTACGCCTCTCTGCCCACGCTCGACCACGCTAACCGCGGCAAGATCACGTTGTTCGTCAACGGTCGGCCGGTGCAAGATGCCAAGCTGAGCTACGCCGTCGTGCAGGCGTATCACACGCTGCTGATGACCGGGCGTTACCCCATCGCGGTCATCATGGTGCGCGTGCCGCCGGCCGAGGTGGACGTCAACGTACATCCTGCCAAAGCCGAGGTGCGTTTCCGCGACGCCGACGCCGTGTTCGCCGCCGTGCAGCGCGCCGTGCGCCGCGCCCTGCTGGACAACATGACGCCGCCGGAAGCGCCGACCATGCTGAGCGGGCGGACCGACCTAGTCGAGGGAACGAGCAGACTGGCGTCTGCCACCGAATCGGCTTCGGCCACCGACATCATCGAACGGCCTGCCCAACCGTCGCTCACCGGCAGCGCAGCCTGGGAGCGCGTCGGCATACCTAAACAAGTCGGGGCGCTCGAGCGCTCGACACCTCAACCTGCCCCGCCTGCACCGACCGCCGCGCGCAACAGCTTGCCGGCCTTGCGCATCCTCGGCCAGCTGGCCGAGAGCTACATCTTGGCTGAGGGGCCCGAGGGCTTATATCTAATAGATCAACACGCCGCACATGAGCGCGTGCTGTGGGAACGCCTGATGGCGCAACACGAACTCGGCGCATTGGCATCCCAGCATTTGCTCGACCCCGTGCCGGTGACCGTCCCGGCCGAGAGCGCCCACTTGCTCGAGAGCCAACTCGACCTGCTGCGCAACCTGGGTTTCGAGGTCGAACCCTTTGGCGGCAACACGTTCCTCGTGCGCGCCGTGCCGGCGCTAATGATCCAGGACGACGTCGCAACGGCCCTGCGCGAGATCGTGGCCGACCTAGAGACAGGCGACGCCGTGCTGCGCAAAGACCTGGAGGCGCGCGTGCTGCGGCGCGTGTGCAAGCGCATGGCGATCAAGGCCGGGCGCGTGCTCTCGTTCGCCGAGATGCAGGCGCTAGTGCGCGACTTGGAGGCGTGCGAATCGCCGCGCACTTGCCCGCACGGGCGCCCCACCATGATCTACGTAGGGCTGAAGCAGATCGAAAAGGAATTCGGCCGGCTAGGATGAGCTTATAGCTCACGCGGCGGAGGCGCGAGCGCATCTAACTCTTCCCACAGCGCGTCGGGAATCGGCACGGCAGCCAAGGCGAGGGTTTGCTGGATGCGCTCCGGCTTGCTTACGCCGATGATGGTCGAAGTGATGCGTGGGTCGCGCAGCGAGAACTGCAGCGCTGCGGCTGCCAGCGGGACGCCATAGTATGCGCAGGCCGCTTCCATCTGGCGCGCGCGTTCAACTAGATCAGCATCGGCCTGGCTGTAGGCGTAGCGCGGGTAGGCACTCGGTCCTTTGGCCAAGATGCCGCTGCCGTAGGGCGCAGCGTTCAGCACGGCCACGCCGCGGGCGTGCGCGAAGGCGATCAACGGCTCGGCTATCCGGTTCAGCAACGTGTAGCGGTTGTGCGTGATCACCACGCTGAACGCGCCGGTAGCCACATATTGGATCTCCATGTCAATCGGCCCGCCCGCCACGCCGAGGTGTTCGATCAATCCCTCGCGCTGCATCTGCTGGAGCACTTCCAGCGGTCCGCCGGGCGACATGACGTTGTCGAACGTCGTGTGCTCGGGATCATGCAGATGGACGAGTTGTAGCTTCTCCAAGCCCAGCAGCCGCAAACTCCGCTCCACCGAGCGCCGCATTTGCGCCCCGCTGAACTCGCCGGTCTGCAGATTGCGGTCGGCTTTCGTGGCCAGCACGTATCCCTCCGGCACGCGCCCGCCGAGTTCTTTCAACACCAATCCGATGCGGCGCTCGCTCTCGCCATCTCCGTAGGAATACGCCGTGTCTAGGAAGTTGATCGGGCTGTTGAAGGCTGCGCGCACGGTAGCCAGGGCTTGTTCTTCGGCCACTTCGTAAGCGAAGGTCTCCGGCATGTTGCCGAGCGGGGCACAGCCGATGCAGATCGGCGTGACCATGAGGCCGGTCTTGCCCAACGGCCGTTTGACCAGCCGGCCGGCCTCATCAAACCAGGGATTCGTCATGGTGCGACGAGGATAGTAGGTCTGCCGCGGGTCGGCAAGTCGCGTGCGAGGGTCACGCAGCTCGCAGCGTCCCAGTCTCTCTTGCCGTTCAGCCCTGGAGCATGCCCAGCAACGTCGGCAGCAACTGTTTCTTGCGCGAGACCACGCCGGGCATGTCCCACACGCCGTCTGCCTTGCGAGAGAACGGCAGGCGCTCGAAGAAGCGCGCCTCGCCCACGCCGACCAGCAGGCTATTGTTCTCGACGATGTCGGTGATCATCAGGGCGACGAAGTCCAATCCGCGCTGCTCTCGCAAGGCCTTCAACGCCGCACGAATCTCATCCATGCGCGGCAAGATGGCGTTGAAGCTGGTCACCTCTACCTGCGCTACCCCGAACTTGACTGCCCCGGACTCGAACAGCTTGAGGTCGGCCTGCACCATGTCCTGCGCCGAGCGGCCGCTCACGTCCGCGCCGGCTTGCAAAAGGGCATCGGCGAATTCATGCATCGCGCGGTCGGCATCGGCTGCGCCTAGCGCATGGCGAGCTAGCCAGGCCGCCGCGTCGTGATCGCGCTGGGTCGTGGTCGGCGATTTGAAAGCCAATGTGTCGCTGAGCACGCCGGACAACAACATGCCCGCCACATCCCTGGGTGGCGTCAGGCGCGCGATCTGGATGCGCTCCGCGACCAAGGTCGAGCACGAGCCGACGACATCCACGTGAAAGGCGATCGGCGTCGTGGTGTTGACCGTGCCGAGCCGGTGGTGATCGAGCACTTCCACCAGTTCAGCCTCGGCGAACCCATTGATCGCTTGGCTCGGCTCGTTGTGATCCACCAGCACCAGCCTTAGGCGAGGCGGATGCAACATGTCGGCGCGCGTGCAGATGCCGGCATACTTGCCGTCGCCGTCCACCACCCAAAAGTCGTCGCGCTGCGTGCGCATGACGCGCTCGCGATGATCGCTGATGCGGTCGGTCAGCGCGAACCTGGGCACATCCACTTCGCACGCCTCACCGCAGGGGATGGCGATCAATTTGCCAAACACGGCGTAGGTCATGTCCAACCGCTGCGATAGGTAGCCGAACACTGACTGGCCGGTGACTAGGCCGACCGGCGTGCCATCGGCCTCGACGATGGGCGCAGCGCGATGAGTCTTGGCCGAGAGCTGCCAGGCCGCCGAGAGCGGGGTATCCGGAGTGAGCGGCTCGATGCGATTGACGATCGCAGCGAAGCGGGGCGAAGCGTCTTCCAGCAGCGCCGGCATCGGCGCGCCGAAGTAGTCCAGCGCAAAGCACGTCTGCGCGTTCACCGAGCCGGCGCGCGCGGCGATCGCTCCTAGCCCGTCGCGCTCGCGCAACAGCCAGGCGTAGCCGATGGCCGACGCTACGGCATCTGTGTCCGGGTTTTTATGGCCGACGACGTAGAGCGGTTGGCGCGCCTCGTAGGTCGCGCCTTGGCCGTTTGGGGTCAACTTCGTCGCTGGATACTGAGTCATCGCCAGTCCGTGAGTTCAGTCTGTGACTATGGCAGCCTTCGTGAATGGATGCGTTTCGAGCGTGGCGCGCATGCGTTGGCCTGAACAGCCGCAATTTTAGCGGTAAATCGTCCCCTTTCACTAAGGGTGATCAGATGGTTCAGGAGAGCCAGTGACAGCGCTATCGGCCTACCCTACCCTGCCACTCGGCTATCCGGTATCATCGCTGCGAAGTGAACACTCGCACCGGAAATTTCCTGATCGGATTTCGACGCGGCTGGTCGGCTTGGCAGCAGGACCTGTCGGGCCTACTGCGATGGGCAAAGGAGAACGGCCTCAGCGGTATTGACCTCGGGCATGACGCCGACGCAATCGGTCACCTCGTCCTCGAGGCCGGACTGCGCATCGGCTCGGTTGACCTTAAGGAATGGCGGGGCATGATCTCGCCCGACCCGACGACGCGCCGCCAAGCCGTGGAGATCAACGCAGCCTACATCGAGCGAAACGCGGCGCTTGGCCCGCTCAATTACTTCGTCGTGATGTTGCCGGAGCAGCCGGAGCTATCGCGCGCCGAGAACTTCGGCTACATGGTCGAGAGCTTTAGCCAGCTCATCCCTGCGCTCGAAGCGGCCCGGGCGCGCATCGTGATTGAGGGCTGGCCTGGGCCGGGGGCGCTGTGTTGCACGCCAGAGGGCTACCGCGCCTTCTTCAGGGCCGTGCCATCCGAGGTGATGGGCATCAACTACGACCCCTCCCATCTGGTGCGCATGGGCATTGACCCCATCCGCTTCTTGCGCGAGTTCGCCGCGCGCGTGTATCACGTGCACGGCAAAGATACCGAGCTGGACGCCGAGAACCTCTACGAGTTCGGGCACGAGCAGCCGCCGACCTTTGCCAAGCCGATTCCCTTCGGCGGCATGGCCTGGCGCTATTGCATTCCCGGGCATGGCCAGGTGCGTTGGGTGGAGGTCATGCGCATCTTAGCTGCCCACGGCTACGCAGGCATGATCTCGATTGAGTTGGAGGACGCCAACTTCAACGGCGAAGCCGAGCGTGAGCAACAGGGCATCCTGTTGGGCGCGCACTTCCTGGCCGGCTGCTGAGCCGAGGTCGTCATTCAATCACGACGTGGCTCAGATCTTGCCTGGGTTGCGGATAGCTCATCTTGAACCCTCTGAGCGTGTCCAAGATGATGTTCACGGCGACCCAGTCGCGATACCACTTCTTGTTGGCCGGGATCACATACCACGGCGCCCATTCGGTGCTGGTCTCGTTGATGGCCTCCTCGTAAGCCTGCATGTAGTCGTTCCAGCGGGCGCGCTCTTTCAAGTCGCCAACGTTGAACTTCCAACGCTTGCTTGGGTCATCCAAGCGCGCCTGCAAGCGCTGCTTCTGCTCGTCCTTGCTGATGTGCAAATAGAATTTGAGGATGGTCACGCCCTCATCGGCCAGCATGCGCTCGAACTCGCGGATATGCCGATAGCGGCGTCGCCATACCGCCTCCGGCGCCAGCCCTTGCACGCGCACAATCAACACATCCTCATAGTGACTGCGATTGAAGATCACTATCTCGCCCTTGCCGGGGACGTGCGGGTGTATGCGCCACAAATAATCGTGATCGAGTTCGGCCGGCGTGGGCGCTTTGAAATTCGCCACTTTCACGCCCTGGGGGTTCACGCCGTCAAACACCGATCGGATAAGGCCGTCTTTGCCGCTGGTGTCCATGCCTTGGAGGACCACGAGGAGCTTGCGTTGGCGCTCGGCATACATTAGCTCCTGCAGATGCTCCAGCTCGTCGTTCAGCGCGTCTAGCTGCTCCTTGGCGAGCGCTTTCTCGCCGTCGAACAGGCTGGTGTCTTCCGGGTCGAAATCACTCAGTCGAATCGGGCGTCCGGGGTGGGCTTTGTACTTGTCCATGAACTACTCGATGGCTCGGCGCACGGTCTAAATCGTCAGGAGCGCATGCAGCGCCTGAGATGAAATCACGCGCGTTCGTTGCACTGCGCGGCGGGCGCGCAACATCCGGGGGATGCCGATCAAGCCGGCCAACTGACCTTTGAGGCGATTGCGGGCGGCCTGACCTCGCCACGACCGCAGCGCGCTCCAGGCAATGCGCAGTTGTTCGCCGACGATCGCGCCGAGGTGCGCGCGAATCACCTCGCCCGGCACGTCCTTGGCCAGCAGCCAGATAAAGTTGCGACCGTCGTAGTAACTATTGATCACACCACCGCCGGTCGCGCTGACTTTGTGATAGACGATAGCGTCGTAGGCGAAAGCGCATTTGTAGCCGGCCAACTGCGCTCGCCAGGCCAGATCAACATCCTCGCACGAGAACTCGAATTGCTCGTCCAGCAGGCCGATGGCCTCCAGCATCGTGCGACGGTACACAGCAGCAGCGCCGCACGCGCCAAAGACATACTCGACATCAAACCGTCCGTCATCCAACTGCCACACACCCCGATTGCCCGGCACACCGCGCACTGAATAGAAATCACCCGCGCTATGCAGGTAGTCGCGCCGGTCGAACAGGCGCAATTTACTGGCGACGAAGCCGGCGTCGGGATGGCGGCGAAAGCAGCGCGCCACATTTGCCAGCCAGTTCGCGTCGGCTTCCGTGTCGTTGTTCAGCAGCGCAACGGCTTCGGCGGATGGGCTAGTCGCGCGGATGCCGACGTTACACGCGCCGGCGAAGCGCCGATTCTCCGACAACGCGATCAGCTTCACCTCCGGGAACGACTCGGCCACGAGGCAGCGGGATTCGTCTTGCGAAGCGTTATCCACGAGGATGACTTCCAGCGGTGGGAGCGTCTGCCGGCGCAGGGCGTTCAGGCATACCGGCAGATGAGGTGCGCCATTCCAATTCGGAATGACCACGGAGATGAGCATGTGACCTCGAAATTATAATTTTGTGGCGGTACACTTTCTATGCCTACTTCTGCGCCGTCCCCTGCGCATGAGGCCGAGCGAGATGACCCGACCACTACGCCTCCGGACCTCAAGGCGGCCGACCCATTCACCGGCGAAAGCGACCAGGCGCTGGCCAAGCGCGCCAAGACGGATCGCGAGGCGTTCGGCGCGCTCTACGAGCGTCACGTCGCGGCCATTTATCGCTACGTCTTCTATCGAGTCGGCAACGTGGAGGACGCAGAAGATCTCACCGCGCGCGTGTTTGCCCGCGCGTTGAAACACATCCACAACTACAACGACCGCGGCGTGCCGTTTACCGCCTGGCTCTACCGCATCGCGCACAACGTGGTGGCCAATTTCCATCGCGACAATCGCCGCCGCCCTTCGGTCTCACTCGACGAGGTAGAGGCGCTGCGCGAGCCTGCTTCGCAGGTGGATCACGCCGATGCGGACCAACGCATTGACGGCGAGCGCGATCGCCGGCGGCTGCTCAAGGCAATTCGTATGTTGCCCCCGGAACGGCAACACCTCATCGTGCTCAAATTCGTCGAGCAGCTTCAGAACGCCGAAATCGGCCAGGTCATGAATCGCAGCGAAGGCGCGATCAAATCGCTGTATCACCGCACGCTGCTGCAGTTACGCCAGATCATGGAGGAATTAGATCGCTCGCCGATGGAGTGACGTCTATGGCACGCGCCACGCGCAAACTCACCCCGGAGGATATCGCTTGGCTGGAGCATCAGCTCAGCGCCATCATCGCGCCGGTTACGCCGCGCCCTGAATTCATCCTGAGCGCCAAGCAGGCATTGATGAATTCGCCGGCCGTTCGCCCGTTGCCGATGTGGATGAAGCGCAGCGCGCTGGCCGCGGCGGCGCTTTCCCTGCTCTCGTTAATCGCGATGCTGTTTTACCTGCGCCGCAGGTGCGCTTGCAACTAACAGGCGAACTATGGACGCGCTAACGATCAGCGTCATCGCCATCTCGTTCCTCGTCGTCATCATCTTGCTGGTGCGTCTCAGGCGCACCTTGAACGAGGTGACCCGCCTGGCGAGCGCGGTACATCGAACGCGCCAACAACTCGACGCAACCGCCGCCGAACTGAAGCAGTGCCGCGCAGCCCATGACGCGCTGGTCGAAACGGTATTCGATCCGGTGATCTTTTTGGATGACCGCCGACGCATCGTCTCTTGTAACCACGCCGCTCATCGGCTCGGCATCGGCAAGGTCGGACACAGCTTGATCGAGGCGACTCGCTCATACGAGCTGGACAGCCTAGCCGAGGATGCAATCGCCGGCCGCGCCGAACTGCCGCGCGAGTTTGCCTTGTATGGCCGACTCTTCCGCGCGCAAGCCACCCGGTTCGAGGGAGGCGTGGTGTTGGTCATGCGCGATGTGAGCGAGCTGCAACGCCTGGGGCGCGCGCGGCGCGACTTCGTCGCCAACATCTCGCACGAGCTGCGCACCCCGCTGGCTTCGCTCAAAGCACTGGTGGAGACACTGCACAACGGAGCGCTCGACGACCCGCCCGCCGCGCGCCGTTTCCTGAAACAGATGGAGGACGAGATAGATGCGCTCACCCAGATGGTTCAGGAGCTGCTGGAGCTCTCGCGTCTGGAATCCGGGCTGGCTCCCCTGGAACTGGAGCCGGTAGCCGTGACCGAGATCGTCATCCCTCCCGTCGAGCGGCTGCGTCCGCAGGCCGAGCGGGCTGGTTTGTCCCTGACGGTGGAATTGGCCTCGGACCTGCCACCGGTGCTGGCCGATCTGGACCGCGCACGCCAGGTGGTCACCAATCTGGTGCACAATGCGATCAAGTTCACCCCAGAGGGCGGGCAGATTATCGTGACGGCCGCGATGGAGCGCGAAACGACCGCCACTGCAACCGCACAACCTGCCTTTGTGCTGATCTCCGTTAAGGACACCGGGGTGGGCATCGCGCCGGAGGACCTGCCGCGCATCTTCGA
>JANWVF010000107.1 GCA_025056965.1 Thermoflexales bacterium | reverse complement strand
AGCAGCCACACGTCCGCCTTGACGGCTTTGTCGTACACCTCTTCGAAAGTGAGCGAGAGGCTGCCGGCGCTGGTGTCATCGGCGAAGAGGTATGCACCACCGGCATCTATGATGAGCCGCGCCGCATAGCTGCCGCCGCCGGGCACGCGCCACTTGTCCTTGCTGGCCATGCCGGAGATGACGGTAGGCTTGGTCGTCGCGGCCTTCACTTTCTCGGCCACGGCCTGGTAGCGCTGCTTCATAGCGGCGTATTCTTCCTGGGCCTTGGCCTCCTTGTTGAAGAACAGCGCCGTGAACTTGATCCACTCGGCGCGGCCCAGCGGCGTGCCCTCCATGTATTCAGCGTTCAGCACGGTTGGGATCTTGGCTTCGAGCAGCTTGGGATGCGCGTCGTATTGGGGGTCACCGACACCGTAGGTCATCACCAAGTCGGGCTGAGCTTCGATGGTCTTCTCGATGTTGACCTCGGCACCGCTGCCGATCTCGACCAGCGCGCCGGCCTCGATCAGCGTGCGCACCTTGGGATTGTTCACATACAAGAAACTGTCCGTGCCCAGCAGCCGGTCGAGCACATCCAGCTTCTCCAAGTGCGGCAGATGCGTGGTGCTCATGGCGATCACGTCCTTGACCGGCGCCTCGATCACCAGGGCATCACCGACGTCGGTTGGTGCAGGCGTGCCGCACTGCACGATGACGTATTTGAACTGCTGCTCGGCCCCGCGCCAGGGGTTGAGCACGGTGACGACTTTGTAGTTCTTGAAGTATTCCACCACAAAGCCGGTGGCATCCTCGATGGTGATCTTCTCCGGGAAGTAATCCACGTCGGGGCTGTAGGTCTCGACGCAGCCATCGGTGATGTTGGTGGTCGGGGCCTCTACGACTGGCGCAGGCGTGGCGGTCGGCTGAGGTGTGGCGGTTGGTTCAGGCGTAGCCGTGGGTTCCGGCGCAGTCGTCGGTGTGGGCTGTGCGGGTGCTGCGGTTGGCATTGGCGGCACGGGCACAGCACAGGCGGTCAGCGCCGCAGCCAGCAGCGTGGTCGCAAAAAGGCGATAGAACGATTGGGTTGTCTTGTCAGTGTGTGACATGGTTGAGTGATAACTCAGGTCATTCAACGCGCGCTCTGTTGAGCGCGCCGGCGGATGGCACAGTGCATATCAAACGAAACCCCCGCCTTCTCAGACGGGGGTGATAATGTCGCTCGACCGAGTCACACACCAGACTCACGGTGCATTGGTCATGCTCCACCTCCTTGATCACGAGAAGGTAATGCAACGCTCATCGAGGCAAGCGTCCTGGCTCGTGCGCTCAGCGGCGCACTTACAGTTGCGGCACAGCGCCGGACTTGCACCGGCTTCCACTTTTAAGCCCTAGCTTCCGAGCTTTTCAGCCCGCGCTTCGCGCAGGCATCGGGTCACCTCGACGTATTCAGTTGTTTAAAACAGTATAGCACAGCATAGCGCGATGACAGCTTAGAACTTAGTGCACAACGAGCCAGGTCCAACCCGTATAAGGAACATACGGGATGCCCTTTCACAGCTCGCCAACCTAGAACGTATCTGGCTTACATAGCAGCTTGTCTCCTTAGCACGCCAACCATTTAGCGATCACTTACAGAGCAATGCGTTCTCTCTGAGTGACCGTAGTCATTTCCACACCCTAGCCGTCCTAACTGGTTGAACACGTTAGGTTCTCACGTCACACCAGCTGGGCGATTATGTCGTACGAGGATTATCAGCGCTGGAAGACGACTCCGATCGAGGAGCAGCCGGCTCTCTCTATTGTGATCCCGGCTTATAACGAGGAAGCACGCATCGTTCCGACGATCGGCGCAATTGCTTCACACGTCTCAAGCCTGGGCATTCCCTGGGAACTGATCGTTTCTGACGACGGCTCGAAGGATCGCACTGTCCAGGTCGTCGAAGAGCTGGGATTCGCCAACCTTCGCGTGTTGCGCGCACAAAGAAACGAGGGCAAGGGAAGCGCAGTCCGACGCGGCATGCTGGCAGCACGAGGCAAAGTCGTGCTCTTCGACGACGCCGACAATAGCACGCCCATCGAAGAGATCGGCAAGCTGCTGGAGAAAATCAACGAGGGATACGACGTTGCGATCGGCTCACGCGCAGCTCGAGGGGCCGAGGAAGCGAATAAGAGCTTGGTGCGTCGCATCATGAGCAACGGCCTCCGCTGGATCGTTGCCAGCGTCTTCTCTACCGGTGCTCACGATACCCAGTGCGGCTTCAAGATGTTCACCCGGGATGCCGCGCAACGTCTCTTTCGCGCTCAGACGATCAGCGGATTCTCCTTCGATCTAGAAATCCTCTACCTAGCGAACAAACTCGGCTACCGCATCGTCGAGGTTCCGATTGCCTGGGTGGACGCGCCCGGCTCCAAACTTGATCCAACCAAAGAAGCTCAACGCTTTCTGCGTGACCTGGTCAGGATCAAGCTGAACGATCTGAGGGGCATCTATGCCAACGCCTAAACTTCGTCTAGCCATCATCACCACTCATCCACCGGGCAAAGGCTCGCTGAACGAATATGCCTATCACTTCGTACGATTCCTGCGCCAAAAGGAGGAAGTTGGCGAGGTCATTCTGCTCCCCGACGCGCTACCGCAAGGGCAGACATACTACTTGGAGCCGCGCCAAGGTCATGCGCCAGTGAGGGTGATCCCTTGCTGGGCTTTTGGCGCTAAAGACAATGCCCTTCGCATTCGCGCTGCTGTGCAGCAGACGGATCCGGATGCTGTGCTGTTCAACATCCAATTCGCCACCTTCGGTAATCGAAAAGTCGCTGCTACGCTCGGTCTGACGGCACCCTACCTCATCAAGCGCGCAGGCTACCCCACCATCGTGCTCCTGCACAACATCATGGAGACGATCAACCTGCGCAGCGCTGGTTTTGCTGGCAACGCATTCGTCGAGTCGGTGATGCGTTTCTTTGGCACCCAGGTGACCCGTCTGCTTTTGAAGGCCGATATGGTAGCGGTGACGATCCCTAAATACGTCGAGATTCTGGAATCCAAGTACAAAGCCACTAACGTGTTGCTCGCCCCACATGGGGCGTTCGAGGACACCCCTCAGCCTTCGTTCGAACTCCCCCCTGGCCCTATCAAGATCTTGGCGTTCGGCAAGTTCGGCACTTACAAGAAGGTAGAGACGCTAATTGAAGCTTTCAAGTTATTGCAAGACGACAGCCGACCACCGCTAGAACTCGTCATTGCAGGCACTGACAGCCCGAATGCACCGGGCTATTTAGAAAGCGTACGTCGGCGCTACGCCGATGTCCCCAACATCCGATATACCGGCTACGTGGCCGAACAAGACGTCCCACGCATCTTTGGCGAGGCCGCAGTGGTTGTCTTCCCCTATACGAGCACTACCGGCAGTTCGGGCGTGCTGCACCAAGCCGGTGACTATGGCAAAGCGGCGGTCCTCCCCTACATCGGTGATCTCGCCGAAGTGATCGCTGAAGAAGGCTACAGCGGCGAGTTTTTCGAGCCCGGCAACCCGCACAGCCTAGCCACCGCCATCGCCAGGGTTATTGACGACCCTGAGCGCCGTCGCGCGCTGGGCCAGCAAAACTGGAGGGCTTCACGCGGTTTGCCGATTGCCGAAGTCGTGGACTGGTATCTGCTGCATTTCGAGACCCTGATTGCGCGGCGGCAAACGGGCACTGCACGCCGTTTGCCCGCTACTTAATAAGGAGGAAACGACATCTATGCAAATCAGCATGCGAGAGGTCAAGCCCATGTCTAAAAGCGATCAGACAATTGCGGTTGTCGGTTTGTCAGGACGTTTCGATGCTCATGAAGTGCCGCAGGTGCGCCAAGCATTGATGCAGGCCACAAATCGAACGAAGGGTCATGTTGTCATAGATCTCGGTGGAGTCAACTTCATCGACTCCAGTGGCCTCGCTTGCTTAGTGCAAGGCATGAAATACTGTCGAGAGCACGGCGCCGACCAGATTCTCTGCAACTTGCAACAGCCGGTGCGCATCATCTTCGAGCTTACCCGCCTGGATCGCGCTTTCAAAATCATGGTTTCTGTCGAAGAGGCGACGACTGCGCTCGCTGCTTGACCCGAAGATGGCGTCTACGTCTCTTGCTAACCGAGTTCCTCTGCTTCAAACCCTCGCAACAGCGTGGTTGGTCAACGGCGCAGCGAGCTTCAGTTTGTGGCAAGGTGAACAATTGTTAGCTTGCTGGCCGGCCCAACCGCCGCCACACTCCGCTGGGCTGATGGCACCAATCATAGACGACACCGGCGCTTGGCTGGGAGAGCTACGCGTTAGCGGTGTTAAGGGTGATGCAGCGCTAGCCCGTCTGCAAGCCGACGCGGCACTGCTAGCCTCCCTGACCATCTTAGAGGGCGAAGTGGAGAGCTTGGCGGACGCGCTCGCCGAAACGGAGGACCAACTACTCGCATTGTGTGAGCTGAACGAACCAGATTCTGATCGGTTAGATATTGACCGCCTGCTCTATCGCCTGGTGAAACAGGCGATGCGCTTAGTGAAAGCCGACGCTGCGTTCGTCGTGTTGACGACACCGCTCAAGGTCGTATGCTCTCCCGGTCTAACGATTCCCGAGCCATACCTGATCGCTCTCTTCGAACGCGTGCGACGGGTCGGCAGTGAGCTTTTGCTGAGTAGCGCAGAATTCTCGTTCAGCCCTACGAATGGCACAGGCAACCTCTTCGTCGCGCCTCTCCCGCTCCGCGAGCGACGCGAGATCGTTGCAGTACTTGGACTTTGGTTAAACCGGCCGGCATCCGACCTATCACCCGACCTGAAACTAGCGCGCTCGATCACGGAACAAGCCGGCGCCCAACTCGAGATCGCTCTTCTGCATGAGCAACTAGTCGCTCAGGCGCGATTGCAAACTGAGATGGAACTGGCGCGCAGGGTGCAGCTCGGCCTATTGCCACAACGATCGCCGACCATCGCTGGGCTTGACATCTACGGTGCTTTGCGGCCTGCGCTCCAGGTGGGCGGCGATTTCTTCGACTACATTGCCCCCAGTGGTGTGACGAGCCGGCCTTTCACTTTCGTCGTAGGCGATGTATCGGGCAAGGGTCTCTCTGCCGCACTCTTAATGGCCATGACACGAACGAACTTGCGCAGCAGCGCGCTGCACAACATCATCACGCCAGCCGCAATCCTTGCGCAAGCCAACGAACACCTATACGACGACTTCACCAAAGTCGGCATGATGGCTACCGTCTGCGTCTGCCAGTACGACCCGGCGAAGAGGCTGCTCACCATCGCTAACGCCGGGCATTCGCCGGTCATCCTTCGCCCCAACGGCCGCGCAGCACGTTTGCTGGGAGCCGATGGGCCTCCTATCGGTGTCCTCCCCATTCCGCTTTGGCAGGATGAGAGCATCCCGTTTCAACGTGGCGATGTCCTGACAGTGGCGACCGACGGGCTCAACGAGGAACGGAACAAGAAAGGGGAACTTTTCGGCATAGACCGACTGCTCCATCAAGTGGATCTGCTATCAACGGCTTCGCCCAAAGAGATCGCCGATGGATTGCTGGCTGCTGTGGCCCATTTCAACAGCGACGATATTCAGGATGACGATCAGACCGTAGTCGTCTTGAAAGCATGCTGATAAAGGCGCTCATGGACAAGGACAGACTGACCCACGAAGACGGAGAGCCTGCAGCAAACACCGAAAGCACCGTCGAATTCATTGCACCGGCTACCTTCGCCGCTGTGCGAGTCATTGACTCCGCCGTCAGTAATTTGCTGATCCGGGCAGGCGCTGACGAATTCAACGTTTACAACGTGCAGCTCGCTGCACACGAGATTTGCACCAACATTGTTAGACATGCCTATGCCGGACGAGATGACGGCACAATCGCTGTCTTGCTCCGTATATCTCACACACCGCGCTTGGTCATTCAGATAGAACTACGTGACCAGGGACGACCATTCGACTCGCAATCGGCGGCCGTGCCAGATTTCGATCAGCCCCAGGAAGGTGGTTACGGCCTCTTCCTTGCCAGAGCGCTCCTAGATGAACTGCATTACCGCTGCGACGAACGGGGCAATCTCTGGCAACTGCTCAAACGACTTTAGCCGAACGAAGAAGAGGTTTGAGGCAATGAAGCTCGTGATATGTGAACATGTTCTGCGCGTCACGATCGTTGCTCCTCAGGAGCGCGTTGACGTGGTCAACGCTGCCGAGTTGCGTCAACAGCTCATGCAACTGTTTGAAAGTGGCGCAGCCAATTTTGTGATTGACCTTTCGGAGGTGCCCTTCCTGGATTCATCCGGTATGGCTGTATTGGTGAGCATTCTCAAGCGCACGCGTCAGGCAGGCGGCGACGTCAAACTAGTATGGCCACGAATCGAAGCTGCTCGGCGCATCCTCAACCTGACCAAATTCGATCGCGTCTTTGACATCGCCGACACTGCCGAAGCCGCGCTCAAACTCTTCTAATGTGTGGTGAACGCTATGGCAACCATTCTCGTTGTGGAAGACCACCCTGTCACACAATTAGTGATCAGCAAACGGCTGCGCAATAGCGGACATGAAGTCGTTACTGCCAACAGTGGCCGGGAAGCGTTGGCTTACCTGGCCCAATCTCATGTGGATCTGCTTATCTCTGACATTTCCATGCCAGAGATGGATGGGCTGGATCTTCTGCGGCGTGTACGCACCGACGAGGCCCTGCGCAACGTGCCTGTGATCATCCTGACAAATAGTGTCCTCGACCAGCATCGCCTCGAAGCGAGCGCCGCAGGAGCCAACAGCTTTCTGGAGAAACCCGTCAGTTCCTGGGAGTTGGAGGCGACGGTCAAACGCTTGCTACCCAATGAACAACGCTCATGAATCAGGAAGATCGGTTACAAATTCGCATCAAAGGCACACTGGAGCAAGTGGATGTCCACGCGCTGCTTGCTTGCTGCCTGCAGGCAATGCTGGCGCGCGTTGACGGCCTGGCACAAGCCGATGCCGTTGCGGCCGAAGCGTTGGCCGCAGCTCAGCAACCGCTGGTTCAGGCAATCGTCCAAGAAGCCGGCACGAGCGAGATCAGCGCAACGCTGCAGTTGAGTAATGAGCCACGGCGCTTCTCTCTCAAACTGCCTGGCGGTTGGTGCTACGAGGCTCTGCTGCCTGAGACGACCACGCGGCCAACCCCGCCCGAGGCCGGCGCCGGCCCAATCAACCTCGGCGTAGGACTCTTCCTGGTGCGCAGCTTGATGGATGAAGTAGTGTACATCCCCCGCCCTAGGGGCAACCGCTGGCGATTAGTGAAAGTGTTGCCTTTCAGCGCCATCGGTTGCGTTAAGGAGGACGAGCGACCAATCACGTTGACGGTGGACTTACCCGCTAGCTATCGCTACCTGAACGTATTAGGGGAAGGAGTCGCCGCACTGTTGGGGCACGCATCGGTGCCTTCCACTCACAACCTCACCAATCAAATCCAATTGGCCGTCCAGGAAGTCTGCACCAACATCATCGAGCACGCGTTGAATGGCAGCGGCCAGCTGCAAGTGACACTGACTCTCGACCGGGCAAAGCGGCGCTTCATCGTGGAGACTTGGGACGCAGGCACGCGCACCTTCGACCCGAGTATGCTACCCAACCGATTTGAGTTCGCTTCCCCCGGATCATCGCACGGCAGTGGGTTGCTGCGCGGCGGCGCAGTGCTGTTCATCAGCGCCACCCTGGTCAACGCCGGGAATTACCTCTTCAACCTCATCATGGGGCGCTGGCTCGGTCCATCAGCCTTTGCCGACCTCAGCCTGATCGTGACGCTATTTCTCGTCACCTCGTTCCTGACCACCAGTGTGCAAACGCCGGCAGCACGCTTCAGCGCTGTCTTCGCTGCAGCGCGTGACCTATCAAGCATCGCCCGCTTGCGCCGTTTCTCGCTGCGACTTGCCCTGTGGATCGGCTTGGGACTGATGGTTATTTTTGCGCTTGGTGCGCCGCTATGGACCAGCTTCTTCTCGGTCAGTTCGCCCGTCCCATTCATCTTGTTTGGGCTATTTGCTCCCTTCTTTCTGATGCAGGGCGTCGAACGTGGTCTGCTGCAAGGGCGCATGCGTTTCGGTCTCCTCGCCGCCACCTACCAGGTTGAGATGTGGTCACGTTTGCTGCTCAGCCTGGCTTTTGTGGCGTTAGGCTTCGGGGTAAATGGCGCTGTGGCAGGAATCACTCTCTCGTTCGTCACCACCTGGCTCACCGCGCGTCGCGTCGCTGCCGATCTGCCAACCGCACAGCCGATCACATCGGCGCTGCGCCGTGAGGTGATGGTCTTCACCGGTCCGGCGCTTGCGGCTCAGTTGGGTCAAATTCTGATCAACAACAGCGATGTGTTGATCGTACGGCGCTTCTTCCCCTCTGAGGAAGCAGGGCTTTATGCCGCGCTAGCCCTAACGGGCCGCGTCGTCTTCTTTGCCACTTGGTCAATCGTGACCGCGATGTTTCCCATCGTTGCCCAGCGATATAGCCGTGGCCAGCGTCATCGCCACCTGCTCTTGCTCTCGCTGGCGATCGTCCTGGCTGGTTCGCTTGCCATTGTGACCCTCACCTACTCGTTTCCAGAAGCTATCGTGCAAGTGTTGTTCGGGCCGGCTTACCTGCCCATCGCTC
Organism: Thermoflexales bacterium; assembly: GCA_025056965.1. Taxonomy (GTDB): domain Bacteria; phylum Chloroflexota; class Anaerolineae; order J036; family Brachytrichaceae; genus JAAFGM01. The sequence goes on along the minus strand of JANWVF010000107.1, from coordinate 79,229 downwards.
CGCTGCTATGGCTATATGCCCTAGCCACGACCGCCTATGCTTTGGCCAACGTCGTCATCAACTATCGGCTATCCATTGGCAGCGCTGACGCCGCCTACTTGGCGATCGGAGTTGGCGCGCTTCAAGTGTTGCTGCTCTGGATCTTTCACGAGTCACTGCACCAAGTCGTTTCGATTCAACTCGGCCTGATGATTTGCTTCTTCGTCGTATTGCTGGCTTGGGATTCATTGCATGCGCTTAAGCAAGTCCCCATGCGACGCATCGGCACGCCGTTGGCACTAGACGAGACAAGAGCTGTTTAACCGTGAAGCCCTCATTCCTATGACTTCCAAAAATATCGTCTTCCTTGGCACACACGGACAGCACAACATCGGTGACGAGCTGCTGCTGGAGACGTTTCTGAATCAGCTGGGCAGCCACCATCACTACAAGGTCAACTCCTATGATCCGCTATTTACTGCGGCTCAACTGCAATCGCGTTTCCATGCCGAAGTGTTCCATACGGTCAGAGACCGCAGCCGATTACTGCGCCGACTGCGCACATGCGATCTAGTTTTCTTCGGCGGCGGCAGCATCATCAAGGAGCTCTATGCCAGCGTCGGCCGCAACCGCTACGCGACGCTGCTCATGGTGTTAGCGATCGTCACCTTCGCACGACACATAGCACGCAAGCCGATCGTGATGAGCAATATCGGTGTCGGACCACTGCAAACCGAGCAGGGACGCCGGTTCGCGCGCTACATTCTCCGCCAAGTGGACGTGCTCTCGGTGCGCGATTGCAGGTCTTATGAGACATGCTTGAGTCTCGGCCTGCCCTCTCAACGCGTGCAACGCGTGCCCGACGCTGTGTTTGCCAATGCGCCGGCCCAATTCGCGCCACTCTCTCGTGAAGAGGTGGCCGGCTATCCGCTCCCGCGGCCGGCAGCGTGCAACGGCACGCTGCAGCCTCCTGTGCGTGTGGCGCTCAACCTCAACTACGACATCGAGAATCCAGCCAACTGGACGACCTTGCTGAAAAACCTAGAAGACGGTCTGCGTGCATTGCATGCCAGCTACCCGATCGAGATCCACACACTGCCGATGCAGTCCAGATTCAAGGCCCAGCACGACGCCAAGGTACTCGCCGAGTTCTGCGCGCGTCTTCCAGAGATCGAAGTACATCAGCGCCTGCCGACAACTCACAGACAAATCGCTGCTCTCATCGCGGGGTGTGACTTGCTGGTGGCGGAGCGGCTACACGCTTTGGTGATTGCAGCGATCCTCGGCAAGCCCTTCGTAGCCCTGACCTACGACATCAAGGTGTGCGAACTCATCGCGGGTTTAGAGATGACTTCCTACGCTCTAGACGCGAATGCACCTTTCGACCCGCTCGCGCTCAAGCGCATAGCAGAGACTGCCTTGCACAAGTCGTCAGTCATCCGAGACCATTTGCTGAGACGTAGCTCGGCAATGCGCAGCGAGCTGGCACACTATTTCAGCCGGCTGCGCCAACAGTTGCAACTGTAGGGTCAACTATGGAATTGCTCCCCGTTCTTTCCAAACAGACACGCACGGCCTTGAGTGTGCGCATCTGTAACATAGCCGTCACTCATCGGATTGCGTTCACCGTGGGGGCAATCTATCTCGCGTGCTCGCTGTTCATCTTTCGCGGCGTGTTGGCCAGCATTCCCTCGGTGCTACGTGGTGAAGCAGTGATCAACGGTGACGAACTGGTGCCCTTCTTCAACCCTAACAGCCAGTTCATCGAACAGGCTGCGGGCAAATTCAACCAGTTGACCAACGGCTATGAGTTCCGCGTCCGTTACTCCTTCCTGACCACCTGGTTGCGCTACTACAAGATCTTACCCTTCGCCATCATCTTGGTCATCCCTGCTGTGACTTTCGCCGCGTACCTCGCCGTGAGCCGCTTTCTGGTCGCCGGTGTGCAATTTGGCGCAGCGCCAACGATCTATATCGCCGCTGCGCCTGCCGTTGCAGTCATTTTCGCGATCCTGACCTACGCCAAAATTACTCACTTCTATACTCTCATCCTCGGCTTCAGCTTATTCACAATCGCTTCCCTGCTGGTAACTTTCGGCCTGATCTTCGCCCGTCGCCGGCCTTACCGTTTCATTGTGGCCGCATGCATCATCACCCTGCTCAATCCGGCGATTCACTACCTGATCCTCTTTGCACTCTACTTGATTATCACCGTCGCCAGCCTGCTGACGCTCGAGGCAGCACGGTTCATCCACGATGGCAAACTGCGGCACCTAAGACGATGGAGACAGCACTGGAAAGAGTTGCGCTACTGCAGGACGACATCCCGCTCATCATCCACCGCCTTTTCAAGAGGACGGATTCATAGCTTCATAGGTCACAGCCTAGCAGTGTGGTCACGCGTAGGCCATACGACGCCGGTACGCTGCATCCTGGCATTCATACTGTTGGCCGTCCTCACCATCATCCCCTATGGGCTGATGGTCAAGTTCGTCTTTCTGCGTGGCGTGCCCAACATCTCGGAAACTGTGCCGGGTGATTTTTACTTCATCAGCGATGCCTCTGTGCCACTAGGACACGTGCTCTCATTTGACATGGCCGGCATCATGGACAAGATCATCGGCGGCGACTACCTTGTCAAAGAGCCACGCTGGCCAAACGTGGCCTATACCGCGCTAACATTGCTGCCATTGATGCTGCCAGCCATACGCCGCAGCGTCTTCAACTCTTGGTCGCGCCAGCAGTTTCTCGTCGTCGCCTACGTTAACGTCCTTTTCTCGATGTGGGCGACTCTGGGCTACTCCGATCCTGATTGGTTTCCCACCTTCCACCGCACGATCGCCACCATTAGCCGCGCAGCCGATGGCATGCAGTCCACCCTGGGCAATTTGATCCTCCAACTCACCAGCACCATCGTTCAAGTGCTGCGCTTCCCCCACCGCTTCCAACTGATTCTTTTCATGATGGCCTGCGTACTCATGACCATCAGCATCGCCTGGCTTGGCGAAGGGTTGACCCGGCGCAATCGAAGCCAGCCAATACGAGGAGAACAGATCGCGCTTACGCTCATCGCATCACTCTGCGTAGCGCCGCTGCTGAGCAACGCTCACTATCGCGACACCTTCGCGAGCGGGAACTTGCGAGGCTTCTTGGCACCCTACCCGGTCGTCTATCTCAAGGAGGTCAAGACCGTTCTGCAGCGCATGCCACCGGGCAAGGTGGTGGTGCTGCCACCCACCGAGACGGCCAAAGTGATCGTGAGCCCGACTGGCGTAGAGCACAAGTTCATTGATAAATTTCACATCTACTATCTCGACTTGCCCAGCTACTACTATGGCCTCACCGGCGACTCGGACAACAAATTTGAATTCTTCCTCTTGCTGCGAGCCCTGTATTACGGCCAGGACTGGTGGGTGAACATCGCGCGCGACCTAAACATTCGCTATATCGTCATTAACCGCGAATTGATCGCCAGCACGGTAGGCGGCGCTGAATATCTGCGCGAATTGGAACGTGTAATCGAACCCCAACTGGACCAGCTACCCACTTACCTGCGCAAGCTCTATGAGAACGATAGTTATGCGGTTTACGAATTCATTGACCTCCCTCGGGCCACGCGCAAGCCGTTGCTTATTAATACTGGTTGGTCCGAATTCATCCGCCTGCTCTCCAACCGGCTAGATTTGACCCGATACTATGACTTGCGCCATCTGGTGGTATCAGATGACTTAGCCGGCTACGCCAACTTAGATCTGGTGACCGACAACCCGCACATAGCCGCACTCGACCTATTCATCAAGGCTCATCCCGATCGCTTCTTCGTTCCCAGCAGCCGCATTTTCGCCTTCAGCCCACACATCATCCCGAGCTCCTACTATTTATCACCGATGTTTCGCCTGTTCCAGTTCTTCTCAGACAGCAAATGGAATCGCTTAAATATGATCACGCCCGGCCTTTACGGCACCGTCAAGGGTAGCTTCATCGGCCTGCCTCGGCCAACCCGTTTTCGCATTGATGCGAAGTTTCCAGAGGACGGGAGATACCGTCTATTGTTAAGGGGCGCAGCAACTTTGAATCAACTCGCCATCCGCGCCAAAAGCCTCGGGTTCGCGACCACTATTGAGTTGCGAGCAACCCCGGGGATGTTGGACCTTTACGATCAGAAGACGGTATTCAGCGCCGACCGGAAGGTGGTGGATATGGAGGAATACACGATCGAAGAATTGGAGCGACTGATTCCTGGCGACGTTGTGGCGGTCAACAACCGCTACCAATACTTCGACTTGGGAATCGTAGATGCCAGCAAAGGTTGGCACACATTTTATTTCGACAAGCAGGACGGCAATCCCTTGCTGGTTGAGGGCATTTTGGCCATCCCAGAAGAGAGTTACCGGAATCTCAACCTTCCGGAGAACGTACGTTGGGTGAGCGCTGTCCAAGGCCTATGCTGCCAGACGATGCTATCGAACGACGCAGCACCTTAGCCGAGCGAGCCACAAACTTAATCACCATGATGAGGCCCGACATGATGCACAAGAGCTTAACTTGGTCAATCGTCGCCAGGCTTCCTTTCGACAGAGTGAGGAAGCGGCTGGCGCGCGGATTGCCGATACGCCGACTGAGCGGGCTGGCACTGTTGGGGTTAGTGTTGTTGGTTCTAGCGTTGGCGATCACCCGAATCCTTGGCCCACGCCAGCGCTTCACAGCGTTTGAGCTGCCGTACGTACAGGATTTCAGCGACGTTGACATCAAGCCCTGGTTCAGTGATCGCGGCATGTGGGCACTGCGCGAGGAGATGTTAGCGCAGACGGCCAACCTAGAACAACCGGCAAACATCTTCGTGCCTTACCGGCTAGATGAAGAACAGCCCTACCACCTTAGCGTCTATCTGACGTTGGCGAAGAACACGCGTGCGGCCGGCATCAATTTCAACGCACAGTATCCCGATCTGACTACCCAACTTCACCGCGTGACAATCAATCGCAGTGAGGGAGGAAACATGGAACTGGTAGCCGGATACACCGACTCAGAGGGCAATTTCGTGAACCAAGTGACGGTGCCCCTGAACACGGATACCCAAAAGTATCGCCTCGATCTCTACGTGCTGGACAAAACCTACACCGTTCAGCTCAACGGCCAAAATTTGATCGAGCGGCGACCGTTGTTCTATTCCAGTGGCCTAATCGGCTTTCACAGCTGGGGGCCGGCTCGTTTCGACACACTCAAAATCATAGCAGCGATTGCAGAACAACCCCATGAACTAGTCTACGTCAGCGACTTTGACAGTAAACCTGGCGGCGCCGGCTGGGTGCCCTTCGCAGGAGAGTGGAAGATCTCTCAGGGAGAGCTGGTGCAAGCCAATCCAGCCATCCAAGATGCCGGCATCGGCTACCAGGGAGGCGCTTTCGAGAACTATGTGCTGCGAGTAAATCTACGTCACCTGATCGGGCTCGGCGGCGGTCTACTCTTCAACATGGCATCGCCTTATCAGCTCAACGATGCTCACATGGTGCGCTATTCCGACCAGACGAACTCACTGTTTTGGGGTTACTTCGATGCCACCGGAATGTTCTTCCGCCAAGGCTCTCAAGCGTTGCCCGATCCTGGCAACGAGCCCCATCAGATTCGCGTCTATGTCGGCGAGAGCAGCTATGACATCTTCGTGGACGACGCACTCATTGCACACGACGTGCCGCTGCAGCGCAACCACGGCCATATCGGATTGATCACCTCGCGCAGTAGTGTCGCTTACACGTCGGTGGAAGCCTTCCCGTTGTTCGACAACACCCCCCTCGTCTTGGTCAAAACCGACGAGCGACAGCCAACGCCTCGACCATCTACAGCTCAAGATTCGCCCAAAGCTCAAGCGAAGGTAAAGACCACCCGCACGACGGGGACACCTGCTCCCGCCGCGACGCCACTCGTCGCCAACAGCCCGCTGATCAGCAGTGGCGCCGCTCAGCCTTGGCGCGGTGTTTTCAGCGGCGAACTGCGCACCTCGGGCTGGCAGGTGATCAGCGGTCAGTGGCGATTCGCCGATCAAGCACTCATACAAGAAGACACGTCTGGCTATGACCTGAGCATCGTCTACACCAACAGCGCCTTTCGCAACTATGCCCTCGAAGTCGCGCTAAGCCATCGGAACGGCAATGGGGCCGGCGTGCTCTTCAACATGCCCTACGCCAATCGTCTTACCGGCGCCTACATGTTCCGCTACTCCGATCGCCGGCCTGGAGGCGTATTTTGGGGTTACTACGACGAGACAGGCAAGTTCGTCGGCCAAGGATATGCCAACGTTGATCCACCTGGCACGAACCGTCATGTCATTCGCATCGTCAGCGGCAATACCACCTATAGCATCTTCCTCGATGGCATCTTGCTGGCGAGCGACATCCCCATCGTCAACGGACAAAACTTTGGCTATATCGGCCTGATCACTGCGCGCAGCAAATCAGTTTTCGAGTCTGTCAGTGTCGGTGCTGCGGAGCGCGCGACATCCACACTTGCTACGCCAACGCCAGCGGTCATGTCGCCCCTAACTCCCGCCAGCAGCTACAGCGGGGAATCGGGCTTTCCCGACCAGCGCATTATCAGTGGCCGCTGGAACATCAACCAGGGCGTCTTCACCCAGGTCGCTCCCAACCCCGCCGACTACATTCTGAACACCGGCATCTATGCTTCGAGCTACACCATCCAGGCCGATATCACTCTACCGGATACCCCCGATGCCGGCGGAGGATTCATGATCCATATGCCCGAGCGGTCGCGCAAGAGCGGCGCCACGATCGTGCGCTTTATCCGCGGCGGCGAGGGAATCTTTTGGGGCACTTACGACGAGGCCGGCGTCTTCCGCGGTCGTGGATCGGCCAAACTGAATCGGAAATTGCAGGGAGGCAGCCAACTAAGGTTAGTGGTGCGCGGTAACAGCGCGGATGTCTTTGTAGACGATCAAACTATTGCCTCGGGCATACGCTTGCCGCGCGCCGAGGGATGGATCAGCTTGGTTGCCTATGGCGGGCCGGTCACGCTGGCGAACATCGAGGTTACCGTGGGACTGGAGCAATGAGCAGCACACCTGGCAATCCGCTCGCTTCCGCACTTTTCATGAGCTGGCGCCGCGTTGAGCACAGCCTGATGACCCTAACTGCACTGATCGCGCAGCTCGACTGGCTGGCTCAACCGGCGATCGCGTTCGTCGTCTCACGCGCAGCACTCTTCACTGCAGGCATCGTAGGTGATGTGCTTCTCCCGACTGAAGAGGGCCATTGGGTTGCCGATCCGAACAGCACCTTTCTAAGCCTCTGGGCAAAGTGGGATAGTCAATGGTACGTGCAGATCGCGCGTGATGGCTACTGGTTTCAACCCCTGCGCCAGAGCAACGTTGCATTCTTCCCCTTGTACCCCCTGGCCATGCGCTTGTTAGCGCCTTTGGTTGGCGAGAACTTAGTGTTGGCCGGCTTCTTGATCAGCAATGCAGCCTTCCTACTGGCGTTGATTTTCCTCTATCGCCTGACGGAATTGGAACTCGCCGATCGAGCGTCGGCCCGTCGGACAGTCTTCTACTTGGCGCTCTTCCCGACCGCGTTCTTTTTCAGCGCGGTCTACACCGAGAGCCTCTTTCTATTGCTCTCCGTAGCAACTATGTATTTCGCTCGCCGTCAGTATTGGCTGGCCGCAGCACTCACCGGCATGTTGGCCTCGGCAACCCGCAACTTAGGGATCGTGCTCTGGGCACTGGTGACGTGGGAGTGGCTTCGCCGACACGGATGGAGCCTGCAAGGCACGATGCGCCGCCAGACTTGGTCTCTGCTATTGAGGGACGTCAAAGCGCACTGGACGGAACTCGTCATCATCGCTGCTATCCCGCTCGGTTTGCTGCTCTACATGGCGTTCCTCGAAATCAACTTCGACCGGCCACTGGCCTTCATCGAAGTGCAAGCCGCCTGGGGCCGACAGAACATCGGCCCAGGTGCTGTTCTCGCTCGCGAGTTGAGCGCGTTGGCCGACTTCCAACTCAACCGAGGCAGTCTGAACCGCCTGCTCAACCTGAGCTTTGCGCTGATTGCATTGGCTATGACGCCTTTCATTTGGCGGCGGTTGGGTGAAGGCTATGCCGTCTACACCTTAGTGCTCATCCTAGTTCCCCTTTTTAGCTCGGTCGCGAGCGTGATGCGCTACGTACTACCTCTCTTTCCCACCTTCATTCTGCTCGGCTGGTGGGGACGACGACCAACACTCGATCAGTTTTTGACGGCCGGCTTCGCCGTCGGCTTAGGTGTATTGACCACAGTCTTCGCTAATTGGTACTTTGTCGCTTGATGTCTAAGAGAGAAAGCTATGGATGGAATCGAACGAACAAGCCCTGAAACCGTGCTCGACCGGACGAACCACTCAGAACAGAGTGAACCGAAACCGATCGTTCCACTAGAGGTCAGCAAAGCTTGCTTGAGCGCTATTGTCAACCTGACAAGTGATGCCATCATCGCTATTGATACGGAGATGCGTATTCAACTCTTTAATTGCAGCGCGGAGCGCATCTTCGGCTATTCAGCTGCTGAGGTATTGGGCCGGCCGTTAGACATGCTCCTGCCGGAACACTCTCGCGATGGCCATTGGCACGCTGGCATGATTCACACAGCAGCCGGCGCTACTGTACAGCCGACGAGCAAGCCTCGAACGACTATCGGGCTACACAGGAACGGTGAAGCACTCTTTCTAAAAGCGACCATCCACGACCTCAGGGAGGATGGTCAGCAGATCAGGCTCGTCGTCCTGAATGACGTCACCGCACATCGTCTTGCCGAAGAGCAGGTTCAGCAAGAGCTAGCCGAACGCCGTCGCATCGAAGACATGCTCCGCCATCGGATCGCCTTCGAGGAGTTGGTGACCAGTCTCTCGACACGCTTTATCGCACTGTCCCCATCTGAATTGGATGAAGCAATCACTCAAAGCTTAGCGGCCATCGGCGAATTTGCCGGCGTAGATCGCGCTTATGTCTTCTTAATTTCCGCCGATAACGCACTCATGAGCAACACGCATGAGTGGTGTTGTTTCGGCATCGAGCCGCAGATTGCGAATCTCCAAAACATCCCGACGGAGGCTTTCCCATGGTGGATGAACAAACTGCGCCGCGGTGAGAATATTTACCTGCCGTCTTTAGCCGATCTACCACCAGAAGCCAGCAACGAGCGAGAGATCTTGGAGCCACAGGGCATCCGTTCGCTGGTCGTCGTGCCGATGATCTCCAGCCACAAACTCATCGGCTTTCTCGGCTTCGACGCCGTGCGCGCGACGAAAACCTGGTCTGAGGATGACATTGCCTTGCTCAGGATCGTCGGCGAGATCTTAGTCAATGCACTGGAGCGCAAGCGCAACGAAGAAGCGCTGCACAAAAGCGAACAAATCTACCGCGCTTTGTTCGAGCGTACCAACGATGCCGTATTCCTCATCAGCCTGGAAGGTCGCCACCTCGCTGTCAACCAGCGGGCTTCGGAGTTGTTGGGCTACACAATAGAAGAGTTGCTGCAATTGACTGTGCATCACATCGTCGTGCCAGACGAGGAGCACGGCGATGCAAACCAAGCTTTGGCTAACTTGCTGGCCAACGCTCAGCTACCGGTGTACGAGCGCACATTGCGTCGTAAGGATGGCTCTCTGGTGCGTGTGGAGATCAACGCTGCTTTGGTTCGGGATGTGAACGGCACCCCTTTGCACTTTCAGAGCATCGTTCGCGACATCACCGAACGTAAGCGAGCCGAGGAGGCACTGCGCCAAAGTGAAGAAGCGATTCGCGCGCTTTATCAGATCGTCTCCGCTCAAGAACTCACCTTCTCGGCCAAGCTGAGGGCGTTACTAGCGATGGGCACTCGACGCTTCGGCTTGGACATTGGCGTACTGGCCCACATTGAAGGCGAACGCTATCAAGTGATCGAGGCACTGACACCAAATGGCGCGATCCGATCCGGTGACGTCTTCGATTTAGGGCAGACATATTGCCGCGAAGTGCTGCGTCGTGGGGAGCCGATTAGCTTTGAGAACGCAGGCGCGTCTGAGTGGGCAGCACACCCCTGTTACGCTACTTTCCGAATGGAGGCCTTTCTCGGAACGCCAGTGATCGCGAACGGCCAAGTCTACGGCACGCTCAGCTTTGCTAGCCCCAGGCCACGTTCCCAACCATTCAAGCCCGCCGACAGAGAGTTTCTGCGCTTGATGGCGCAATGGATCGGTGGAGAAATAGAACGCAACCTAAAGACCGAGCAGCTTCAAGCCTACGCGGCTGAAATCGAGGCGACGAATCTACAGCTGGCCAAGGCACGGGATCAGGCTCTGGAAGCCTCGAGACTGAAATCCGAGTTCCTGAGCACTATGAGTCACGAGATTCGCACGCCGATGAATGGCATCATTGGCATGACCGAGTTGTTGCTCGACACCCCACTAAGCGACGAACAGCGCAGATATGCCAACATCGTGCTCAAGGAAGCGGAACACCTGCTCACTATCATCAACGATATCCTGGACTTCTCCAAGATCGAGGCCGGCAAGATGGTGCTCGATATTCAGGACTTCTCGCCCCGCGATGTCATGGAGAGCGTAGCCGACTTGCTCTCGCCGCAGGCCAATGCTAAGGGCTTAGCTGTGATGACATACGTCGCTTCCGACGTGCCGGCAGTTGTGCGCGGCGATCCAGTGCGCCTGCGCCAGGTATTCACCAACTTGGTAGGCAACGCCATCAAGTTCACCGATGTCGGTCATGTCACTGCAAAGCTCGAACTCCAGGAAAGCGACGATTGCTTCGTCGTGCTGCGCGGCTCAGTCAGCGACACCGGCATCGGCATCCCGGAGCATGCGCAGCGCCACTTGTTCCAACCCTTTACACAGGTTGACGGTGGCATCACCCGACGCCATAGTGGCACCGGCCTCGGGTTAGCTATCGCCAGCCGTCTAGTACAAATGATGGGTGGTGAGATCGGCGTACAAAGCCGAGAGGGCGAAGGCGCATTCTTCTGGTTCACCTTACGTTGTGAGCGTTCTTCACATGTCGAGGCAAGCACACAAGAAACACCAGACATCTCCCGACTGAGCGGACTGCGCGTCTTGGTCATTGACGATACGAAGACGCACCGCGATATCCTGCTAAGCTACCTACGCGCCTGGGGACTACAGGCCGATAGCGTGGAGAATGGTACCGAGGCCCTGCTGAGCTTGGTCCGCGCTGCTGCCTCCGGCACACCTTACGATCTCGCCATTGTTGACCAGGTCATGCCTGGGATGGACGGCGTGACGCTGGCTCGCATCGTAAAGGGAGATCACTCCTTGACCAGTACGCGACTGATCATGTTGACGGCCTTCAAAGAGAGAGTGCCCTGGGATCAAGCACGCGAGGCAGGATTTGTCGCTCACCTGACCAAGCCGATACGCCAACAGCGCCTGCTGACCACATTGTTGCAAGTGGTCGCTGGATATGAAATTAGCTCCAATTGCCCTTCCTCCCAGCCGGCGCCGGCAACTGTAGAAGCCGACACAGCTTCCCGACCTACAAGTACACCGCTTCAAACAGGTATCTTACTCGTGGAGGATAACCCCTCCAACCAAGCAGTCGCATTGCAGCAACTGAGCAAGCTGGGATATGCCGCCGAGGTGGCAACGAATGGCAAAGAAGCAGTGGCGCGACTTACGCGGGCGGAACACGGCTATCGGCTGGTGCTGATGGACTGCCAGATGCCGGAAGTGGACGGTCTAAAGGCTACCCAGGCAATCCGAGACTGGGAACGGCGCAATGGAGGACATGTGCCGATCATCGCCATGACAGCCCAGGCCATGAAGGGTGATCGAGAGCGCTGCATCGCCGCTGGCATGGACGATTATCTGAGCAAGCCCGTTCGTCTCGAAGAGCTTCGTCACATACTCAGTCGCTGGCTGCTCGATCCGCTCTCCAGAACGGAATCGTCAGTAGATCACGCTACGATCGGCTATGACTTGCCGAGGAGACAGCTTGATGAAGGACCCCCAACGCGTTAGAGTGTCATTCACCCGATGAACGATGGAGGCGTCCAAATGCCTCCATCACATGTTCACGTCACTGGTGAAGATCGGCAGATGGCCGAGCGCGATCACGTTGTTCCAGCGGGCGCGGTCGCCCTCGGTGAAGATTGCGGCTTCGGCAACTACTTCTGCGCCGGCCTTCTGCATGATCAGCCGCATGCCCTGGAGCGTGCTGCCCGTGCTGATCACGTCGTCCACCAGCACCACTTTCTTGCCCTTGATCGCCTCGCGATCCTTCTCGTCCAGAAATAGCGTTTGCGGCTTGTTGGTGGTGATGGAGAGCGTCTCGGCAGAGAGCGCGTCGCCCATGTAGGGCTTGTGCGACTTGCGTAGCACAATGTAGGGCAGGCCGGATTCGACCGACAGCGCATGCGCCAGCGGGATGCTCTTCGCTTCGGCAGTGACAAGATAGTCCACGCCGGCGGGCAGCCGGGCCGCCAGCGCGCGCGCCGCCGCCTGCACCAACTCGGTGTCGCCCAGGATGTTGAGCACGGCGATCTTCACGCCGGGCGCGACTTCCATCAGCCGCAACCGGCGCTCTACGCCGGCGACGTTCACGGGATAAAACTCGTTGTCGCTCATATAGACAGATTCAATCGGTGGATTCGGCGTTGCGCCTTCACTTTGGCTCGATAGCACACCCACCGAGGACATACCACACGCGCCGCTCAGCCGCCGCATCTAGGGCTTGCGGCGTGATCCAGTCGCCTGCAACGACCGGGATGACGCGCCGGCCTGAACGAGACAGCAGCGCGGCCCGGCGCGCCGCGCGCTCTACGTCGTCTGGACCGATGCCCCACGAGACTTCAGCAACCAGATAAGCCTCGGCATCGCTTTCGCGCATTCGTCCGACAGCGACGACATCGCTCTCGACGACGTCGCGCAACTCTTGGTCGGTCAACCCAATGCGCTCTAACAAATCGTGCAGTTCATCGCCCTCCAACGCGCGGGCGCGGCGGATCAAGTCCTTGAAGTACACGTATGGGCGTTCCGCATAACGTATCTCCAACATCATGCCCTTCAGCCAGGCAGTATCGCCTTCCAAACGCTGTAAGCGCTGCTCAGAGCGCAATTGCGCCTCGATTAACTCATCCAACTTCTGTGCGAGCTGATCTACGCGCTGGGTGAGCTGGTCTAGGCGCTGCGCGAGCTGATCTACGCGCTGTGTAAGTTGATCGAGGCGCTGCGCGAGAACATCCAGATCCCTGCGTATCTGGATTTGGGCGTCAGCCAGCTCGCGTGTCACGCGCGGCAACTCGATTAGCTCATCGGTGAAGACGCGGCGGCGCAGGGCATCTCGCCACTCAGGCCGTTCGTCTAACAGCCGAATGAGATCATCGAAGTCTCGGACGGTGAAAGCCATACAACGTGATTATCGTCCACCTCGCAACCGCCGTCTAGATCAGGGGATGAGCAGTACCTTGCCGCGAGTTTGGCGCGCCTCCATGTAGCGATGGGCGTCGGCGGCTTCGCTCAGTTTGAAGGTGCGATCCACGCGCACCTTGAGCTGGCCTGCCGCCATCCAGTGGAAGAGGTCGCCGGCGCGCCCGAGCAATTCGGCGCGCGTGAGCGTGTAATGGCCCAGCGTCGGCCGGGTGAGGAAGAGCGATCCCTTTTGGCTGAGCACCTGCGGGTCAATCGGATCCACCATCCCGCTGGACTGGCCGTATAGCACCATGTAGCCGCGCGGGCGCAGCACGTTCAAGCCTTTCAGGAAGGTGTCCTTACCCACCGAGTCATACACGACGTGCACACCGGCGCCGTCGGTCAGGCGTTTGACCTCGGCTTCGAAGTCCTGCTCGCGGTAGAGGATCACGTCGTCCGCGCCGGCGGCTTTGACCAGCTCGGCTTTGTCGGCTGCGCCGACGGTAGCGATTACGCGCGCGCCGAGCCGCTTGGCGATCTGGATAAGCAACTGGCCGACGCCGCCCGAGCCGGCATGCACCAACGCAATGTCACCGGCTTTGAGCGGATAGGTGGTGAGCGCCAGGTAGTGCGCAGTCATGCCTTGCAGCATCACCGCTGCGGCCTGCTCGATGGACACGCCGGGCGGGACGGGCACCAGCCGGCCCACCGGCACCACTGCATACTCCGCATACGCGCCCATGACCATCGCGTAAGCGACATGATCGCCCGGCTTGAACTCGGTCACGCCGGCGCCCACGGCGTCTATCACGCCCGCTGCCTCCTGGCCGGGCACGAACGGCAGCGGCACTTTGTACCAGCCGCGCCGCTGGTAGATGTCTATGAAGTTCAAGCCGGCCGCGCCGATCTTCACCCGCGCTTCGCCCGGTCCCGGCTCTGGGGTCGGCGCGTCTTCATACACGAGCGCGTCCGCATCACCATGGGTGTGAACTCGAATTGCTTTCATCGAAATGTCGTCTCCTTCGTTGTTGCGATGAACGTCGCGCCGATCAGCGGATCAACGCGATCAGGCGCGCCACATCCTTCTTCAGATTGCGCCCATGCGTTTCCATCGCCGGATCCACCGGGCCGACGCACGATGGGCAGCCATGCTCACACGGGCACTCCTGTACGCGCTGCGCCGCCATTTTCATCAATTCCACGTGATGCGCCATCAGCTCGTCGGCCAGGCCGGTGCCGCCGGGAACCAGCTCATATAGCGTGATGGTCGGCAGGTGCGTGTGCGGGCTGGCCGTGTCGAACGTGGCAGCGATGTCGCTCGGATCGCACATCACGAACAACGGCGCCAGATTGCCGAGCAAGTAGCACAGGCCGCTCAACGCCTGGTTCACCGGCTCGGCCGTCTCGATCTTCGCGTGACATGACGGGCATACCGTCATCAGGTTATCCAGGTCGTTCGCTTGCAGATAGAAGTCGTTTTCGCCGCGCACATAGCCGAATGAACGAAACGGCCGGCGATGATGCACGTGGTGCTGCTGGTGCGGGCTTTCGGGCTTGCCGCAGATGGCACAGCGATAGCCGTCGCGCGCGCGGGCGGCCTGTCGTTGCTGCTCCCAGTTCGGGCCGTAGTCGTTGGGCAGGCCGATGATGCCCTCTTTCTCCAGTTGCTTGCAGATGGCCTCCGGGATGGCGAACCAGTAGCCGGTGGTGAGCAGCTTCTGCGACGGCAAGTCCACGTCGCCCCATCCCAACGTCCGGTGCGTGTTGAACTGCACCTGGCGATAGCGACCGACGGTGGTCGTGACTTCGATCTCGCCACTGGCGGGCGCGCAGTTACCCGCCGGCGACTGCGCCGGTTCTAGCCGGTCGAATTCGCGCAGCACCATCACCTCGGACACGGCGCTCGCTTGAGTGTAGTAGTCGGCATCCACGCGGCGCACCACGGCGCGGCCCATCTCCCAGTCCAGCTCGGTCACGAGGTAGGTCTGGGCCTGGTGTAGGTAGATCGCGCCCGGGTGAACGCGCGCCGGGGCAGTGTGGCGTTCGGTCTCACCGATCAGATTGCCCTGCTCGTCCACGATGCTGACGCGCTCGCCGGCGCCGCGCAAGCTCACGCGGTCTGCCGGATAGCTCTCGCCGACCCAGGTGTAGCGCGTCGCGGGCTGCGAGTCGTCCGCGCCTCTAAACAGCGGCAGCGCGCCCACGCCGCTGGCGTGCACATCGCCCTCTTCGGCTAGCGCATCGAGCAGCTCGTCTACGCGAACGCTGCCGAATCGTTCGCCGCGCGCGAACGGCAACTCGAAGGTCGCGCATGCGACGTGTGCCGCCAGCACGCCGAGGTTGTCCGGCGCGATGCGCGCGTGCTCAGGCGACTGCTGAAAGAGGTACTGAGGATGTGCGGCAAGATACTGGTCGAGCGGGTCGGGCGTGGCAACCATGACGGCGACGCTGGCGCCTCGCCGCCGGCCGGCGCGCCCGGCCTGCTGCCAAAAGCTGGCGATGCTGCCCGGATAGCCGAGCATCACGCAGGCGTCCAGCGCGCCGATGTCAATCCCCAGCTCCAGTGCATTGGTCGCCACCACGCCGCGCACGCTGCCTTCGCGCAAGCCCTGTTCGATCGCGCGCCGCTCCTCGGGCAAATAGCCGCCGCGATAGCCATGAATCGGAAGTGGGGAGTGGGAAGTGGGACATGCCGACTCCCGACTCCCCACTCCCAGCCTCATATCCCGCAAGTAAGCCAGCAAAATCTCCGCCGTGTTCCTCGACCGCGCAAAGCAGATCGTCTGCAAACCTTCGGCGATGAAGCGCGCGGCGATGTCGCGGGCGACGAAATCGGCGCTGCGGCGCAGGCCGAATTGTGGGTCGGTCAGCGGCGGGTTGACGATGATGACGTTGCGTTCGCCGTGCGGGCTGCCGTCGTCATCCACCAGCGTCACCGGCGCTTCGATCAGGCGCTCGGCATGCGCGCGCGGATTGGCGATCGTGGCCGACGCCAGGATGAAGACCGGGTTCGACCCATAGAACGCGCACAGGCGCTTCAGCCGGCGGATGACGTTGGCGACATGGCTGCCGAAGATGCCGCGATAGGCGTGCATCTCGTCAATGACGACGTAGCGCAGATGCTTGAAGAACGCCGCCCAGCGCGTATGGTGCGGCAGGATGCCGATGTGCAGCATGTCGGCGTTGGTGATGATCACCCGCGCGTCGCGGCGAATCTCGGCGCGCTTGGCTTGAGGCGTGTCGCCGTCGTAGGTATGGATTATCTTTGACCTTTCATCTTTCATTAGGCCGTCCCCACTCGATGAAAGATGGGCCACGAAAGATGAAAGATTGGAGAGTTGGTCTTGCGACAGCGCCTTGGTGGGGAAGAGGCACAACGCGCGTGCGTTCGGATCGCGCAACAGCGCGTTGAGGATGGGCGCGTGAAAGCACAGCGACTTACCGCCGGCGGCGTTCGCAACGACCACGACGTGCTCGCCGCGCAGGGTCGCCGCGATCGCCTGTGCCTGGTGCGTGTAGAGCTGTTCGATGCCGCGCCGCTTCAGCGCCTCGCGCAGGCGCGGATCGAGCGCAGCGGGGAAATCGGCGAACCGCGCTGGCCGCGCAGGCGCGCGCTGCCAGTCACACACATCGCGCATGAATTCGCGATCGGCGCGCAAGCGCGCAAGCACATCGCTGACATTGGCCACGCCGGCAGCAATGGTGGCGCTCATGACTCGGTGAGGATTGTAACCCCCGCCCCCTATAATCGCCGGAGCGATGATGCGCAAGCACGCGCTGCTCCTGGTGGCAAGTTGGTTACTCCTGGCCGCGTGCTCGGGCGAGCCGGCGGAAACACCGACGCCCGACCCGCGCGCGATGCAGACGCGCATCGCGCGCGAACTGGCCGATATCCCGACGGCTGCACCCGCGCCCGGTCGAACGCCGCTGGCCAGCCCCACGCCCACGCCGGCTCAGCCAACTCCCACGGCTGCTCCACCCACCCCAACGACGACATCGAGCCGGCCAGCCTTGCGCGCTGCTGGGGAATACACCGTGCAGCCAGGCGATACGCTGTCCACCATCGCCACCAGGTTCGGTACTTCGATTGCAGCCATCCAGCTCCTCAACGGCCTGAATGACGCGCAAGTCATCCGAGTTGGCCAAGTGCTGAAGCTGCCGGCGGACAAGCTCCACCCCGACGAGAGTCCGTGGTGGTTCATCTACATGGTGCGGCGCGGCGAGACGCTCAGCGAGATCGCGACGAAGTTTCGCGTGCCGCTCGCCGACCTACTGCGCGTGAACGAAATCGCCAACCCCGGACTGGTGCGCGCCGGCCAGCGGTTGATCATCCCTGCCAAAGGCCCACGCACAAATTAGTCACGTATACTTGCAACCATATTGCCGGAGGTTGCGGCTCGTCTTGCAGCAGGGCAACCGTCGCCCCGGCGCGAACAACAACTATGAACAAATGCTTCGTCCTGTGCGCGGCGCTTGCCGTGCTGGCCATGAGCGCCTTCGGCCCGATCCGGCGTGCACATGCCACCCAGCCTGCCAACGCCCCTCGCGAGTATGTCGTGCAGCCGGGCGATACCTTGCTCGGCATCGCGCTCGCCTTCGGCGTATCCATGGCCTCGATCCAAGCGCTCAACAACCTGGAAGACCCCAGCCTCATTCGAGCCGGGCAAACGTTGAAGATTCCGGCCGAGCAGCCACAACCCGGCGAGAGCGCGCTCTGGACGCTCTACACCGTCCGGCCCGGCGATACGCTCAGCGCGATTGCCGCCCGCTTCCAACTGAAGGTCGCCGACCTGACGCGCGCGAATCAGATCAGTGAAGATGCCATCATCCGAGTGGGCCAGAAGCTGGTCATCCCAGTCGGCAGTGCCGCGCCCGCTATGACCCCATCCACCCCAGCGATCGAGCTGATCCCGCTCGTCCCGCTCGCCACACCCATGCCGGCGAGCGAGGCAGCGCAGCCGTCTCCGGCAACCGTCATACCCGACACCTCGCCAGCGGCGAATGCGGAGATCGAGTCTGTGCGGGTGCGCCTGTTGGAGCTGTACAACCAGGCGCGCAGCGCGAATGGCGTGCCGCCGCTCGCCTACTCGTTCGTTCTGCAGGCGGCTGCGCAGGCGCATGCGGAGGATTGCGCCGCGCGCGGCGTCGGCAGCCACATCGGCTCGGACGGCTCGCGCGCCAGCCAGCGCATCGCCCGCGCCGGCTACGCCGGCCGCGTCACCGGCGAGAACTGGGCGCTGGCGCGCAGCGCCGACCAGGCTTTCGAGATGTGGTACACGAAGGAGATCCCCAGCCAAGGCCCGCACCTGAAGAACATCCTCTCGCCGCGCTACAAAGAAGTAGGGTTTGGCGTCGCTCCGGCGCGCAACGGCTACTTCTTCCTCATTGCCAACTTCGGCGGGTGAGCTGGGTGTTACTTTCTTCCCCCCTCCTGCCGCTGGATCAAAAATGCCAACGCCTCGCTGAAGTGCACGTCCATAGCATGGCCGGCGCCGTCGGGGTTGCGATAGCCGATCTCGGTGACGATGGCTTCATGCAACGCATGCACCCGCTCCAGTTGCTGGCGGTTGCGCCGGCGATAGAGCATCTCGTGCGTCAGGTCGTTGAGCGCGCCGCGAAATGAGCGCACCAAATGCGCGATGATCGCGTTGCCCGACGCATCGGCGATCAGCGCATGCAGGTCGTGATCAAGGTCCACGTAAACGTCGGCGTTGCCGATGTTGCGCCGCATGCGCTGGATGATGTCTTGCAACGCGTCGAGTTGGTCGGGCGTGCGCCGCTGGGCCGCCAGGCGTGCGCTCTGGATCTCGATCGGCTTGCGCGCCTCCATCAGCTCGCGAAAGGGCACGCGCTGCAGGGCGATGGCGTGGGTGAAATAGGCGCGCAGTTGCCGTTCGCTCAACGGCCGGATGCGCGAGCCGCGCCCGTTGATCACTTCGATCAGCCCCTGGCCCTCGAGCTGCTTGATCGCTTCGCGGACGACCGGCCGGCTGACTTGGAAGCGATTGGCCAGCTCTCCCTCGGAGGGCAGAAAGGCGCCCGGCCGCGATTCGAGCTGAATCAACTCGGCCAAGATGCGCTCGGCAAGCTGAGCGGGCAGCGCAGGAGATTCCTGATGGGATGATGGCGTCATCGCACAACCTATCTGATAGGTAGCCATTGTAATCGTTGACACGCCGGAGGGCGAACGGTATAAATGTAGCGTTGAATATGAGCGGTTTGCTGGTCGCCGTCCTCGTTATTGGCGTGCTCCTCGTCCTTAGCGACCTGGGGCGAGCTCCGTTTGGGATGGCGACCGCGCGAGCCTAGCGCATATGCACAGATCGAAGAAGCCCTCCTGAACGGAGGGCTTTTTTGTTGGCCTGCGATTCGCTTCGTCGAAAGGCGCGGGCCGAATGAAGAGGAGACGCATATGAAACTGACCGGTGCACAAGTGATTTGGGAGACGATTCTTCAGCAAGGCACGAACATCGTATTCGGTTACCCGGGCGGCGCCATTCTGCCCACCTATGATGCCCTGGTTGACTATCAAGACCGGGTGCATCACGTCCTCGTCCGCCACGAAGAGAACGCGGCGCTCGCTGCAGACGCCTACTTCCGCGCTACGGGCAAGGTCGGCGTGTGCATGGCGACGTCTGGCCCCGGCGCGACCAACTTGGTCACCGGCTTAGCCAACGCCATGATGGACTCGTCGGCGGTGGTCGCCATCACCGGCCAGGTCGCCTCGCACCTGGTCGGCTCAGATGCCTTCCAGGAGACCGACGTGACCGGCGTCACGCTGCCGATCACCAAGCACAACTACCTGGTGATGGACGTGAACGAGCTGCCGCAGGTGATGGCCGAGGCGTTCTACATCGCGCGCAGCGGCCGGCCGGGGCCGGTGCTGGTGGATATCTGCAAAGACGTGCAGCAGAAGATGGTGGATTACGAGCCGATCACCAGCGTGCAGATGCGGGGCTACCGCGCCATCAAACCGCATGGTCGCCAAAATATCCCGGCGCTGTTGCAGCGCGCTAAGGAGCTGATTGACCATGCGCGCCGGCCGGTCATCCTGGCCGGACAGGGCATCAAGCACGGCAACGCCCATGAGGAGTTCCGCGAGTTCGTGGAGAAGTCCGGCATCCCAGTCGCCACCACGCTGCTCGGCATCGGCGTGTTGAGCGAAGACCATCCGCTGAACTTGCGCATGATGGGCATGCATGGCGAAGCCTACGTGAACCAAGCCATCGCCAACGCCGACCTGCTGATCGCCCTCGGCATGCGCTTCGACGACCGCGTGACCGGCAACCTGAAGACCTACGCCAAGAATGCCCGCGTGATCCATGTGGATATTGACGCCGCCGAGATCAACAAGAATGTGCCGGCCGACGTCGGCATCGTCGCCAGCGTGAAAGACATCTTGCGCGAACTGACGCCGATGATCGAGAAGCGCAGCTACCCGGCCTGGATGGAGCAGATCAACGAATGGCGGGCGGACACCAAGGCGCGCGACGTGCTCAACGTCGAGCTGCCGGACGACATGCTGCTCGCGCCACACGTGATGCGCGCGATCTGGGAGGAGACGAAGGGCGAATGTACGATCTGCACCGACGTCGGCCAACACCAGATGTGGGAGACGCAATACTTCCAGCACACGCGCAAGAACCAGTTGATTACTAGCGGTGGGCTGGGCACAATGGGCTTCGCACTGCCGGCGGCCATCGGCGCGAAGTTTGGCCGGCCGGACGACGAGGTATGGGCCATCGCCGGCGACGGCGGCTTCCAGATGAGCATCCCTGAACTGGCGACCGTGATGCAGGAGAACCTCAACATCAAGATCGCTATCATCAACAACAACTTCCTCGGCATGGTGCGCCAGTGGCAAGAGCTGATGCACAACCATCGCTACTCCGCCGTGGAGATGTGGACGCCGGACTTCGTGAAGCTGGCGCAAGCCTACGGCATGTGCGGCATGCGGGCGACGAACATGAAGGAAACCCGCGAGGTCATCCGCCGCGCCCGCGAGCACAACGGGCCGGTGCTGATCGAGTTCGTCGTGGAGAAAGAGACCAACGTGTTCCCGATGATCCAGCCCGGCAAGTCGCTGAACGAAATGACCCGACGCCCAATCCAGCCGGCGGCACTCGGCGGCGGGATGGAGTTCATGAGGGAGAAGACGCATTAGGCATTGGGTGAGAGTCGTTTAGGTCATTCAGGTCGGTCAGGTCTGGCAGGTCTTTGCTGATCTACCGGTTATCCGATTCCGGCGAATTCGCACGCGACTTCGGGTTGCGAGACCAAATGCGACGCGCTGCAATCTCGATCATGTCGAACATTGCCGAAGGCTTCGAGAGCCGGAGCGATAGACTCTTCGCAAACTTGCTGGGAAGGGCGCGCGGATCCGCCGGCGAGCTACGCAGCCGGATACACGTCGCAGTGGATGCAGGCTACATCAGCGAGCAGCAAGCCAGAGAAGTATTCGCCATCGTCGAGCGGTGCAGCCGCCAGATCAGCAACTTCATGTGGTATCTGCATAGGAATCCAATCCGCCAGTTCCGCGAAGACCACGCCGAATACAACTCGACCGACGACTTGACCGACCCGACCGACTTGACCGACCTGACGACCCGATCAACCTGACGACTTGACCGACTCAACGTGACAGGAGAACCATGCTCATTGACCGAATCGAAGCCCAAAAGAACCCGACCAAACACACGCTCGTGGCGTTGGTGGAGAACAAGCCCGGCGTGCTCAACCGCGTGGCCAGCTTGATGCGCCGGCGCAACTTCAACATCGAGAGCCTGGCCGTCGGCACCACCGAAGACCCGACCATCTCGCGCATGACTATCGTGATTGACGCGAGCAAGACCAACGCTGCACTGGTGGAGCGCAACCTCTACAAGCTGGTCAACGTGATTGACGTGCAGGACGTGACCAACTTGCCGACGGTTGTGCGCGAGCTGGCGCTGATCAAGGTGCGGGTGACCGACGCACAACACCGCGGCGAGATTAAACAGATCGCCGACATGTTCCAGAGCCAAGTGGTAGATGTGGCGAAGGAATCCCTCATAATCGAGGTCACCGGCGAAGAGCAAAAAGTGGATTCGATCCTCAGCGTGCTGCAAGACTACGGCATCCTCGAAGTCGTCCGCACCGGCCGCATTGCGATGACAAGAGGTTGAAAGGTTGCTGGGTTGCCTGGTTGCCACGTTGTTCCGTTCGAACTGCAATCAGTAACCCGGATTCCTGACAACCGAATTAATCACGACTGAACGACCATGCTCGTCAGACGCTTCGAGGACCTCATAGTCTGGCAAGAGGCACGCAAGCTTCGCCAGATGTTTACCAGCTCAGTGGGAAAGCCGCATTCAGCCGCGATCTGGAGCTGCGCGCACAAATACGCGCAGCTTCAGTCTCAGCCATGACTAACATTGCCGAAGGATTCGACAACGAGTCGAAGGTGGAGTTCGCTCGCTTCCTTGGCATGGCTGGCCGGTCCGTATCCGAGGTTCAGTCATTGCTATACGCCGCACTTGACGAGCAATACGTCACGCAAACCGAGTTCGATTTGCACTACGAGCAGGCGCGCAAAGTGCGCGCGTTGGTTGGCGGCCTGCGCGCCTCGCTGCGCAAGCAAATCGCTGCTCAACAAAAACGTCACGCGACTCAAAAACAGCGTGCAACATCACCCAACAACCCATCAACCTAACAACCTCACAACCTAACAACCAACCATGGCCAAGGTTTACTACGACAACGACGCAGATCTCGAATTGCTCAAGGACAAGACGATCGCCGTCATCGGCTTCGGCAGCCAGGGACACGCCCACGCGCTCAACCTGAAGGACAGCGGCGTGAGCGTGGTCGTCGGCCTGCCGGAGACCAGCAAGAGCCGCGAGAAGGCGCAAAACGCTGGCTTGCGCGTGATGAACGTGAGCGAAGCCGCCCAAGCCGGCGACTTCATCATGATGCTGGTGCCGGACGTGCCGGCAGCGCAAATCTACCGCGAGCACATCGAGCCGCACCTCGCCAAAGGAAAGACGCTCATGTTCGCCCATGGCTTCAACATCCATTTCGGGCAGATCATCCCGCCCAAATACGTGGATGTGAGCATGGTTGCGCCCAAGGCGCCTGGCCACACCGTGCGCAGCACATACCAAGATGGCGGTGGCACGCCCTGCCTGGTCGCAGTGCACCAGGGCGGAACGCGCGCGTTGAAGAACGCGCTGGCCTACGCCAAGGCTATCGGCGGCACGCGAGCCGGCGTCATCCGCACCACTTTCAAGGAAGAGACCGAGACCGATCTGTTCGGCGAGCAGGTCGTGTTGTGCGGCGGCGTGTCGCACCTGATCAAGGCCGCCTTCGAGACGCTGACCGAGGCCGGCTACGCGCCGGAGATGGCCTACTTCGAGTGCCTGCACGAGCTCAAGCTAATCGTGGATCTGATGTATCGCGGCGGCTTGAACTTCATGCGCTACAGCGTGAGCGACACCGCCGAATGGGGCGATTACATCAGCGGCCCGCGCATCATCAACGATCGCACTCGCGCCGAGATGAAGAAGATCCTGGCGGACATTCAATCCGGCAAATTCGCCCGCGAGTGGATTCGAGAGAATCAGACCGGGCGCAAGCGCTTCAACGAATATCGTCAGCGCGACATCAATCACCCGATCGAAAAGGTCGGCCTGAAGCTGCGCCGCATGATGCCGTGGATCAACCCCCGCGAGGTGAAGCCCGGGGCGGGCGGCGCGTAGCCCGCCCGACGGGATACACACTGGGCGACGAGGAGGGCAGGATGGCAGCGACGTTACCTCTGGCACTGCGACGGCGAGGCAATACGTCATCCGGTCGCCCGGCCACTCCGCCATCGGCATCGCCCGCCTGCCCCGCGCTGCTTGTTGACGAATCCGTGCTGATTCATTTGGAGCGCGTGAACGTCGCCTTGAACGGCACGCGCGTGCTGCACGACATCACGTGGACGCTGCGGCGAGGGGAGAACTGGGCCGTGTTCGGCCCGAACGGCGCCGGCAAGAGCACCTTCCTGCGCCTGCTGCGCGGCGAGATCTGGCCGGCGCCGGTGGACGGCGGCATGCGCATCTACGCCTTCGACAGGCGGCCGACCCAGTCGCCTATCGGCGTGAAGCAGCGCATGGCCCTCGTCAGCGCCGAACAGCAGCAGCGTTACCTGCGCGTGCATGCGCGCAAGTATGGCGATGATTTCGGCCCGCGCATGACCGTCCGCCAAATCGTATTCACCGGCTTGTTGGACGGTGAGCTGGTGACGCGCAAACCGACGCCGTCCGAGGCGGCGCGCGTCACGGAGGTCATGCGCGAAGTTGGCATTGAAGCGCTGGCCGATTGCCCCCTCGATAAGCTCTCGCAAGGGCAGCTGCGCAAGGCGCTGATCGCCCGTGCCGTCGTTGCCCGGCCAGATGTGCTTATCCTGGATGAAGTCGGCGTCGGGCTAGATGCGCATTCGCGCCGCGACCTGCTCCACATGATCCAGCGCATCGCCGGGCAGGGCACGCAGATCCTGATGACGACGCACCGCCGGGACGAATTGATTCCGGCCATCACCCATGTGATGGAGCTGAGGCACGGGCGGATCACGGCGCAGGAGCGGCGCAACCCGTTGTCCACTCACCGGCAATCCGCACCGCCACATTTTCGCCCGATCGCCGACTCCCAAGCACGCGATGCTCGCCCATTCCTCATCAATATCATTCACGCCAACGTCGCGCCGGACGAGGGGACGCAGATCGTGCTCCACGACGTGAACTGGCGAATGAACGAGGGCGAACACTGGATGATCGTCGGAGATAACGGCGTGGGCAAGAGCACGCTGCTGCGCCTGATCCTTGGCGAGCTATGGCCGGCCCACGGGGGACGCATCGAGCGCTTCGGCCGTAGCAACTTCGATAGCGTCTGGGAGATCAAGAAACGCATCGGCTACGTCTCGTGCGAGTTCCAGGCGCGCTATGCGGCCGACCTGACGACCGAACAGGTGATCGCCTCGGGCTTCTTCGCCAGCATCGGCTGGTTGCAGCCGCTGACGCGAACCCAGCGCAAACGGGTGAACGAGATCATCGCGCGGTTCGACCTGCAGCCGCTGGCGAAGCGCAGTATCTTAGAGATGAGCTACGGGCAGGCGCGCAAGGTGCTGATCGCGCGCGCGCTGGTGAACTCGCCGCGCTTGCTCATCCTGGACGAAGTGTTCGACGGGCTGGATCAGCAGTTTCGCGCCGAGTTGGCGGGCCTCTTGGAGGAGGCATCGCGCGAAGCCGGCATCATTCTGGTGACGCACCATGAGGATGATTGCCTGCCCTTCATCACCCATCGCATGGTGATTAGGCAAGGGCGCATCGTGGCTCAAGAGGAACGCGTGCGAACCCCAGTCGCACCTTGAGTAACCTGACGAAGAATTCAAGGAAGGGAAGCTATGAACGATCCTAATCGCGTGCTGATTTTCGATACGACGTTGCGCGACGGCGAGCAATCGCCGGGCGCGACGTTGAACCTGGCCGAGAAGCTGGAGATCGCGCGCCAGCTCGCTCGGTTGGGCGTGGACATTATCGAGGCCGGCTTCGCCATCGCCAGCCCCGGCGACTTCGAGGCGGTGAGCCGCATCGCGCAAGAAGTCGGCCAACTCGATCACCCCCCGGTGATCGCCAGCCTCGCCCGCTGCGCCAAGAAGGACATCGAGCGGGCATGGGCCGCCGTGCAGTGGGCGAAGCGGCCGCGCATCCACACCTTCTTGGCCACCAGCGACATCCACCTGCAATATAAGCTGAGGATTACCCGCAACGACTGCATCGAGCAGGTCGGCGAGTTCGTCTCGTATGCCAAGAGCTTCTGCGACGACGTGGAGTTCTCACCGGAGGACGCCGGCCGCAGCGACCCGGAGTTCCTGTGGCAGGTGCTGAGCGTCGCCGTTCAGGCCGGCGCGACTACGCTGAACATCCCGGATACGGTGGGCTACTGCACGCCGCAGGAATACGGCCAGCTGATCGAGGGCATCGTGAACAACGTGCCGGGCATCAAGGAAGGCAAGGTGATCGTCAGCGTGCACTGCCACAACGACCTCGGCATGGCGACGGCGAACACGCTGGCCGGCATCAAGGCCGGCGCGCGGCAGGCTGAGGTCACCATCAACGGCATCGGCGAACGCGCGGGCAACACCAGCCTGGAGGAAGTCGTCATGGCGCTCAAGACCCGGCCGCAGTTCTTCGGCGGGCTTTACACCAACATAGACACGACGCAACTGGTGCGCACCAGCAAGATGGTGAGCAGCTTGACCTCGATCCCCGTGCAGCCCAACAAAGCCATCGTTGGCGCAAACGCCTTCGCGCATGAGGCCGGCATCCATCAGGACGGCATGTTGAAGAACCCGCTGACCTACGAAATCATGCGGCCGGAAGACGTGGGTTGGAACAGCACGAACCTCGTGCTGGGCAAGCACAGCGGGCGGCACGCCTTCGCCGATCGGCTGCGGCAGATGGGTTACGAGCTGAGCCGCGACGAGCTCGATAAGGCCTTCGAGCGATTCAAGGCGCTGTGCGATAAGAAGAAAGTCGTCAGCGATGCCGACATCGAGGCGCTGCTCACCGACCAGTTCGAGAGCCTCGGCAACGACTTGTTCAAGTTGGATGAACTCCATGTCGCCACCGGCACCGGCAACACACCGGTCGCCAGCGTGCGCCTGATTGACCAGAACGGCGAGCCGCACGAGGACGCCGCGCTCGGCAACGGCCCGGTCAATGCCGTGTGCAACTGCATCAATCGCATCACCGGCGCCGATGCCAAGCTGGTGGAGTTCCACGTGCACGCCGTAACCGAAGGGATTGACGCCATTGCCAACGTCACCATCCGCGTCGAGATGAGCGACGGCGAAGGCAAGAAGTACATCTTCAGCGGGCGCAGCGCCGACACCGACACCCTCGTCGCCAGCGGCAAGGCGTATCTGGCCGCGGTGAATCGCGGCCTGCAACGCACGCGCGCGGCGCGTAAGCCGGCCGCCGTAACCATGTGACCCGCGCGACGACGGGCCGTTTTGACGTAGTGGGCGTTCGCACCCGGCACACCGCGCAAGAGGGCCTTGAGGCCATACCGGCGCTGCATCGCGTTCGCCCGCGATGCTACGACTCGGGCGAGCGGCACTCGTCAGCGGTTTCAAATTGTCCCCGGTGAAAGTCGCATGCTCACCCTCTTTCACACTGCGGCCTCTAACGTCGCCCTGTTCGATACGCTGCTCAAACAGATCGCGCCGGACGTACCTGTGCAGCACGTCGTGGACGAGGCCATCTTGCACGCGGTGCGCGACGCCGGGACGGTGACGCCGGCGGTCATCGAACGCGTGCGCACGGTGCTCACGCCGATCCTCCATCAATCGTCACTCGTGCTGTGCACCTGCTCCTCCATCGGCGGGCTAGCCGAGCAGACCGGCGACCGCGTGATGCGCGTGGATCGGCCGATGGCCGAACGCGCCGTGATGCTTGGCCGACGCATCGGCATCGCGGCCACCTTACAAAGCACCCTCGCGCCGACGCAGGCGTTGATTCACGAAGTCGCGCGGCAGGCCGGCAAGCCGGTCGAGACCGTCACTCTGTTCATCCCGTCGGCCTGGTCGTTTATGGCGCGCGGAGACGCGGACGGTTACGCCCGCGAGATCGCCGCGCGTCTGGCCGAAGCCTGTGCGCATGACCATTTCGACGTGATCGTCCTGGCGCAGGCCAGCATGGCCGTCGCTGAGCCGTGGTGCAGCCAACTCCCTTGCCCCGTCTTGAGCAGCCCGCGGCTAGGGATCGAAGCGGCCGTGCAGGCGCATCGGGCACGCCTGTCAGACAGCTCATCTTGTGTGACTTCACCAATTCCGTAGAATCGCGATTGCCTATGAACGACCGACCTCGAACGCTCTTTGAAAAGATTTGGGATGCTCACGTTGTGGCACAAGAGCCGGACAGCCCGGCCGTCCTCTACATTGACCTGCACTTGGTGCACGAAGTGACGTCGCCGCAGGCCTTTGAGGGCCTGCGCCGGCGGGGCTTGAAAGTGCGCCGTCCCGACCGCACTTTCGCTACGCTCGACCATGGCATCCCGACGCACGATCGCAGCCTGCCGATCGTGGACGAGATGGCGCGTAAGCAAATCGAAATGATGGAGCGCAACGCCGCCGAGAACGGCATTACGCTCTACGGCATCAAGACCGGCGCCGACAAGCAAGGCATCGTGCATGTGATCGGCCCAGAATTGGGCTTGACGCAGCCGGGCATGACCATCGTGTGCGGCGACAGCCACACGGCCACCCATGGCGCATTCGGCGCGCTCGGTTTCGGCATCGGCACCAGCGAGGTGGAGATGGTGCTGGCCACGCAGTGCCTGTTGCAGCGCAAGCCGAAGACGATGAACGTGCGCATTGATGGCGCGCTGAGGCCCGGCGTCACCGCCAAAGACATCATCCTCGGCCTGATCGCTAAATACGGCGTAGGCGTGGGCACCGGCTATGTGTTTGAATACACCGGTGAAGCCATCCGCCGACTCTCGATGGAAGAGCGAATGACCATCTGCAACATGAGCATCGAGGGCGGCAGCCGCGCCGGCATGATCGCGCCCGACGACACGACCTTCGAGTGGATGGCCGGCCGCGAATTCGCTCCCAAAGGCGAAGACTGGGATCGCGCGCTGGCCTACTGGTGCACCTTGCCCACGGACGAAGGCGCAACCTATGACGCCGAAATCTCGCTCGACGCTGGCGCCCTAGAGCCGATGATCACCTACGGCACCAACCCCGGCATGGGCATGCCGATCACTGGCCGCGTGCCCGATCCCGACCGGATCGGCGATCCGGCGCAGAAAGCCGCGCTCCAGAAGGCGTTGGCCTACATGGACCTCAAACCCAACCAGCCTTTGCTCGGTCACCCTGTGGACGTGGTGTTCATCGGCAGCTGCACCAACTCGCGCATCAGTGACCTGCGCGAGGCGGCTAAAATCCTGAAAGGGCGCAAAGTGAAAGAGGGCGTACGCGTCATGGTCGTGCCTGGCAGCGCGCAGGTGAAAAAGCAAGCCGAACGCGAAGGGTTACACGAGATCTTCTTGGAGGCTGGCGCAGAATGGCGCGAGCCCGGCTGCAGCATGTGCATCGCCATGAACGGCGACCAGCTTGCACCCGGCCAGTACGCCATCAGCACCAGCAACCGCAATTTCGAGGGCCGCCAGGGCAAGGGCGGACGCACCTTCCTCGCCTCGCCGCTCACCGCTGCCGCCAGCGCGGTCACCGGCGTCATCACCGACGCGCGAACGCTGATGCAGTGACTGCTTGGCATGGGATTAGACCTGAGCAACCTGCGACGCACGATCGGTGCATTGGACGAAGCCCTGGCCATCTATCGGCGCGAATTAACGAACCATGCCCCGCCTGAGGTGCAGGTTATGCTGCGCGATGCGGTCATTCAGCGCTTCGAATTCACTTTCGAGGTGGCCTGGAAGACGCTCAAGCGCTACTTAGAGGAGTATGGCCTAGAGCCGGTTGATCGCTTGACGAATCGCCAGCTCTTCCGGCTCGGCTACGAGCAGGGGCTGCTGCGCGATGCCCAGGCCTGGCTGCTCTATCTGCAGCGGCGCAATCTGACGAGCCATGTGTACAGCGAACCGGTGGCGGCCCAGGTGTTTGAGGTCGTCCCACAGTTTCTGGACGACGCGCGGTTCTTGCTGGTGCGTCTGGAGAGCCAAATAGGATGACCCCTATCCATCTCGACCCGGCGCATCTGCGCATTGTGCTCCGGATTCTGCGTCGTCATGCGCCCGATGCCCAGGCTTACGTCTTCGGCTCGCGCGCGGGCAAGCAGGCTAAACCACACTCCGATCTCGACCTGCTGCTGCGCGAAGGTGGGCCAATTGCTCCTCTGCGTTTCGCCGCACTCTGCGCAGACTTCGAGGACTCCGACCTCCCCTTTCGTGTGGACGTGCTGGACTACCACCTGACCGATCCTGACTTCCTGCAGCGCATCGCGCCGGAGTGCGTGCCACTTCCCGCGCACGTGACCCAATCAGAAACTGAATAAGCTATGACTCGCTTTACCACGTTGACCAGCAAAATTGTCCCGCTGCCGGTGGATAACGTGGACACCGACCAGATTATCCCGGCGCGCTTCCTAAAGGTAACTGACAAGGCCGGCTTGGGCGACAACCTCTTCGCCGACTGGCGCTACGACGCCGAAGGCAGGCCGAAGCCAGACTTCGTGTTGAACCGACCTGAGATGAAAGGCCGGCAAATATTGCTGGCGGGCGATAACTTCGGCTGCGGCTCTTCGCGCGAACATGCGCCCTGGGCATTGACGGGCTACGGCTTTCGCGCCGTCATCAGCACGTCATTCGCCGATATCTTCAGAAACAACGCGCTGAAGAACAGCTTACTGCCGGTGGTCGTGGATAAGCTCACGCACCGGCAACTTTTCAGCCTATGCCAAGAGGATCCCGACGCCGAAGTGGCGATTGACCTCGCCGCGCAGACGCTCACCCTGCCTGACGGGCGCGCCGTCATCTTCCCGATAGACCCATTCAGCAAGACGTGTCTGCTGAACGGTGTGGACGAGATCGGCTACGTGTTGAGCATGACCGACAAAATCCTGGCCTTCGAGGCGTCCAATCGGAAGTAAAGCTCAACCGTTCAGATGGTCAGATCGCCCGGCCGACTTCGGGTGGATAATCGGCCTAGACGAGGGTGGATACGCTTACCTATCCGCATGCCAGCCGTGAGGAGCTCGTCGCCGCCCTGCATGCGCGCGGCCTGTGCTATCTTGCGCCGACGCCGCGCGGCGACGAGCGCCCGCTCGATGACGATGAGCTGATCGCCGGCCTGTCGGCGTCGCCGGACGCGCGGCTGCGCTTCGCACTGGCTGCGCTGCTGCTGGCACATCCCACGCTGGCCGATCGGACGGCGGCGCTCATTGAGGGCAAAGCGACGCTGGTCTTACCCGAGGCCGTCCGCGCCGAGATGAGAAAGCACTACTTAGCCGCGATGTACCTGCAACGCATGTGGCGCACGCGCCTAAGGATGCACTTCGGCGAGACCCCCTTGATCCCGGAGCGCTTCACCGAAGAGATGGGTCTGCCACCGGCCGACGCAATGTTCGGCGAGCTAGGCCTGCGCGCGCTGACCGAGCGCAGCGCCTACAACGACTGGTCGTCCTACGACCAGATCGTGGACCTGCTGTGCGAGCAGCCGTGCGCGACGCCCGACTTCCTTATGCCGGCCACTCCGCAGTCAAGTAGCGAGCGCGGCTCACCGAACTGAACCGACATGCGCCCACCGATAGATCGCCTGCGCGTGCATTACTTCTTGGTGAGGCTTGGCATCGAGTTTCGCCATCCGGCGCGCGTGTATCTCGTCGGTGGGACGACGCTGGTATACGAAGGGCTGCGCGACCAATCGCTGGACATTGATATTCATTACGAAGTGGCCGACGAACACGAGGCTGAGTTTGCGCAAGTTGTGCGGCGGCTGAAAGAAGAGCTACAGATCAACGTCGAGCAGGCCTCGCCGGGCGACTTCATCCCGTTGCCGCCGGGATGGAAGGAACGCGCCAAGCACGTCGGGCGCTTCGGCCAGGTGGACGTATTCCACTTCGACCTATATAGCACTGCGCTCAGCAAGATCGAGCGCGGGCGTGAGGGTGACTTTCAGGACGTGCTGGCGCTGTTGCAATCCGGCCAAATCGAGATGGACGAGCTGCGCCAAGCCTTCAACAACATCATGCCGCGCGTGGAGCGCGAGAGTCTGAAGCGCAACCCGGAACGCTTCCGGCGCAACTTCGCAGCGCTAGAGGCCATGGTTGCCGCGGACAGGACGCACACCAACTCAGCCGGTTGAAGCAAATGATCTTCTTGCGACTCTTTGGCGTGTTGCTCGGTTTGTCGGGCATGATCCTGCTGCTGATCGGCATCATCTTCGGCGACGCTGCCGTGCAAGACATGCCGCTGAGCTATGCCTTGTTCGCCATCCTGGTCGGGCTTCTGCTGGCGATCGGCGCCAACGCTGGCGAACACATGTCAGAGAAGCAGAAACAGCAGAAAGCCCAAGAAGAGGAGAAGTCATCAGACGGTTGACAACTTCCTGCGGACGGTTAGACTTTTACTTGGAATGATGTGCTCGGTCGCTGCGCAGACCATTGCGATTATCTCGATTCGCGTTTCGATTATTCGGGGCGCGAATCGTAAGCACGGGTCGAGGTAGGCGAGCTGATCACATCTGTCACTCACACGAATCGCAGAGCCTTCCGCAACCCGGAAGGCTCTGTTCATTTTGAGCCACGACCACAACGAATAATCAGTCAAATGAATCAAAGGAGAGACCGGTGCTATGACGACGATGCTTTACGACACCACGCTGCGAGATGGCACACAGGGCGAGGGCGTCAACCTATCTGTCGAGGACAAACTGCGCATCGCGCGGCGGCTGGACGAATTCGGCATGCACTACATCGAGGGCGGCTGGCCCGGCAGCAATCCAAAGGACGCTGAGTTCTTTGCGCGCGCGCGGACGCTCGGCTTCAAACATGCCCGGCTGGCCGCGTTCGGCAGCACGCGCAAGGCCAACACGCCCATTGAGCAAGACGCACAGATTCAGCAATTGCTGGATGCGGGCACGCCGGTCGTCACCCTGGTCGCTAAAACCAGCACGCTGCACGTCCGTCACGTCCTAGAGACGACGTTGGAAGAAAACCTCAAGATGATCGGCGATAGTGTGGCCTTCTTCAAGGTGCGCGGCAAGGAAGTGATGCACGACGCAGAGCACTTCTTCGACGGGTTCAAGCTGGATAAGGACTACGCGCTGGCTACGTTGCGCGCTGCACGCGACGCCGGCGCCGACTGGCTGGTGCTATGCGACACTAACGGCGGCAGCATGCCGTGGGAAATCGAGGAGATCACGCGGTTCACGATTGCCGAACTGCAGCGAGATGAAGGGCAAGGCGGGCGCGCAGGGCCATCGGTGAGGTTTGGCATTCACACGCATAATGACGCCGGCGTGGCCGTCGCCAATGCCCTGGCTGCCGTGCGTGCCGGTTGCACGCAAGTACAAGGCACAATTAACGGCATCGGTGAGCGCGTCGGTAACTGCGACTTGGTAACTACCCTGGCTAACCTCAAGCTCAAGATGAACGATGACTGCGTCAGTGACGAACAGTTGCGCGGCCTGACCGAACTCTCGCGTTACGTCTTCGAAATCGCTAACCTCACGCTCGATATCCGTCATCCTTACGTCGGGCAAGCGGCCTTCGCGCACAAGGGCGGCATCCATGTCGCGGCTATCTTGAAGGTGGAAGAGAGCTATCAGCACATTGATCCGGCGCGCGTAGGCAACCAGAAACGCGTGTTGGTCAGTGAGCTGAGTGGGCGCGGCAACATCGCTTATAAGGCCAGGGAGTTCGGCCTGAACCCCGACGGCGCCGAAGTGAAGCAGGTGCTGCAACGCATCAAAGAGATGGAGAGCCGCGGCTTCTTCTTTGAGGGCGCCGACGCCAGCCTAGAACTTATGCTGCGCCGCACCCAGCCCAGCTACGTTAAGCTGTTCGAGCTGTTGGATTACATGGTCGTCGTTGAGCATCGCGACGGACGTGGTGTCTTGGCCGAGGCCACGGTGAAAATCAAAGTAGACGATGAGATCACCCACACTGCCGCAGAGGGTGATGGACCGGTGAACGCGCTCGACTTGGCCACGCGCAAAGCGCTGTTGCCCCACTATCCTAAGCTGAAGAAGATGCGCCTAGTGGACTATAAGGTGCGCATCATTGATAGCGACAAGGCTACCGGCGCGACCACTCGCGTGACGATTGACTCGACGAACGGTCATCGCAGGTGGACGACGGTCGGCTGCTCGTCCAACATCGTAGATGCCTCATGGCAAGCGTTGGCCGACTCAATGGAATACGCATTGTTGGTGGCGTAGTGAGCAACTTTCGCAGGAATGTCTCTAAGAGTGCTTCTCTGATGATGTGATGTTCATCCGAACCGAACGGTGAGATTTAGAGGGCAGGTTTATAGGCTTGCCCTCACACTTCTTTGTCAAGTTCGCTCATCATGTCGTGCAGAGTCATGCTGTGACCACTAACTTGTTTAAATGCGCTCTCAATCTATCAGTAACCACTGCTCGAATAAGCCAATTAGATTACAATCAGAGTGAACCTAGATCTCATAGGTTGCTTTACTACTCGAATGCTGGGTCGTTAAACCCTCGTCGAATCGTCATCAATTTGTCAGTTCAGGAGAACATTATGCAGACTTATCATCTAGTTTTGCTCGGCGCACTCTTCCTTATCGTAGTGCTCATCGCCTACTCAGTTTGGCGCAACGCGAAGGTCAAGACGACTTTTAGCCTAGGGCCGATCAAGGTCAACCTCGACACCGAGCGCACCACACCACAGGAGGAATTGAACACGCATAGCGCGAACGCATTGCAGCATCACCTTCAGCCTACTGCTCAGATAACAGCAGGGGACATACGAAGGTCGCAGGTCATCAATGAAGGCTCAGGGGGCAGCGTCGAGATGAAAGTGAAGGACATCGTCGGTTCTACCGTCATCAACACGGCGGGCAAAGTTCACTCAGTTCAAGCTCAGAACCTAACCACACCTGCTCAGCCGGCCCAAAGAATGCAAAACGAACCAGTGGCTAAAGATGATGATTCGCTTGCCCGTGACACCTAGTTCAAGCATGAGGAGCGATGAAATCAATCATTCGGGTGTTGCGCCACCATGCGCACGTTCAATCGAATGTTGGCGGTTCTGACGCGACACAACTCAGCGCACAGGATATCCTACACTCGAATGTCCGCAACGTTGCCGGTAACTACACCGAGATCGCCGTCAAGAACGTCTACTATCCAGCGTTGCCTAGCGCGGCGCTGAACCGTTTCACCTTACCGTGGCACAAACCCCTCGTAGGACGCAACGATCTGTTGAAGCAGATTGAGGAACGATTGCAGAGTCAGGATGCGACGAATGTCATCTGCCTGACCGGTGCCGCCGGCGCCGGCAAGAGTGCGCTCGCCCTCGAGGTCGCTTATCGCTTTAGTGCGCTCTTCCCAGACGGTTGTTACTGGGTGGACCTGCGCAGCAGCGACATCGTGCAAGCAGTTCGCGCGTTGCTCGCTACGATCGGCGTGGCTAACATCGAACAGTTAGGGGATGACTTCTTCGCACTCGCCAAGATCGCGCGTGAGCAGCTGACCGGCAAGCGCATCCTGCTAATTCTGGACAACGCCGAAAGCGTCATCCGCCTGCACCGGCAAAAGATCCTCGCGCTTTGTCCCGGTGCACCGGCGAGAACGATCATCACCAGCCGAGTGATGATGGATACCGACGATATTCGCGTATCTGCGCTCAGCGATGAGGATGCGCTCAAGCTACTGGAATCCAAAGGCATTGCCGTCGCGACGCAGCGCGACGACGCAATTCGGCTCGTCAGGCGACTAGGCAATCTGGCGCTGGCCATCGAAATCATCGCCCGGCGCATGTGCATCACCACGCCGGCGCAATCCTGCGCTGACGCGCTACGCGAGTTAGAAGCCTACAGCAGTATTGTAGATGCGCTTCGGCTGCCGCTCGGTGACATGCCCGATGACAGCATCGCAGCGACATTTGCCCTGTCGTATAACTTGCTAGACGAACAGTTGCGGACGGCGTTCCACGCGCTTGGGCTATGCGCGCCTTCCGGCGCACCGGTCGAGGCCATTGCCCACATGTGCGGCGTAGCAGAACCGACAGCGCGCGACCTACTGCGAGCACTGGCGATGCTCTCACTCACCGATTTCGATGGCAAACATGCCCGATTGCAGCCTCTGCTGGGAGATTACGCGCGAGTGCGAGCTCTGGCTTGTCCTAGCGAGCGCGATCTGCTGATCGTGCGGCACGCCTCATACTTTGGTATCGAGGTAGGTAGCCGCTACCAGCGAGCGCTCAACGATGAGCAGGATCCCCTGCCGGCCCTCTCAGAAATAGATGCGCACTTTGCTAACGTACAACTCGCACAGGAACGGGCGCTGGCTCCGGAGTTTCCCTCTCCGAAGCTGGCAGTGGAGATTACCGATTGCCTTGCTCTCTACTGGCGCCAGCGTCACGTGACGCCCCAGCAGCTTCTCGAATGGATTAGGCGCGCATGCCTTCTGGCCGAGCAGACGGAGCAGAAGATCAACTTGGCAAACCTGCTTCAGACCGCCGGCGACCTACATGCATTTCAGAACCAACACGAGGAAGCACTCGAGTTGCACCGACGCGCCTTGGAGCTGTTTACGGAATGCAATAGCCAGCTCGGTCAGGCCAATGCCTTGAGAGCCATCGGCGACGTATATACCCTTCGTGGGGAGCGCGAGATCGCGCTGGATCACTACCATCACGCGCTCGAGCTGTTTACCAGCATCCAGAATCGGTTGGGCGCAGCAAACACACTGAAGGCGATTGGCGATGTGCGTGCGAGTCGGAAAGAGCTCGACGCTGCACTTCAGGCCTATGAGCGCGCGCTGGAGCTGTTCACGCGCATCGGCGAGCGGCTTGGCCAGGCTAACGTGCTCAAATCCATCGGCGACGTCGAGTCGTTCCGCGACCAGCATGACAGAGCGCTGCGCTCATATATGCGCGCGCTCGAGCTATTCGAAGCCATCGGCGAGCGGCTCGGCCAAGCTAACACTATCAAAGCGATCGGCGACACGCAAGCCTCCCAGGACAACCGTGATGAGGCGCTGAGCACATACATGCGCGCCCTCGAGCTATTTACAAAGATCAACGACCCGTTAGGGCGAGCCAACACACTCAAGGCCATTGGCGATGTGCAGGCCTTTCGCAAAGATGCTACCCTGGCATCCTACTACTACAATCAGGCGCTCGAGCTATTCACCGAAACTCGGTCTACGCTCGGCCAAGCCAGCGTGTTCAAAGCAGTCGGCGATCTACATGCTTTTAGCAACCGCTACGACCAGGCGCAGAAGTTATACGCGCGCGCGCTTGAGCTTTTTACAGCAGCAGGATCGGCGCTGGGCCAGGCCAACACGCTCAGAGCCATGGGGGATATCGCAACCTTTCACAGAGAGCACAGCGTCGCTGAGGACTGCTACCAACGCGCCCTCGATCTATTTGTCGCGCTGGACGATCGCCTTGGCCAGGCCAACACGCTCAGGGCTATAGCCGACTTGCGCGCGCTTTGCGAAGAGGAAGACAGCGCTCTCGCCCACTATGAACAGGCTTTAGAGCTTTACATTGCTTCAGGATCAAAACTCGGGCAGGCACACGCTCTGCAGGCCATCGGCGGCTTATACGCACGAAGAGGTGAGGTTGCACTTGCTTCAAGGCTATACAGGCAAGCCCTGGCTCTCTTTAGCGTCATCGGGTCGGTGTTAGGTCAGGCCAATACATATGTCGCCCTTGGACAAATCACCGGCAAAGCCAGCTACTACGAGACAGCGATCGGCCTATATGCCAGCATCGGCGATGCCTATAGCCTTGCCCGTGCTAAGTTCTATTATGCCCTGGATACTTTGAACAAGGACAGTGCTGCGGCTGCGATATTAATCACGGAAGTACGGGCCATCTGTAGACAGATCGGTTTTGAGGAAGGCGTGCGTGCTGCTGATGATCTGCTCAGCCAGACATGCTCGATGAGTGACGATCAGAAAGGCGCCCCCCACATTCACCGCTCAACCGATGCAGCCATCGGTGAAGCTACTCGCTAGGCTGTCGAATCTGCCTAGACTGCCGTGGAGATTGCGCCTAGCGCTTGTCGGCATCATGCTTTAGATGTTGGAGTAGACGACGCAGGATGCCGGGTTTGCTCTGCACGATGGTCTGCCGGTCGGCCTCGTTGATCGGTCTGTCAACGTGATCCGACTTAGGCGGGAACTTATTTCTTAGGCGAAGGTGTTCCTGAGCTCTGTCATCGTCACCTTTCCCTTGGGGCTGCTGGGTCATCCCGAATAGCAGGATCGCAAGTTCAGCAGCGACTGATGCACTGCGCAGCGTTGCCGCATAGCAGGAGCATGACATGGCTGATT
The DNA here is from genome assembly GCA_025056965.1 of Thermoflexales bacterium. Lineage (GTDB taxonomy): Bacteria > Chloroflexota > Anaerolineae > J036 > Brachytrichaceae > JAAFGM01. Next base: position 40,828 of record JANWVF010000107.1, on the reverse strand, counting down.
CGGGATGTCGGGATCGTCGTTCACCGACCGCGCCAAATGGCACGATCCGAGCATGCTCATCCGAAAACCTGAGAATATGCGCATATGCGCATCGCATGCCCCGTGCATTCGGGAGGACGATCAGGTATCCAAAAGCTAATCAATCCATCGGCGTCAGGTCAAGGTATGCGGATGGCTCAAGCAGACCGACCACTACTACAAGGCGCGCATCTTCGTAGGAGCGACCTAGCAAACCACTTCCGCACGTCTCACAACAACAGCGTAGCATATAGGCGCGCATCTGGTGTGAATACGCGCTGCTTTCTTGGAACATACAAACGTATTATGGCGCACAAGCAGCTACACTGCTATACGCTTACTCTACAGCCGATATCACGAACAATGAAGCGCACCGATAAACCATATACGGCGCTCGGTGCAACCCTAAGGTATACCCGATGGGTGAGAAGCCAGCGCGTGTGCTAAGGCGCGGAAATCATCGCAAGCAGCGAGGTGACGAGCGATGCGGGTTTATTCATCCACGATCAACCATCGTTTGTCCTCGATGCCTTTCAATCGGCGCCATACGCGTTCTGGCGTGAGCGGGATTTGATAGAAACGCACACCCGTGGCGTGGTAGACGGCATTCGCTACTGCCGGTGCCACGCCATCCATAGGGATCTCCGCGACGGCCTTTGCGCCGTAGGGGCCGGATGGTTCATAGGTTTGGATCAGGATGGATTGCAAATCCGGCGCCTCGTCGGCGGTGTAGATGCGATACGGACCGAAGCGCGGGTTATATAGCCGGCCCTGCGCGTCGTACACCATCTCCTCGCAGTGAGCGTAGCCGCAAGCTTGTAGATTGCCGCCCTCGATCTGACCGCTTGCCGTGGCCGGGTTGATGGCTACACCGCAATCCACCGCCATCACCAGCCGAGTCACGGTCACCTCGCCGGTCTCGGTGTCCACCTCGACTTCGGCCATTTGACAGCCAAAGGGAGGCGGCGACTCGTAACTCATGTGCGAGGCGACGGCGATGATCTGATGCTGCTCCTCGGTGTGTGTGGCAAACAAGGCCACCTGCTGTAAAGTGATCGCACGCCCGTCCGGCGCCCAAGCGCAGCGGTTGCGCAGTTGCACCTGCTCGGGCTTCACCTCTTCGCGCACCAACGATGGGTCGGGCGAGGCCGGACGATGTTTGAGGTATTCCACCGTGTCTATCTGCTCCGGCGGCACGACGACGCCGTAGCCTTTGTTGAACATCTTGGCGGCGACCTCTTGGATTTGCGCGCGCACCTTTTCGGCAGCTTTTTTGGCCGCGCCGCCGGTGATGAACGTGGTTGAGGATGCGTAGGCGCCGGTGTCAAACGGCGTCATATCGGTGTCGCTGGAATACATGATCACGTCCTCCAACGGCACGCCCAGCGTCTCGGCGACGATCTGACCGACGACGGTATCGCTGCCGGTGCCGATGTCGGTGCCGCCCACCAGGCAGTTGAATGAGCCGTCGTCGTTCATCTTGACCGAGGCAGCGCCCATATCCAGCCCGGCGATGGCCGTGCCATGCATGCAAGCTGCCACGCCGATTCCACGGCGCACGCTCGGACGCTGCGGATCAATCACCACATCTTTGCCGGCGAATTGGTCGCGTCGGTCCCAGCCGATCGCCGCCATCGCCTGCTGGAAACACTCTTCCAAGCCGCTCGTCTTCACCACTTGCGCAAAACCTTCGCGCGCCTCGCCCAGTGCGGTGGCCAGCGGCAAGGGATCGCCCACTCGCACCCAGTTCTTGCGGCGCAGCTCGATGGTATCCACGCCCATCAATTGCGCTGCTTCGTCCATCAGGCACTCCAAGCCGAACTCGGCCTGCGGCGCGCCGTAGCCGCGGAAGGCGCCCGGCGTGGGGATGTTGGTGTAGACGACATGGCAGTGAAACTTCAGGTTGGGGCAGCGGTAGGTGCTTAGCCCGCGCATCCCGCTCACCGTCTGCACGGTAATGCCATGCGTGCCGTAGGCGCCGGTATTGCCGATCACATAGTGGCTGAGCGCATGCAGGATCGGCGCGCCGCCGTTCGGATCTTTTTTGAAGCCTGCCTTGAATACCATGCGCTGGGGATGGCGCGAACGGGCGCTGGTGAACTCCTGTGCGCGGGTGTACTCGAATCGCACCGGCCGGCCGGTGGCGATCGTTAGGTGAGCGCACAGGTCCTCAATCAGCATCTCTTGCTTGCCGCCGAATCCGCCGCCTACGCGCGGCTTGATCACACGAATCTTCTTCACCGGCAGGCCGATCAAGGGCGCGATCATACGGCGCACGTGAAAGGGCACCTGCGTGCTGGTGCGGATGATCAGCCGGTCATCCTCGTCCCACCATGTCATGCAAACGTGGGGCTCGATGCTGGCTTGTTGCACCTGCGGCACGCGATACTCACGTTCGATCACGAAGTCGGACTCGGCAAAGCCCTGTTCCACGTTGCCATGCTCGGCGATGATTTCGGCGACCAAATTGCGCTTAGCGTCCTTGATGCCGACGGCATCGGGCTCGTCGTGTATGACCGGCGCGCCTTCGCGCATCGCCTCGTCGGGATCGAAGACGGCCGGCAACACTTCATATTCCACCTCGATCAGTTCCAGGGCGCGTTGGGCGATCTCCGGCGTCTCGGCAGCGACGACGGCCACGCGATCGCCAACGTGGCGCACCTTGCTATCCAAGCTGACCTGGTCGTAGGGGAATGGATTCGGGTACGACTGACCACCGGAGGCATAGACCACACGCGGCACGTCCTTGTAGGTGAGCACGGCGTGTACGCCGGGCAGCGCCTTGGCCTTACTCGTGTCAATGTGCTTGATGCGCGCATGGGCATGCGGGCTGGTGAGCATCGCTGCGTAGAGCATGCCCGGCAGGGGAGCGTCATCCACAAAGGCCGGCTTGCCCTGCACCAGCTTAGCGGCATCCACTTTCTTCTCGGCCTTGCCGACGACGGACGTCTGAGGCTCAGGGGCGACCATGAACGGTGCCAATGTTGCGGTGAGAGTCTCGGTCTGGGTTTGGGTCTGCGTTCGCGTTTGTGCTCCTCCTCCCCGTAGGCCGTTTGGCTCCTCGCCGCCCCAGTGCACATCGCCGATGTCCTGGCGAAATGCGCCCGCGCCGCTTATGCCCGTGCCCCCCGGTGCGATGACGCGCCGGAACGGCGGTGGCAATTCGTCGGTTGACTCGCCGCGCAGGATAGCCGCAGCGTTCAACACTGCCTGCACCGGCTTGAGATAACCAGTACAGCGGCAAAGTACACCGCCAATCGCGTCGCGCACCTCGGCCTCGCTGGGGGTTGAGTTGCGATCGAGCAGCGCTTTGGCCGCCAAGATCTGAGCCGGTGTGCAATAACCACATTGGATCGCGCCGTTCTCGGTGAAGCACTGCTGAATGACGCTCAACCCGCGCCGGTCGCCTAACGCTTCGACGGTGATGATCTCCGTGTCTTGAGCCTGCGCCGCCAACATGACGCAGGTGTTGACGATAGCCGGCTGCTCGCCTTCACGCATGCGCATGATTACACCGCATGCGCCACACTCGCCGGTCTCGCAGCCGTGTTTGACGCTGAAGTAACCCTCGCGTCGCAACACGGTCAGCAGCGTCTCGTGGGGTTGCACGGCGATGTCTTTGAAATGGCCGTTAATTTTCAAGTGGATGACCATAGGCCCTGCCTCGCACAGTGGGTGCGCGGATTATACGAAGGCGAACCGCATATGCCGGTTCGCCCACTCGGTGGACGGTTGTGGTGATGCACGCGCGCCTTACTGCAGCGCGCGCGTCTGGCTTACATCGTGTGTGTTCAGGTCACCGACCAACTCACCGGTCGCCACGAAGATCACGCGTTCGGCGATATTCGTCGCCCGATCGCCGATCCGCTCGAGGCTATGGCCGGCGTGCAGCAGCCATATGCCGCACTCGATATATCGCGGGTTATCCGTCATCGCGGCCATGGTCTGCGACAGGAGCGCGTTGTAGAGCTGGTCGAGGCGGTCGTCGTCCTCTAGCACTTGGCGCGCTGCCTGCACGTCGCCATCCAAGAAGGCGCGCGTGCTGCGCTGGAGCATGTCGCGCGCGAGCCGATCCATATCGGCCAAGTTGAATGTAGGGATGCCGTTGTCGTGGCGGGCGATCCGGCGCGCTGCCTTGGCCACGCCCTTGGCGTAATCGCCGCAGCGCTCGAGTTCGACGGCGATGATGCTCGCGGCGATCAGTTCTCGCAAATCGTGCGCGACTGGCTGTTGTGTCGCGATCGCCGTTAGGCAGGCGCGCTCGATGTCGTAGCGCAGCGCGTCTGTCGCTTTGTCGTCTCGCTTAACCTCGCGCGCCTGGTCAAAGTTGCGATGAATCAGCGCGTCCACTGCCCGGGCCGTAGCATCTACTGCCTGCGCGCTGAGCATGGCGATGCTATCGCGAACGCTTTGGAGTTCACCTTGCAGTACGCTCCTCATAGCTCCAATCATCCCACAAAACGAATCAGCCAAACGAGGGCATCGTTTGGCTGATCGGCTGATACGCGAATCTGCGCACAGTGCGCCATGCGCCTCACATGTTGCGCGCGGCGTAACCTGGGCCTTGCTGGTAGAACGCGTAGTTATATTGAATGTCCTCGCGCAGGTTGATCACTTCGCCGCCGGCAGCCGTGTAGCGCTCGCCGCGGAACGGTTGGACTTCCTGACCGGGCTTCAGCTCATACGCCTCCGGCACTTCATCTTCCGGGAAGATCGCCTCATATGGGCACTCGGGCACGCATGCGCCGCAATCAATGCAGGTCGCTGGGTCAATGAAGAACCACGGCCATTCATCCTCGGGCTTGCCGCCGACGATGCACTCTACCGGGCAAACGTCCACACATGCGCCGTCGCGCAGGCACAGACTGGTGATGATGTGCGTCATTTGGAACTACTCCTTCTCGGTAATCTGGAATTTCATTCGATTTAACGTTGCAGTTAACCGGAGTTAACTTCCCAACGACGCAGGTTATACACGAAGTCGCGAGCGTTGTCTAGGCTAGTTCGCTCCGGCGGGATCACGCCCCGAAGCGCTTCGCTACGTCTTCCCAGTTCACCACATTCCAGAACGCCTTCAGGTAATCCGGCCGACGGTTCTGGTACTTCAGATAGTAGGCATGCTCCCACACGTCCACGCCGAGGATGGGCTTCAGGCCACCATACTCGGCCATCATCGGGTTATCCTGGTTTGGCGTGGACATGACCTCCAACTTGCCGTCTTTGTTGACGACCAACCAGGCCCAGCCCGACCCGAAACGGGCGATACCGGCCTTCTCGAAGGCCTCCTTGAAGGCAGCCATCGAGCCAAACGAAGCGTTGATCGCATCGGCCAACGGTCCGCTCGTTGGCTCAGGCACGCCCACCTTGAGTTGCTCCCAGAACATGGTGTGGTTCACGTGACCGCCACCGTTGTTGCGCACCGCCATGCGGATGCTCTCGGGCAGCGCACTCAGGTTCTGGATCAATTCCTCCACCGTCTTGTTTTGCAGGTCGGGATAGTCCTTAATCGCATTGTTGAGGTTGTTCACGTAGGCCGCGTGGTGCTTATCGTGGTGAATCTGCATCGTCAGGGTGTCAATGTACGGTTCAAGCGATTCATATGGGTACGGGAGCGGGGGAAGTTCAAAGGCCATAGATTGTCTCCTCTGTATGCACGATCGAGTTATGCGGCCATGCGACCGCTAATGCGATTATAAAACCCAGGGCAGATGAAAGTGTCTAGCTTGGCGTTGACCGCGCTGCATCGGCTTGCGGTCAGCGCATCGGAAGGCAGCGGCACGGCTTCATCGCCACTGGGCGTACGGTGAGGCCGCCACAGCGCCGATCAGCGGGCGCAAGCGCGGCGAATCGCTCTGAATGCTGGCGTTCGAGTTGCCGTTGCCCAAGTAGCTGATGAGCGCGGCGCGATCGTCGGCGTGGATCGTGCGCCCGATGAAGCGCTCGATCAACAAGTCCACCACCTCGGTGGCCGTCTTGGGCAGTCCGAGCACGCCTTGCAGAAGCGCGTTGCTCGGCGCGCTGGTTGTGCTGGTCTGCTCGCCGAAGAAGCGCGCCACCAGCATATTGGCCAACGTCCAACGCCCAAAGACCTGGTTGCTGTTCCACCAGGCCACGCCGATGTCGGGATAACCGGTCGGCGCGGTCAGCTGGAACAGCACCTGGCCGAGCAGGCTGATATTCCTTTCAAAGTCGCGCGGCCCATTCGTGTGCCATTGATTGGGCAACAGGTTGATCATCTCGGTCAGCCCCATGGCGCGCATCGTCGAGGCGATGAACTCGAACGGCCGTTTGATCTTTTGTCCCCAGCTCTGGGCAAATTTGGGGTGCAGCAGGATGGCGCGCACGGTCTGGCGAATGTCGCCATGCGATTTGAGGAAGGCCTGCGCGCCGTCCTCGATGGCATCGGGACAGAAACTGTCGGGATGGTCACTGATGAAGCGCCGGCACAGCTTGAACGCGATGAAGTAGGCCGTGCTCGGATGCTCGGCCAGGATGTCCAGCAGCTGCTGGCCTTGTTCGATGCCCCCGTATGGGAAGTAGTACCCGTCGTCGTTGCCGAGCCACAACTGCTTCTCCGTCCAGTCGTGGCGCGGCCAGTTGCGGCTGGCATTGAAGTAGAACTCGTGGTTAGGCGAGTTGATATTCGTCCAGCCGCTCAGGATGCGCGCTGCCTTATGCACGTCCTCCTCGGTGTAGTTGGGTTGCACGCGATACCCTGGCCCGGGCACGTAGCTGTAGCTGCCGACCGTATGTAATTCCAGCAGCTCGCGGGCGTAGTTCTCATTGGGGTTGCTGCCGTCGTTGTAACGGTTGCTCAGAAACTGCAGCATGGATGGGCTTTTGGCGCTCGCCTCCAGCAGATCGCGGAAGTTCCCCAGCGCATGCTGACGGATCACGTAGTAGTCCTCCCAGTATTTGGTGTAGTCGGTGGGGAAGTCGGTGTGGAAGTGGTTCGTCCAGAAGTCCACCATCACCTCAAAGAGTTGGCGTTTGCTGAGCAGCGCACGCGCGTAGGTCGCCATCCACAAGTAGCGCTTAAGCGCTACCTCACGATCGAAGTTATTCACGTAGCTCTTCAGAGCATCCAACGAGGCATCGAGCGGAGGCACGGTACTGTTGTCGGGCGCAGTGTTGGGCATCGTCGCCAAATAAGCATCGCACGCCGCATCGTTGATGGACTCGTAGTCCAACTGCTGATCCACAAATGCGATCAGGTCGAAGCTGCCGAAGGTGGCGATGTCTTCCGGGCGCGGTCCGAAGGCCATGCGATTCCAAGCCAGCCGCGCTAGAGACGGTGCGCCACCAGGAGGGTTGCCGGAGAAAGGGATCAACAGACTCATCGCTACTACCGCCTTACCATCGGAACGAACAGCCGCGGCGCGAACGCCGTGTCGCCGTAGGTTGTGGCGAGGAGGCGCGGGGCGCGCCCGCTGCTGCGATCAATGATTGCCACCACGAATCGCTGAGTGGCTGGGTCGAAAGTGACGCTTCCGGCGCTGTCGCCTTGATACCACTGACCTTCGTAATTCGCCGCGCCCACCCAGCCGGTATTGGCAGCGATGGTATGAGTGAACGCCAGCGAGCCGTCTTGCACCATGGCCGCGACGAATCCTCCGTTGCCGACCTGGAGCGAGGGGAAGACGGCCAGCACGCGCCCGCTTGAACCGACGGCTAGCGCCGGCCGGGTGCGCGCATCGGCATTGTTGACGCTGGTGCGTGCCAGCCTGAGCGGCGCGCTCCATGTCGCACCCTGATCGGTGGAATACGCATACAGGGCGAAGCCATCCAGCGGCCAATGGTTCGCCGAGTTGCGCCGCAAACATCCCGCCCAGGCCGCGTGCAACACGCCGGACGGACCCACCCTCAGCACGGGGGCATAGTTCGGACACCACGAGACATTTTGATCTTGGTCAATGCGGTGATACGTCCATCCCCCTGTGCCGCTTAAGCTGTGCCGCGCCAGCATCAGGGCATCTCCCTGGCCGCTGCGCCGCTGTTGCCAGGCAACGTAGAGGTTAGTCGCGTCCACAGCAAGGGCAAACTGGATCTGCCACTCATTCAGCGGTGTAGTCAGGACGGCCGTCTCGGTGATCCAGCCGCTACCGATGTTCCACGTCGCATATAGATTGGACAGCCCGGCATTGTGGCGCGTCCAGGCAGCAGCCACGGTGTTGCCGAAGGCGGCGACGGTGGCGAGCATCTCGCTACCGGTGACTACTCGGCTGAGGAAGATCGGCGGTGACCAGGTCGTGCCGCTAAGCACAGAATGCACGGCGCGCATGCCGCGCGTCCAGTGATAGTCGCTCCACACCGCATGCAGCCGGCCATCCTGCGTGAAGGCCAAGCCACCGCTCCCTAGGTTTAGCGAGCCTCCCACGGAGGCCTGCGTGGGCATGGCAGTGGGCGTCGTCCATTGACTAAAGGAAACCATGCGCGCAGCGTACAGCTCGGCCATGCCCTCGCGTTGATCGGTGAACAGTATCCAGCTCTGCGCGTTCGAGCTGGCCAGCGCGGGATGCATCTGATAAGGCAGCCGCACCGGATTGCCGTGGAGGGGCGCCGAGCTGATCCAGGTGCTGCCGTCCCAGCGCGCCGAATACACGTCGGCCTGGCCGGCGCGCTCGTCCTGCCAAGCCAGGCGCACTTCGCTGCCGGCGGCGCGCAGCGCCGGTAGGGTCTGTGCGCCGGGCTGCGTGACGGCCGGCGCTTCGATCCAAGCGCTGCCGTTCCAGCGCGCACTGTAGATGTCGGCGTTCGCGCTGCCGTTTCGATAGTCCTGCCAGGCGACGAAGACGCCGGTCGCATTTGCAGCTATGGACGGGTTGACGCTGCGGATGCGAGGCGGAGCGTTGTCCACACGCCAAGGGGTGCTCCAGTTCGTTCCGTCCCAGCGTGCCACGTAGATGTCGGCGGGAGCAGTAGGCGAGCCAGAGCGGTGCTCCCAGGCCACGTAGATCGAGCCGTCCGGCGCGTGAGCGACTGCCGGACGCGTCGCCGCATCGCGCGGCCCAGGTGGGCTGCCGTCGAGCCGCCTGTTCACGCGCATATTCACACCCCAAGTCTGGCCGCCGTCGTTCGAGATGCTGGCGTAGATGCGTGGGTAGTTCAGGCCGGCCTCGCGCCCGTCTTCCCACACGACGACGACCTGGTCGCCGTTGCGGCTGATGTCGGGATGCGTCTGCGCGTTCGCGTCACCGGCGTCATCGTTGACCCTGACGCTAGCGATGCAAATAATCGGCGTGGCATTGCCGTCGCAGCGCGCGGCGTAGATATCGCCGGGGCGTCGGCCGCTGCTCTCCGCGCGAAAGTCGGCCCAGACCAGATTGAGCTGGCCGGCGCCATTGCTGGCGATGCGCGGGCGATACGCGACGATGCCCCACTGACTGAAGTTGGTCACCTGCGTCCGGCTGGTCGCGGCCGTAGTCGTCAGGCTAAAGCGTGCGACGAAGATATGCTGCACATCGCTCCAGGCGACGAAGGCGCGGTCGTGTTCCACGGCTACAGCGGGGTTCTTGGCCGACTGGGCGGAGAAGTGCGGGGTGCGATTGGTCACCCGCCACTCTTGCTGCAGCGCGCTGCTCGACACCCGAATCGCGTATACGTCGGGCAAGGCGTTGCGCGAGTCGGTCCAAGCAACGACGGCGACGTCGCCGCTCAACCCAAGCGCCGGTTCGCTCTGCAATGTGGCGCGGTTATCCAGCCCGATCGGCGTCAGCGCCGTCCACTCAAAGGCAAGCGGCGCCTGTGGGCCGGCTTGAGACTCACGCGGCGCATAATAGGTGACGCTCAGTCCGGCCAACAGCGCGGCTACGAAGAGGCGATGTAGGTGAGTCATAGCTCATTTCGGCACGGCGATGCCCAGACCCGTCGAAAAGTTGAATCCGGGAAAGACGACGTTGTTGATCTGCGCAGTCGAAACACCCATGCGAGCGGTCAACACATCGGCGATCACGCGGCGGTAGTCGGTCGTGATCTGAAGCCCGTCGTTAAAGCCGAGATGGGACAGCCCCGGCCAGTCCCCATAAATCCCCGCGTTGATGTTGGGCGTCCCGTATCCGCCGCCGCTGCCGATCACCAGCATCACGTTACCGCTGCCGTGATCGGTGCCGGCGCTGTCGTTCTGGTATAGCACGCGCCCGAATTCGCTAAGCACGATGATCACATAACGCCCGCGCCACTGCGGATCGGCGTTCATATCGTCGCAGAAAGCTTTCAAATTATTCGATAGGTTGGTGATCAAACGCGGGTAACGGTTGTTGCCATTCCAATCGAGCGTGCCCTGGTTGTCGTGCGTATCGTAGCCCCCTCCCACGTCAATGGCGGCCACGCGCAGGGGGTTGCTCAGCGAGGCCTTGGCGATCTGAGCCACAATTTGGAGCGAGCGGGCGAAGTGGCCGTAGTCCGGCACATGCGAGCCACTGGTGACATAGTTGGCCGAAGGTGCGTAACTGGTGGCGAACACGTTCGCCAGCTCGTCATATGCCTGGAACGCGGATTGGCCCACCGCTTCGATGAAGGTGTTGCCGCGCTGGTACATCGGCTGGAGCAAGTTGCGCTGGGCTTGCACCAATGCGGCGCGGGTCGCATCATTCATCCAGGCTTGTGTGCGCCACTGCGGACCAAACTCATCGCTGTCCGGCACGACCAGCGAGCTGCGCCCGAAAGGCGAAAACAGCGATGGCGCCGGATTCCACTGCGGCGCGACGGCCAGCGCATCATTCGGTTCACCGATCGCATCCAAGTAGCGCGACAACCAACCCCCACTGCCGAGGTTGCTCTTGCCGCCCATGTCCACGTATAGCTCGGTGTCGAAGTGCGAGCCGGTCACGTCGAACGAGCCGGTGGCGTCCACAATGGCCAGATCGCCGCGCCGATACAGCTCATACAGGCCGCCGGTGTCGCTGGCGTGGCCGTTCGGCACATTAACGCCCGGCGCGCCGCGTGCAGCGTCGGGATGCAGACCGAAACGCCCGTCTAGATCAATCGCCTTGCGCGTATGGCTGGAGTTAGGCGGGGGGATATTCAGCGTCGGGCGCAAAACGTTATAGTATTGGCGGCGGTCCTTGTCGCTCGTGTTAAACGGCACCACCAAGTTCAGCCCGTCTATGCCGCCGCGCACGAACACCAACACCAGCAGATCCCGATTGTTTGGCGGAGGCTGGTTGGGTGACTGGGGCGACAAGGCTCGCGCTGGCCGAGGTAATTGTGAGTCGAAGACCAGGCTGGTCAGGCCGAAACCGCGCACGGCTGCTACGGCGGCAAAGCTGGCGCAACCCTTGAGAAATTCGCGGCGATTCATTTTGTCCCGTCCTAATCGTAGTTCGACAAAACGGAATCCTGATTAAGGTCTACATCCGTGGATTTGGGTCGGGCATGCTCGCTACTTCGGGCAGGGGTGAATCTACCACAAAACCATAGTGCGGGCGTGCTTCAGATCCGGGCTCGCATGGCTTACGCATCAGTGCGCTGCTTGTGATCAAGCTGCCAGCCAGATAGATTTGTCGCGATCATGGGCATGTTGTTGCACCGATGCAGGTAGGCGGGTGGGCAAAGGCGCTGCCTTTGCCTACCCGCCTCGCCTGTCATGCGCGCCGGTGCTCGTGATGTAGCTGCCTGGCAGCGGTTCGCTGCTGGTGACGGTCATCCCTACGCCTGCTGCTTGCGCACCATATGCGGTCATGACGACTTCCGGTCATGCGCCTGGCTCGACCCGCATACAACCTTGATTCATGCGTAAGCCCTGTTCAGGCCCGTGCTGCTATGAACAACCCGGCCGAAGAGGCGGGTATGATAACCGCGCGACACGAAGAGATGACCGCTTCAGCCTCAAAGCCTTCGCTCTCCGGGCGCGACCTAGCACGCTTGATCAGCAGCATCGAGAACGGCGACCCGGACGCGCTGCGCACGCTGCGCGCGTGGTACGACTACTCCGGCCATGCGCATATCGTCGGCATCACCGGCGCGCCCGGCAGCGGTAAGAGCACGCTGGTCGCTGCGCTGACTCGATTGGCACGCCAGCGCGGTCAGCGCGTCGCCGTCGTCTCGGTAGATCCCAGCAGCCCATTCACCGGCGGCGCAATCTTGGGCGATCGCATTCGCATGCGCGAACTGTTCGAGGACGAGGGTGTGTTCATCCGCAGCATGGCCAATCGCGGCGCGTCGGGGGGCATCGCCCGCGCAACGGCCGACGTCGTCGTTGCTTTGGACGTCGCAGGCTACGACCTGATATTCGTCGAGACAGTGGGGGTCGGCCAAGCCGAAGTCGAAGTGGCGCGCGTGGCCGAGACGATCATCGTCGTTGAGGCGCCCGGACTGGGCGACGACATCCAAGCGATCAAGGCCGGCATCCTGGAAATCGCCGACATCCTCGTCGTCAACAAAGCCGACCACGCAAGCACGGCGCGCACCGTGGGCGCGTTGCAAGCTGCCCTCGACCTAGCCGCACCATCCACGGCCTCGGCAGGTTATCACGGTGCGGGCGCCGCGGTTCGCCCTTCGGATTCGACCGCCGAACCGGCGCGATGGCAGATCCCCATCTTGAAGACCATTGCCACCGAAGGCGTCGGTATCGAGGCCGTGCTCGACGCCATCACCCGTCACCGGCAGTACCTTGCCCAAGGTGCCGGCGCGCAACGCCGAGCGCAGCAGCTAGAGCATGACGTGATCCGCCGGCTGCGCGACCTGCTGTTGCAGCGCGCATTGCAACAGATCGAGCCGATGCGCTACCGCGCCGTGATCGCCGCCTGCGTCGCCCGTGAGCTTCATCCCCAGGACGCAGCCCAGGCGCTGCTGGACGCGGTGTTGGAGTCAGGCGATCATGCCTTGGTTGGGCACTCGTATCACTCCCCAACGCCTTTACAGTAGTCCCAGTCCCAGAGCGACCATGCTCACCGTCTACCTCGTCCGGCACGGACAAACTGCGTTCAACGTCGAGGGCCGCGTCCAGGGTTGGCTCGACGTACCACTGGACGCCGTCGGCCACATGCAAGCGCAACGGGTAGCCCAGCGCTTCGCCGAGCAATCCATCCAGGCGATTTACTCCAGCCCGCTGCTGCGCGCCGCCGACACGGCGCGCAGCATTGCGCGCGTGCGCGGCCTCGACGTGATCTTCGACGAGCGGCTGCGCGAGTATCACATGGGCGACTGGACCGGGTTGACTCTCGAAGAGATTCGCCTGACGATGCCATCAGGGAGCGTGTTAGACGATCCAGAAGGGAGCATCCCCAACGGCGAGAGCGCCCAGCACATGCGCGAGCGCGTCGTCTCATTCTTACATGACCTGGTTGCCCACCACGCCCACGATTCAGTGATCCTCGTATCCCACGGTGGCACGCTCGGCGCCATGATCGGGACGATGCTAGGGCTGCCGGTTGCGCGCCGCCATCCTTTCGCCTTCGGTAACGCTTCGGTAACGGAGGTCGCCTACGAAAGTGGACGCTGGCGGCTGCGTAGCCTGAACGACCGCTGTCACCTGCAAGGATAAAGCCCGCTAATTGCTGCGTCTGCGAGCTTCAGTGCCTGACGATTTCCGCCTCGACCGGATCAATGCTGCCGTTGTGCGACCAGTGCGGCAGAACGGCGCTGATCGCCCCGACGATGTGATCGAAGGCTGCCTGCACGCGGCGCAGAGGAGGCTTCTCCCCAAAATGTTCGGCATAGTCGGCGACGGCCTCCTCCGCCGGAACGTCGTGGCCGCAATGTTCCTCCAGGTAGTGCTTGTGATCCATGATCCACAGATATAGGTCAGCTTCGGTCCGGCCGGGGAAGTCCCGAAGGATGCCTTCTTTGCGAATCGCCTCCACAATCGGCTTGTAAACGTGGTCATACCAGTCCGTCACCGCTTCATCCTCGCTGACCTCGCGCTGGAGATTCAGCCCCATGAAATAGCGATGCACGGCGATGTGTTCGAGCAGGCGCGCGTAGCCGCCGCCGATGGAGAAACGGATGTTCTGCTCGGGCCGCAGCACATCCAGCCGCGTGCGTTCGAGGAACTCGGCATACTCGCCCAACAGCTCGAGTGTGTCTGCGTCTATGTCCTCTGCCGTGACCGGCACGCGCGTGACGGCCTCTTGCACGTCGGCGTCTATGTATTTCACGCCGTGCTCGCGGGCAACCGACACGCGATGATTGCCGTCCAGGACGAAATACACGTCTCCGACTTTGTAGAGCGAGACCGGAGGCAGGCTGATGTCGTTGTAGAAAGCGCGGTTGATCTTGCGCCAGCGGCTGCTACTACCTTCGTTGGCGGGCAAGAAGGCATTATCGAAGTCCCGATAGCGGCCGACGCTGCCTTTGATCTTATCCACCGGCACAGCCTGGATGCCGCGGCGGATGAAGCCGCGCAGCTTGAGCTTGTCGCGCACCTCGTCCCATGCCATCAGATCGGTTTTGTGGCCGGACAACAGCGCCCACGCCTTGCGCAAAAAGCATTTCGAGCGCGCCCGCCGAAAGTCCAGGTAGTCCTGAGTCGAGAACGCCTCCGACATCGCGAAGGAATATATCACCTGAACATCCAACCCGCGCCGGTTGCGGCCGGTTGGCAAGTTGCCAAGCTAGGTTTGACAAGTTCGGTCAGGCGCGACGAGAAAAGAACAGCCGACGGCTCGGCCGGCCGTCGGCTGTCCTGTGCTTCAAAAGACCGAGCGCCCTACGAGCAGCCGGTGGTGCTGCCGCAGGTGTCACACTTCAGGCAGGTTCCGCTGCGCACCAGCGTCCATGCGCCGCATTCCGGACATGGATCGCCTTCGTAGCCTTTCAACCGTGCTTGGTGCGCCTTCTCCCTGCGGCCGGCGTCGTCGGCCTTGGCCGTCGGCGTCGCAGAAGCGCGTCTCACGGACTGCGCCACGGCACGCCCGTTGCGCGGCGCTTGGCCCTCGCTCCCCTGAACGTGTACGTGGCCGTTCTGCTGCGCCGTCTCGTCGTGGAAGGCGCGGCCGGGCAGACGCAACTGCGCAGGCGACACCCGGCGCTCACTCACTACCTCTTCCTCGAGATACTCCGGCTCTGGCACCTCAGACGTTGCGCCGACGTGCGCCAAGTCCTCGCGACCTAGGTATGTGATCGCCAGCTCGCGGAAGATGTAGTCAATCACGCTGGTCGCCATCTTGATATGGTCGTTGCCGGTGACGACACCGGACGGCTCGAATTTGGTGAAGATGAATTGATCCACGAATTCGTCGAGCGGCACGCCGTACTGCAGGCCGAGCGACACGGCGATGGCGAAGCAGTTGAGCAAGCTGCGGAAGCCGGCGCCTTCCTTGTGCATGTCAATGAAGATCTCGCCGAGTGTGCCATCTTCGTACTCGCCGGTGCGCAGGAAGATGCTCTGGCCACCGATCTTGGCCTTCTGCGTATAACCGGCCCGCCGGTTCGGCAGGCGACGCTGCTTGGCGAGGTAGCGCACCACCACCTTCTCGATCACCTGCTGTTGCTGTGGGGTCACCGGCAACCCCTGGCCGGCCTCGCTCACCAGCTCGGCCGCGGCTTCTTCTGCCTCGTCGCTCGAGGTGTTCAGCGGCTGGCTCAGCTTCGATCCGTCCCGATACAGCGCGTTGGCTTTCGTGCCGACCTTCCACGACAACATGTAGGCGTTGGCCACGTCCTCAACCGTGGACTCGTTGGGCAGGTTGATCGTCTTGCTGATCGCGCCGCTGAGGAACGGCTGAGCCGCGGCCATCATCAGGATGTGACCTTCGGGTCGGATAAAGCGCTTGCCGTATTTACCGCACTTGTTAGCGCAGTCAAACACCGGCAAGTGCTCGGCCTTCAGATGGGGCGCGCCCTCTAGGGTCATCGTGCCGCATACGTAGTCGTTGGCCGCGCTGATCTCGGCCTTGCTGAAACCCAGCGCCTGCAACATGTTGAACTTGTAGTCGTTCAGTTGCGCGTCGCTGAAGCCGAGCACGTTCTTACAGAAGTCTTCGCCTAGCGTCCACTTGTTGAAGGCAAACTGAATCTCAAAGGCCGTAGCCAGTGCCGCCTCGACCTTGGCCAGCGCCTCGTCGGTAAAGCCGCGCGCCTTGAGGGAGTCGGGGTTGATGAACGGGCATCCACGCAGCGTGCCATGCCCGACCGCATACTTCACGATGTCCTCGATCTGTGCCTCGCTGTAGCCAAGCCGGCGCAGCGCGGGCGGCACGCTCTGGTTGACGATCTTGAAGTAGCCCCCGCCGGCCAGCTTCTTGAACTTCACCAGCGCGAAATCCGGCTCGATGCCGGTAGTGTCGCAGTCCATGACCAAGCCAATGGTGTTGTGGCTGACGAAGCCGTTCGCGATGTAGGTCACGTTGTCCGGCACGGAGAGGTCGTAGGTGAGTTGTTCGCCGCCATCAGCGTTCTCCTCGACCACGTCGTAGTAGAAATCTAGCGCAGGTTCCAGCGCCGGATCTGGAATGGCCGCGTGGGCATGCTGCGGGCCGACGCATGGCGCCGCGGCATAGCGCAGCCAAGCGAGTTTGACTCGGTTGCGCCCTCGCGCGCCGGCCGGCGCCTGCGCAAGGGCCGCCTCCGGCAAAGCCAGTAAGTCGTAGCGCACCGATTGACCCTCGTCGGTCAGCTGTATGGCCGACCGCTTGCGCATCCCGATGAAGCCGATCTTCTGCTTGAAGGCATCGTTATACGAAGGGTTGCGCAGCCGAAGCACATACGACTGGCCCCAACGGGTGGCCTCGCGCTGGGTCGTCGTCGGCAGACCCAGCGCCAACAGGAGAGACTTCACCTGCTGCGAGAACTCGGCGTGAACGGTTGACCAGCACAGCACGCCTCCGGCAACCGTGCCATCGGCCTCGAACAGCCCACGCAGGAAGGCTGCATAGCAAGCCCTGTTGTTCGTGTAGAGCACGGCACTGGGAACGCGGGGCACATGCGCGCCGTCGGCATGTCCACGAGGTGGCAGCTTGCCGAAGCCACACGCTTCCCACCACTGGGCCAAGGCCGCCGATCGCAGCGTGACCTCGACACACCCCGGCTTAAGTTCAACCTGGCACGTCAGGCCGAACAGCCGCTCGATGAGCCCGATGAGGTGCTGCACCACATCGGCATCTTCCTTGGATACGCAGACGCGCAGGCCATCGGCGCACAACGAGCCGGCGCTCATGAAGTAGCCGACTAGCTCGGCAAGTTCCGGCGTCATTCGACCGGGCGCACGCACGGGGCGCTCGTCATCCCAGCGCAACTCGCCCAGCGGGGGCAAACTCACCAGCTGCGGCTGCCCGATGAGCGTGTTCATCGCTAACGGCACCACATCGCCCTTTCGGATGTCCGCAAAGCGCTTCCACGCCCATTCTCCCGTTTGGGCGTCTACAACGCGGATGCGATGCTGGTGCGTCCCCTGAATCTCGTAGCCGCAGGCCGTTTTGATCTTGCGCGTCGGCGCGACGCCGTTGACGTAGAACTTCGTCGCGCGCCGCGGCCCGGCATCCGTCTGAACGAAGAAGTCCACATCCTGCCACCGCGGGCCGTTGACATCGCCCAGTGTGCCGAGCGGAACGAGGCCGCGGTCGGTCGCCACCAGAGAGCCTGCCACCAAGCAGCCCGTCGGCGCGATGACCGTGACCTGCGCGTTGCGATAGCCGTATTGTTCGCCCAGCGCCAGCATGCGGTCGGCGTCCTCACGCGCCGCCTTCAGCAGATAGTCCGGGCAATGCGCCGGGTCAATGCCCATCGGCGTGATGCTGAGCCCCTCGTATTCCGAGGCTGGCGCGTTATAAGCCGCGCGGCGATGGTTGCGGATCACCCGCAGCATGTATGGCTTGTTGCGCGCATAGCCGGGGAACGGCCCCAGCTCCTTCGCCATCTCGGCGCTCGTCGCGTAGGCATGGCAGTGCATGATGGCCGTCAGCGCGCCACAAATGGCGCGGCCGCGCTCGCTGTCATACGGCACGCCCATGACCATCAGCAGCGCGCCGAGGTTGGCATAACCCAGGCCTAGCGTGCGGAACTCATAGCTCAGTTCGGCCACACGTTGGCTTGGGAACTGCGCCATTAGCACGCTGATCTCCAGCACGATTGTCCATAGGCGCACGGCATGGCGATAGGCCTCAACGTCGAAGACGCCACTGTCCTGGTCGTAGAAAGCCATCAGGTTTAGGGAGGCCAAGTTGCACGCGGTGTCGTCGAGGAACATGTATTCGCTGCATGGGTTGCTGGCGCGGATCTCGCCATCGGCCGGGCAGGTATGCCACTCGTTGATCGTGGTGTGATACTGGATGCCCGGGTCGGCACAGTGCCAAGCCGCCTCGGCGATCTTGCGCCATAGGTCGCGTGCCTTCACCATGCGCTTGGGCTTCGGCGCGCGTCCCTCCTTTTTCGCCTTCTCGATCTCCGTGCGCCAAATTAGCCCCCACTCCTTGTCCTCGATCACCGCCTGCATGAACTCGTTGGTGACGCGCACGCTGTTGTTGCTGTTCTGTCCGCTCACCGTCGCATAGGCCTCGCTGTTCCAGTCGGTGTCGTACTCCGGGAAGTGGATGCTGGTGTAGCCCTGCTGCGCGAACTGGATGACGCGCTCGATGTAATTCTGTGGGATGAGCACCTTGCGCGCCTCGGCGATGGCCTGCGCGAGTTTGGCGTTCTTCTTGCGATCGAAGCGAGTCGCGGCGTCTTCCCACTCATGGCAGGCCCGCATGATCGCGTTCAGGTGCCGGTTGTTAAGCTTGCTGCCGGTCACCAGCGCTGCCACCTTTTGCTCCTCGATGACCTTCCAATCAATGAAGGCCTCGATGTCGGGATGGTCCACATCCAGGATGACCATCTTGGCGGCGCGCCGAGTGGTGCCGCCGCTCTTGATGGCGCCGGCTGCGCGATCGCCGATCTTCAGAAAGCTCATCAAGCCGGACGATTTGCCGCCGCCGCTTAGCGGCTCGTTCTCGGCGCGCAGCTTGGAGAAGTTGCTGCCGGTGCCGCTGCCGTACTTGAAGATGCGCGCCTCGCGCACCCAGAGATCCATGATGCCGCCCTCGTTCACCAGGTCGTCCTCGATGGACTGGATAAAGCAAGCATGAGGCTGCGGATGGGTATAGGCATCCTCGGAACGCTTCGCCTTGCCGGTGCGCGGGTCCACGTAGTAATGCCCTTGCGATGGGCCGGTGATGCCGTAGGCCCAGTTCAAGCCTGTGTTGAACCATTGTGGGCTGTTTGGCGCGGCCATTTGCTTGGCCAGCATATAACATAACTCATCGTAGAAGGCACGCGCGTCCTCTTCGCTGTCGAAGTATTGATGTTTCCATCCCCAGTAAGTCCAGCAGCCGGCCAGGCGATTAAAGACTTGTTTGCTGTCGCGTTCGCCGTGGTTCAGCTCCGCGCCCTCCGCCGGCACGCTGCGCTGCAGCCATGCGGGCACGCCGCGCTCGCGCACGCGCACGGTTGCGCTGGGCACGCCGGCCTTCCGGAAGTACTTCTGGGCAAGGATGTCGGTGGCCACTTGGGAGAAGTTCTCCGGCACATCAATGTCGTGCATCTCGAACACCGTCGAACCGTCGGGATTGCGGATGACGGAGCTGCGTTTGACAAAGCGAATGTCGGCGTATGGGCTTTCGCCAGCCCGGGTAAATCGTCGTGTGATCTTCATGCGTATACTTCCTGAGTGATGACTGGTTGATGAGTGACTAACGCTCGCCTAGGAGCCGCTCGATCTCGCCTTTCACGCTCTCGAGATCCTTCAGGTTGAGGTAGACGATTGCATAACGAATGTAGGCCACCTCATCCAGCTCGCGCAGCCCCTGCAGCACCATGTCGCCGATGGTGCGCGCCGTCACCTCGCTCACATTCATGGCGAGCACTCGCGCCTCGATCTGATTGACAAGCCGCTCAATGTCTTCCGCCGCAACCGCCCGTTTAGCGCAGGCGATGCGCACCCCTTCGAGAATCTTCTCCCGATTGAACGGTTCCCGCCGGCCGTCGCGTTTGATGACCAGTGGCGTCGTCTCAACGATGCGCTCGATAGTGTTGAAACGATGCCCGCATGCCTTACAACTGCGCCGGCGGCGTATCCCTCCAGATGGCTCGCGTACCGTGTCAATCACATGCGTGTCACTCGAACCACAGCTTGGACATTTCATGGCTCACTTATGCCATATCTGGCGCTAGAACATTTGCTCTGCGCCAGATATGGCGAGGAGAGACACGCATTCTAATCCAAGTTTAAGGTCTACGACTTGCCACCTAGACAAAGGCAGGGTGACCGCGCATTGGCGAATCACCCTGCTGCCGGAGATGCACCTTCTCTCTGATTGCCAGGAGCGCTATCGCCGGCGCAGGAACGAAGGAAGTTCCAGGTTATCAGGATCGAAACGCGCCGGCTCGGGTTCAGGCTCGGCGGATGACGCCCCAGACGCGAACGGGCGCGCGGCATGCTTCGCCGTAGCCGTCCGCAACGTCGCACTGCTTGGGCGGATCGTCCGCCGCGCGACGTTGCCCTGATGGTCGAAGCCGGTCGCAATCACCGTGATGCGCACCTGATCTTTCATGTTCTCGTCCACTACCGCGCCGAAGATCACGTTGCAGTCGGGATGCGCTGCCGACTTGATGATCGTAGCAGCTTCGTTCACCTCGAACAGGCTGAGATCTTGCCCGCCGGTAATGTTAAACAGGATGCCGCGCGCACCATCAATGGTTACATCCAGCAAGTTTGAGGCGATGGCTTGCTCGGCCGCCGTGCGCGCGCGTCCTTCGCCGCTACCCACGCCTACTGCCATCAGAGCAGCGCCGCCCTCCGACATAATGGTGCGCACATCGGCGAAGTCGAGGTTGATCAGGCCAGGCACGGTGATTACTTCGCTGATGCCTTGGATGCCCTGGCGCAACACGTCATCCGCCGTTCGGAAGGCTTGTTGGAGCGTAGCTTTCTGGCCGACGATGTCCAACAAGCGGTCGTTCGGGATGACGATCAGAGTGTCCACATGCTCTTTGAGGCGCTCGATACCGGCCTCTGCCGTGTGCATGCGCGGCGTTCCCTCGAACGAGAAGGGCTTGGTCACCACAGCGATCGTGAGGGCGTTCAGTTCCTTGGAGATGCGGGCAATCACAGGCGCCGCACCGGTGCCCGTGCCGCCGCCCAGGCCACACGTGATGAACACCATGTCGGCACCTTTGAGCAAGTCGTAGATCTCATCAGCCGACTCCTCGGCTGCTTTCTGACCCACCTCGGCATTGCCACCAGCGCCCAAGCCGCGCGTTACCTTGTCGCCGATGCGCACGCGAATCGGCGCATGGCTGAGCATCAACGCCTGCTGGTCGGTGTTCACCGCGATGAACTCAACACCGGTGAGGCCTTCAGCGATCATTCGGTTGACCGCGTTTTGACCGCCTCCGCCAACGCCGACGACTTTGATATGGGCAGGCGACTCGGCGCGCATGCCCGTCAAGTAGTCCTCTGATTGTGTATTCATTGAACTGCTTCCTCCATCATCGTGCGCTGCGGATTCTTCGACTTGCCCACTGGTGTTTCAAAGATTCTATTCTGCTTATCCACAGTGTCAAGCGAGTTATCCACAGCTTTCTGAAAATCCTTGGTTGTTAAAGCGAACGAACTCTCGGATAAGCCCGACTTCGAGGTTATGGTGCTCGAAGCTGGGTTTCGTACGACGGTCAAGACAACGGCGCACGGCCTTAGCTCGGCAGCAGATTCCTCAACCATCCCGGCAGATCCAGGCCAGAGCCAAAGCGTCGGCGCTTGCTCGGCTTTGCAACGACACCCTGCAATCCCCAGTGCAACATCCCGACCGCCGTCGAGAAAGCTGGGGACTGGAGCGCGTCCACCAAGCCATGCAGATTCATCGGACGTGTCAGGCGCACGGGACGACCTGCCGTCTCGCGCGCCGATTCCCTAATGCCCGGCAATAATGAACCACCTCCCGTAATGACAAGTCCGGCCGGCAAAAGGCCGTCATAACCGCTGCGCCTGATCTCCTGTTCGACTAAGCTGAACAATTCATCGGCGCGGGCGCGCAGGATCTCGGCGGCCTCCCGCCTGAGGACGCGCACCCGCGGCTCGTCGCCGAAGCCTGCGATTTCGCACACGTGATCGCCCGGCACATCCGGCGGATGTGCGTGCCCGTAGTTCACCTTCAAGTGCTCGGCGGCGTCCATCGGCAGCCGCAGCACTTGGGCTAGGTCGCTGGTGAAGTGCGCTCCGCCGATCTCCAGCACCTTGGTGTACCAGGCCGACCCATCAATGAACAGGGCGATGCCGGTCGTGCCGCCGCCGATGTCCACCAGCACGGCCCCCATCTCGCGCTCGGTCGGCGTGAGCACCGCCTCGGCAGAGGCCAGCGGCGAAAGCACGAACTCGCTCACCTCCACGCCAGCCAGGTGTGCGCACTTGAGCAGGTTCTGCATCGCCGTCGTCGCGCAGGTGATGATGTGCGCCTGCGCTTCCAACCGAAAGCCGAGCATGCCGATCGGGTTGCGCACACCATCTTGATCGTCCACCCGAAAGTGGCGTGGGATCACGTGAAGAATCTCGCGGTTGTTCGGCACGGTGATGGCCTGCGCCGATTCGAGGCAGCGGCTGATGTCGTCGAACGACACGCCCTGGTCGCCGCGACCGATGGCAACTGCGCCCTGGCTGTTCTGCGAGGCGATATGGCCGCCGCTGATAGACATCAGCACGTGCGAGGCCTTCACCCCCGATGAGGCCTGAGCGCCGGCCAGCGCTTCCCTGACGGACGCCGTCGCGTCATTCAGGTTAATAATTTGGCCGCGCCGGATGCCGCGCGCAGCTGCGATGCCGACGCCGATGACGGTGAAGCCCGCCTCGTTGTCGGTAGCTTCGCCGACCAGCGCAACCACCTTCGTGCTGCCGACGTCTAAAACGGTGATCGTCTTTGCTTCTGCCATGACTTGCGACGCCGAGGAGCGACGGCCAAGCCGCGCCTGCTCCGCGCTCCCCGCCTCACTCCACTACGTAATAGGGCGCCTCTAGGAAACGCACATCCAAAATGCGCGCCTCGATACCTATGTCCACCAGCTGCTTCTGCAAGGCCTGTGCCAGGCGGAGCTTGTCGCTCATTGCGCCATCGTAGGGCGCATCGCCCAATCGCACCCGCCATTTGCGGTCGTTCATCCACATCAAGCCGAATTGCGATGAGTATGAGTAGCGCGTGACGTTCGGCTGCACGGCGATCAATTCGTTCAGCGCGCGCAATAAGCGCGGATCCAGCCGGCTACCCGGCGTCGGCAGCGCGCCATCTTCGACGCGGATGAAGAGCTGAGCCGGCATGTTCTCCTGGCCGATCTGCACCCGGCCCTCGAAGTCATTCCACACGTTGCCGCTCCGGCTTTGCCACAGCGCCATGGGGCGGGCCGGCTGAATCGTGATCGTGCACGCAGCGCGCCACTCCCAGCGACACTTGATTAGGGCTGCCTCCACGCCGGGTAGGTCGTCCACTGCTTTGGCGGCTGCGTCCAGGTCGGCAAAGTGAAAGTGCTCGCCCTGCAGCCCGCTCGCGCCGATGATCGCCTCGACCGGCACACCGCCATTGTTTTGCACCGTGACCTCCCCAATGCGCCAGTGTTCTCCGCCATACCACTGCGCGCCGAGCACTGCTGCGGCCAGGCAGATCACGGTAGCCAACGCTGACCAGCGCGCGCGCACCCAGTGCGCCGGGTGGCGCCCGGCGCGTTGCGCTAGCGCCACGTCGAAGCGTGTCTTCGGCGTCAGGCGGCCTCGGCGGGGTCGGTAGCGCATCGTCTCGCTCATCGCTCCATCGCCAACTCAATCAGCCGGTCGAGCAGCTCACCGTAGGCGATGCCGGTGGCCGCCCAGAGCTTCGGATACATGCTGATGTCGGTGAAGCCCGGGATGGTGTTGATTTCATTGATGAACACCTCGCCGGTCTCGCCGTTCATCAAGAAGTCCACCCGCGCCATGCCGCGCACGTCGGCCAGCGTCGCCGCCTCCACGGCCATCTCGCGGATCAACTGCGCGAGTGCATCGGGGATCGGCGCCGGGATGTGCAAACCGGAGGCCGACTCACCCTTGTCCAGATACTTGGCGGCATAGTCGTAGAACTCTCGGCTGGGGGTGATTTCGCCCACCACCGACGCCTGTAACTCGTCGTTGCCCAGCACGCTCACCTCCAGCTCGCGCGCCTGGGGCACGGCCTGCTCGATCAACACCTTGCGATCCCACTTCAACGCCTCGGCCATGCCGGCGGGCAATTGATGCGCGCCCTTTACCTTGGTGACGCCGACGCTGCTGCCCAGATTGGCCGGCTTGACGAAGCACGGGAAGCCGAGCTGATTGACCACGGCGCTTTCCACCTCTGCCGGCGACGCTGCCCACTGGCTTCGGCGTACGACGATGTGGCGGACCACCGGCAAGCCATGCGCGCGCATCACATCCTTGAAGATCGCCTTGTCCATCCCGACCGCTGAGCCAACCACGCCGGCGCCGACGAAAGGCACACCCAGCAAAGTGAGCAGCCCCTGCACCGTGCCGTCCTCGCCCATCGGTCCGTGCAGCACTGGAAAGACCACGTCGAACCGGCGCAGCGCCTCGAAGGGGAGCGCCCACTCACCCGTTCTGCTGATGAACACCGGCGTGATGTCGTACTTGTGTTCGTCCAACGCCTTCATCACCGACGCTGCCGACATCAGGCTCACCTCGTGCTCGCCGGATTGCCCGCCGTACAGCACAGCAACTTTGAGCTTCCCGGGCCGTGGCCTATCGCTCATCTGCGCCTCCTTGATCGCCTGGGTTTAGCTTCCCGATCCTCAGCTCCGCGTCGGCCCACTCGCCGATCAACTCGATCTCCAGCTCTAAGTTGATGCCGAAGCGCCGCAGCACGGCATCATGGGCCAGGTCAATCAACGCCTTCACATCGCTGGCGCGCGCGTCTCCGGAGACGTTGATGAAGAAATTGGCGTGCTTATCGCTGATCATTGCCCCGCCGATGCACTTGCCCTTCAAGCCGCAGGCTTCGATCAGTCGGCCGGCATAGTCGCCGTCGGGATTCTTGAACATGCTGCCGATCGAGGCGCCGGAGGGCTGTGTCGCTTTTCGCCTTGCGATGAACTCGTTAGCCCGGCGTTCTAGGTTTGCGCGATAGTCCAGCCGCAAGTCGAAAGTCGCGCTCAGCACAATCGGCCGATCGGCCGGGGCGTAGCGCTTGAGCGCGCTGGTGCGATAACCAAACTGCAGTTGGCGCGGCGTCCAGTACTCGGGCGCTCGGCCACGCGGCATCACGCGCACTAGGTTCAGGTTGCCGGCGATGTCCGCACCATAGGCGCCCGCATTGCCGACGACGGCGCCGCCCACCGTGCCTGGCACATTCACCGCCCACTCCATGCCGGCCAGCCCGCGCTCGATGCAATCACGCGCTAACGTAGTGAGCATCACTCCGCTGTCCACCTCGACGCGCGCTTTGCTCCCGCGCACGTTGAACTTGATTTCCCTGGCGCGGTTGACGATCACCAACCCGCGCACGCCGGCATCGCTCACCAGCACGTTGGCCCCGCCCCCAAGCACAAGATAGGGCAACCCCATCTCTTCGGCGCGCTGCGCCACGGCGACCAGCTCATCGGTGGTGCGCACCTCGATCAGCAGGTCGGCTGGGCCGCCGATGCGCGCCGTCGTGTGCTTCGACAGCGGCTCGTGACGCTTGGCGCGAGCTTGGAGTTCGTTCAGGTTCATGCTCCTCCTTGCTTGGACAGCATCTCTAACAACCGCGCGCCCACTTGATTGCCGTCGCCAGCGCTGAGGGTGATGACTACATCGCCCCGCTTCACCTGCGCAATGAGCATGCCCAATGCGTCGCCGAACGACGCAGCGTTGCGCACGTCACGATGCCGAATTCTGCGCGCGATCTCAATCGGGTTAAGCGCGTTGGCGATGAAACCGAAGTCCTCTGGGCGTTCGCGTGCCGCGTAGATCGGCAGCACGATCACGTGATCCGCATCGTTGAAGGCCACAGCGAACGCATCCAGCAGGGCCGCGGTGCGGCTGTAGGTGTGGGGCTGCCAAACTGCCCAGATGTTGCCCAGCGGATAACGCTGCCGCGCGCCGCGCAGCGTCGCCTTGATCTCGGTCGGGTGGTGTGCGTAGTCGTCGAAGATACGCACGCCGCGCGCTTCGCCCTTCAGCTCGAAGCGTCGGCCGGCGCCGCAATAGCCGCCAAGCGATTTGACCGCCTCGCTCACCGGCACGCCGCAGGCATCGGCAGCAGCCAGCGCGGCCAGGGCGTTGAGCACGTTGTGCTCGCCCGGCACGCGCAACGAGCATGCGCCGCCCACCTCACCGTTGACTCCTGCGCCGCTGAAGGCAAAATCCGTGCCGCCCAGCGCGTTGGTGCGCAAGTTGAAGGCGCGCCACAAGCCGCCCTGAATGCCGTAATCCACGACGGCTGGCCCCGCGGTCTCCCCGATCGGCAAATCGGCCCGCTTGAGCATGGCCACGCAGCCGGGATCGTCAGCGCAGGTGATGATCACGCCATCTTCAGGCACGCTGCGCACAAACGTCGCGAAGGCGCTTAACGTCGCGTCGAAGTCGGCAAAGGTGTCGGGATGGTCATACTCGACGTTGGTCACCACGGCGACCTTCGGCTGAAAGTGCAAGAAGGTGCGGTCATACTCATCGGCTTCGACGATGAACGCCTCGCCCGTGCCCCAGCGGGCATTGACGCCCAGCGGCTGCGGCGTCGCCCCGATGACGAACGACGGGTCGAGCCCCGCGTCGCTCAAGATCGTGGCGATCATGCCGGTCGTCGTGCTTTTGCCATGCGTGCCTGCGATGGCAATGCCGACCTTGTCGCGCATCAATGCGCTGATCAGATCGCCGCGGTGCCAGACCGGGATGCCACGCTGCTTTGCTTCAACTAGCTCCGGCTCGTCTCGGGCGATCGCCGAAGACGGCGCGAGGATGTCCACGTCTTCCAGGTGGCGAGGATCGTGGCCTACGCTGACCGGGATGCCTTCGGCCCGCAGCGCCTCAAGCACGGGCGAATCGGCGCGGTCGTCGCCGCTCACGCGCACGCCGCGCGCGTGCAGCAGCCGGGCCAGCGCGCTCATGCCGGCCCCGCCGACGCCCATGATGTGAATGTGTTTATCCAGCCAGCTCATATCAGCACCACGATGACGAACAGGAAGATGACGATAAGCACGAAGATCAACAGCGAGCCGCTGAAGACGACCGGTGCGGCGCTCTCGATGAAGAAGAACTTGTCCCAGCCGTTCGGCGGCGGGGTGAAGAGATTGGCATACTGGCCGTCCAGCAGGCCAGCCTGCTTTGCCCAGAATGCCAGCGCGCTGAATAACAAGTAGCCGTTGAAAGCGCCAACTAGGAACGAGAGCAAACCGTATTCAAAGCGACTGGCGCCGGCCTGAAAGCGCCCGCGCGCGACGATCGGGCTGAGATAGCCGAAGAATGCAATCAGCAGGAACGGCGCAGCGCGCCATATGAAGCGCCAAACCGTGTCCTCGGTCTTCCACAGCGGATCCATGATTTGGACGAACTGCGGCAGTGAATAGATGAACAACGCGAACAGCATGCTGAAAGTGACGACGACTTCCCGCACCCAGCCACGCGAGGTGCCGATGAAGCCCCACACGATGAGATAGAAGACGAAGAAGACGTCGGCGTTGATCATGTCAACGGCTCACCTCGAGCAATAAGGCGGCGATGCGTTCTGCGCCATCCCGTCGGCCCAGCGCCAGCGACGCGCAACGCATCGCGTCCAGGCGCCCGGGGGCATGGAGCAGCTCGATCACGCGCGGCAACAGCCCGGCTCGTTCGTCCGCCAGCAGCTCGTCTTGAACAACTACGGCGGCTCCTCGGTCGGCCAAATACCGGGCATTTACTTTTTGATAGCGCCAGGCGTAAGGGTAGGGCACGAGCACGGCCGGCAGGCCGAGATAGGGCAACTCGCCCAGCGTGCTGGCGCCGGCGCGGCAGACCGCCAAATCGGCTGCTGCCATCGCCAGCGCCATCTCGTCGTGCAAGTATTCAAAGGCCAAGTAACGCGCCCGCCGGTCATCCGGCAACTGCGCGCGTGCGGCGCTCACTTCCGGCCAGTCATTCGCGCCGACCACATGGATCACGACGGCCAAGTCCAGCAAGCGGGCTAGGCCGGCGAGCGTCGCACGATTGATGCTGCGCGCGCCTTTGCTCCCGCCGTACACCAGCAACACGCGCGCATCCGGCGCAATCCCAAAGCGTCGGCGCGCCTCCTCGCGCGACGCTGAAGCAAAGACGTCGCGCACCGGATAGCCGGTCACCACCATCTTATGCGGCGCGATGAAGGGTGCGGACGCCTCGGTCGTCGTTGCCACCTTCGTGGCCAGGCGCGCCATCAATCTCAGCGCTTGGCCGGGTTCAATATCGGGCAGATACACCACGCTGGGCGTGCCTCGCAGCCAAGCAGCCAGACTGACCGGCACGCCGACAAATCCGCCGGTCAGGAACACGACGTCGGGGTTGAACTCGGCGAGGATGCGCCGCGCCTGAAACAGGCCGCGCGTCGTGCGCAGCGCGCCGTTGAGGGCGCGCGCCATCCCTACGCCGTGCATCGCGCCGGCCAAGATTGCCCGAAACGGCACCCCTGCGCGACTCACCAAGCTATGCTCCATCCCACTCGCCTCGCCCACGAATAGCGCCTGGACTGCGCCTGCGGATTGCGCCGTTGGTGCGGATGTCGCGCCCGACGATGATGGCATCGGCGGACTCGGCCTCAACCGCGCTTCTAGCGCCTTGAGCACGGTGAGCGCGGGCAAAACGTGCCCGGCCGTGCCTCCTGCGGATAGTAAAACTCGCACGAGCTGCCCTGCCTCCTTTTGCTTGATCGGCTGCTGCCGGCAGCTGGGCTTTCTCTCCCTCCCACAACATTTGGCTGCCGCGCCCCACGCTGATCACCACCCCGCAAGCAGCAAGCAGCGAGACGAGCGACGATCCGCCAACGCTCAGGAACGGCACCGGCACGCCGGTGAAGGGAATCATGGCCAAAATCGCCATCATGTTCAGCAGCATCTGGCCGATCACCCAGATCACCACCCCAATGGCGATGAACGAGCCGAAAGCCGTATCCGCGTCTTGCGCGATGCGCAGCCCGCGCCATGCGAAGATGACGAACAGCGCCAACGTCATCACTAGCCCGAGCAGGCCCATTTCGTCGCCCAGCACCGCTATCACGCTATCGGTGTGTGGCGTCGGCAAGTAGCCGAACTTCTGGCCGCCGGCGCCGATGCCGTTGCCGAACAAGCCGCCGCTGCCCAGCGTGATCAGCGTTTGGCGGATGTGGTAGTCCATCTCGCTTGGGGACCGCCACACCTTAATGAATTCATTCACCCGGATGGTGGCATGTGGGACGACCGCGATGAGCAGCAGGAAGGCGGCTACCGCGATCAGCGTCACCAAGCCCAGTTGCTGCCAGCTCGCCCCGGCCATGAAGAACATCACCATCGCCACAATCACGATCACGGCCGTTGTGCTTAAGTCGGGCTGAATGACGACAAGGAAGCTCACCACGCCGACGATTAGGCCGAACGGAATCAGGCCGTTGGACAAGCTCCGCACCTGGTCTCGGCGAGACGCTAGCCAGGCGGCTGCGTAGATGATCAAGCCCAGCTTCGCCATCTCGCTGGGCTGCAGCGAGCCGTTCAGCAGCGTCCGGCGCGCGCCGAAGACGTCGTCGCCGAACAGGATGACGGCGATGAGGGCGGCCAGACATGCGGCCATGATCCAGACGGCGAAGCGGCGGAGGATGCCGTAGTCGAGCCAGCCGAAGAGCGCGAATCCGACCAGGCCGATGACGGCGTAGAGCAACTGCTTGCTGAAGATGGTCAGCGGGCTGCCCTCTTGCACCTGCGACCAGAAGAACGTAGTGCTATAGGCCATGACCAAGCCGAGCGCCGTCAGCAGGAGCACGGCGCCGACGAAGATCCAGTCCACCTTGCCTCGAGCTGTTGCCCGCGTGCCGGATCGTCCACGCCGTGCCGTTCGTAGCATTGCGGCCTTGTTCATCACACGCTACTCCTGCCAACTTACCCTCATCCACCCGCTGCCGACGATGGTGGCAGCGCGTTCACGAATTCACTAAAGCGATCGCCGCGCTCGGCAAAATCTTTGAATGCGTCGTAGCTCGTCCCGCCTGGGGAGAGCAGCACGACATCGCCTGGGCGAGCCAGGCGTTGCGCTTCGACCACGGCCGCTTCGAGAGAGGGCTGCACGGAGACGATCGCTTGAGGAGCAATGCCCGTTTTCGTGAGGTCGTCGCGCGCGGCGCTCAAATGCTCGGCCACCATCGGCCCCATCTCGCCGAACAGCACGACGGCCTTGCAGCGCGCCATCATCATGCGCGCGGCCTCGTCCCAGGGCAGATGCTTATCTCGTCCACCGCACAACAAAATCACCGGTTGATCGAAACAGCGCAGCGCCGCCATGAGCCGTTCAGGCGCGGTAGCGATCGAGTCGTCGTACCAGCGCACGCCGTCACGATCGGCGACCAGTTGCAAGCGATGGGCGACGCCGCGGAAGGTCGTGGCGACGCGGCGCATGGCTTCGACCGGCGCGCCGGCCACTGCACAGACCGCCGCGGCGGCCAGGACATTTGCGATGTTGTGTTCACCCATCAACAGCAGCTCACGGCGATGGCAGATCACCGCGTCCAGATGCAATCCGCGCTCTTGAATTGGGGACTGGCCGGCGCGCGCCAGGCGGACGCGCAAGTAGCCCGCTTCGTCCATCCACGCGCCGTCGCCGTGCGGCTCGTGGCGCGTGCTAAACCACAGCGTGTGCGCCGATGTGTTCAAGCTGGCCGTCACCTCGTTGTCTGCCGAGAGCACTTGCCAATCGTCCGGCGACTGGAAGTCCAAGATGCGCCGTTTCGCCGCGATGTAAGCTTCCATCGTGCCGTGGCGGTCGAGGTGGTTCGGCGTGATGTTGGTGATGCAGGCGATATGCGGGCTGCGCGTCACCAGCTCCAGTTGGAACGACGACAGCTCCATCACCACCCAGTCCGTCGAGCGGATGCGTTCGAGGTCGCCGACGAGTGGATTGCCGATGTTGCCACCGACCCACACCGAAGGCGCATCGGCGGAAGTCGTCCGCTCCACAGCTGCCTTCAGCATCTCTCCGACGAGGGTCGTCGTCGTTGTCTTGCCGGCCGAGCCGGTGATGCCGATGACGCGCGCGGGGCAGGCCTCGAGGAAGACCTGCGCATCGTTGCTGAGTGGGATGCCGCGCCGCCGAGCCTCCTGGACGATGGGCAGATCGCTTGGCACGCCGCCGCTTAGGCAAAGCACGTCGCAGCCATCCAGCAGCGTCAACGGATGACCGCCGAGCACGAAGTCCACGTTCGGCAAATCTGCTACGGCGCGCAGATCGAGCTGCTCACGCGGCTTGAGATCGCTCAGCGTCACCCGCGCGCCGCGCGCAACGAGGTAGCGCGCCAGCGCCGTCCCTTGCCGCGCGATCCCCAGGATCACTGCCCGTTTGCCTGACCAGTTCATAAGTCTTTAGCCCTCAATTACATGTTCGGGTTGCCAAAAGTAGCCAAGCCGATGCCGATCATGCCGAAGAACAGCGCAACGACGAAGAAGCGCTGCACGATCTGCGGCTCGCTCCAGCCGATCAACTCGAAGTGATGGTGCAGCGGCGCCATGCGGAAGAAGCGTCGGCCTGCACCGAATCGGTAGCGGGTGTATTTGAAATACGTGGTCTGAATGATGACGCTCAGCACCTCGGCTACCGGGATGATGGCGATGATGGGCAACAGCAGCCACTGGCCGGTCATCAAGGCGATCACCCCCAACGTCGCCCCTAGCGCCTCGCTGCCCAGATCACCCATGATCATCTGCGCCGGGTGAACGTTGAACCACAAGAAGCCGAGCATCGCGCCCACCAGCACCATGCACAACATCGTCAGGAACACCTGCCCCTGCATATAGGCGATTACGCCGTAGGCCACGAACGCCACGCCACTGATCAAGGCTGCCAAGCCGTCCAGCCCGTCGGTGAAGTTGATCGCATTGGCGCTCCCATGGATGATGAAAATAGCGATCGGTACCCAGAACACGCCCAGGTCTATCGGCTCGGGGATGCCAGGCACGGCCATCTTGCTGATCCCGAATAGTGGCCGGTCTGGGATGAACGCGATGCCGTCCGCAGTGATTGTGAACGATGGCATTAGATTCATGACCAGCGCGGCCAACAACGCGATCAGGAGCTGAAACAGCGCTTTACTGCGTCCGCGCATGCCTTCGCCGCGCCGGACGCCGCGCACGCCCATGTAATCGTCAATCGCGCCTAAGATCGCAAAACTGATCATGACGAACATAGGAATTGCGAGCGATCGGCCAACCAGCACCACGCCGGCAAAGTTTGGGTTGACCCGCACGGCCACCCGCGAATACAGATACATGGCCAGGATCAGCACCAACGTCACGCCGACGAAGAGGATGCCGCCCATCGTCGGCGTGCCCATTTTGACGTAATGGCTGGTCGGGCCTTCAATGCGAATTTGCTTGCCGATGCGCAAATACTTGAGCGCGCGAATCAGCGGCTGCCCACATAGGACGGCGATTGAGAACGCCACGCCGCCCATCAGTAAGCAAACGCCCATTTCCGGGGCTGAAGGGGTATTCATAGGATCGAATGTTCGCTGCAGCACACGCTGCCGCAACAACGCTTAGGTCCTCCTCAACTTTCATCGGCCAGCCCTCCAAGCCCGGCGACGATCTCCTCCATGCGCATGCCGCGCGAGCCTTTTACGAGGATCACGCACCGCTCACGCACGATGTCGTTCAGCACCTCCAGGGCTTCGCCGTTTGTCATGACGTGAAAGACTCGCTCCGGTGGCGCACCGCACTCGATCGCTGCCTGGCAAGTCCATCGTGAGCGTTCCCCGACGCCGATCACGTATTGCGCCACCAGCGCCGCCCGGCAGCCGACTTCATCATGCGCTTGCTTCTCCATGTCGCCGAGCTCGAACATATCGCCGAGCACGGCGATGCGCGGGCCGTGCCCCTCGATCTCGGCGAGCAGGTTGAGTGCGGCGATGGTGGACTCGGCGCTGGCGTTGTAGGTGTCGTCCAACACGATCGAGCCGAATGGCCCTTTGGTCGTCACCAGACGCAGCGGCTTCAGCGGCTTGCGCAGCGCCTCGACGATCTCGGCCAGATTCATGCCCTCCACCAGCCCGACGGCTGCGGCGCGCAGCGCCGTCTGCACGCTGTGCCGGCCGATCAGGGGCAGCTTGGCCAGTTGACGCTCGCGACCATGATGCAGCGTGAACGAAATGCCGCCCAGGCCGAAACTTTCGATGCCGCTGGCCCATACGTGGGCGCGCGGCGTTAGGCCGTAGGTGACCACGCGCGCCGCGGTCACGGCCGCCATGCTGCGCACCCGCTCATCGTCGTCGTTTAAGATGGCTACGCCGCCCAGCTCGGCCGGAGGCAGCGCCGCCGGCAGCTCCGACTTGGCCTTGGCGATGTTCTCGATGGTGCCCAAGCGATCTAGATGCACCGGCGCGACGATAGTGACCACGCCAACCTGCGGCCTCGCCCATCGGCAGTAAGCCGCGATCTCGCCCAAGCCATACATGCCCATCTCGATCACGGCGCATTCGTGCTCCGGCCGCAGCCTGAGCAAGGTGAGCGGCACGCCGATCTCATTGTTGTAGTTACCCTCGCTCTTGAGCGTGCGATAGCGCGCGCTCAGCACTTGCGCAACTAGCTCTTTGGTGGTGGTCTTGCCCACGCTGCCGGTGATGCCGATGACGCGTAGGTTGAACTTCATCCGCCAATAGGCCGATAGGCGTTGGAGAGCTGCCAGCGTGTCATCCACGCGGATGAGCAAGGGAAGCGTTAGATCGCCGAACTGTTCCGTGGCGGGCCGGCGCACGTCGAGCCATCCCACCTGCAGGCCCTCCAGGTTTGGCAGGCGGTCATGATGCACCAAGGCGGCCAGCGCGCCGCGGCCGAAGGCGTGACCGACGAAATCGTGGCCGTCTCGATGCTCGCCGGGCAACGCGACGAACAAGTCATCGCGCAGGGCCTGCCGCGAATCTATGACCACGTTCCCGACTGGGCGCTGCGCCAACGCCTCGATACGTTGGCCTCCGACTCCCTCGACGACATCTGCGAGCGTCAACATAGCTTCAACCCTCAACGGACTCTAATCTGCCGCATCCGGCGGGATGTCCAGAATTCGGCAAGCATATTCGGCGACATCATGAAAGACTGGCACGGTCGTGGGCGCTGCCCACCGCGATGTCTGTGGCTGATCCAGCTTGACCAGGATGGTGATGCGCGGCGCGCTGGCCGGCAGGAAGCCAACGTAGGTCACGATGGTCGTCTCCTGTTTGACGCCGTTCAAGTACCAATCCGCCGTGCCGGTCTTGCCGGCCACGCTGTAGCCCGGTATGAGCGCCCTGGGCGTGCCGCGCCGCGTGGCTCGCATCATCACCTGACGCATCGTGCGCGCCGTCTCGGCAGAGAGGACGCGCGCGACAGGCACCGGTTGCTTCTGAACGGTCTCGCCGCTCGGCGTGCGCCACTGTTGCACGACGTATGGCTGCATCAATATCCCATCGTTCGCGATGGCATTGATGGCATTGATCACCTGGTAGGGCGTCGCCGCCAGACCTTGGCCGTAGCTATTCGTGGCCAGGTCAGCCAGTGACCATTCCGGGCTAGAGGGGGTGCGCAATGTGCCGGGCACTTCACCGCCGAGGTCTATGCCAGTGCGGTGTCCGAAGCCGAACAGCTTGAAGCGCGCGTAGAACGCCTCCTCGCCCATGTCGAGCGCGATCCGAGCCGTCGGCACGTTGAGCGAGTGCGCCAGGATGTCTTCGATATCCACTCGCCCGTGACGGGAGCGATCCGAGTTGTAGATGCGCTGATTGTGAATGACGAGCCGACCGGTGTCGGTCAGGATCGTCTGCGTCGTCACTTGGCCCAGCTCCAGCGCCGTGGCGAGGGTGAGCACTTTCAAGACCGACCCCGGTTCGTAAGCGTCACTCACCGCCGGATCGCGCAATAGCCGAGCGTTGGGTGTGCTGGCCAGCTCAATGGCGCGATTCGGATCGTATCCCGGCCACGACGCCGAGGCCAGGATCGCGCCGGTTGCCGTCTCCATCACGATGACCGTGCCGCCACTCGCGCCCGTGTCACGGATAGCTTGCGCCAGCCGCGCCTCGACGTAGGCTTGTAAATTCAGGTCGAGCGTGAGCACCATGTCGGCGCCGCTTCGTGTAGGAGTGATGACGAGCAGATCCAGCCGGCTGCGCTCCTTGCGCTGGCCGACCGAGGAGCTGAGACGATCGTCGTAATAAGCCTCCACGCCGGAGTAGCCTACCGGTTGCAAGCTGACGAAGCCAAGCGTCGGCCCTGCGACCGGTCCGTGGGGATACACGCGCGCCCACGTCTCATCCACCAGAAGGCCGCTGCGTCCGAACAAGCGCATCGTCTGGGTCAGCTGGTGGGTTGCATCAGGCAGCAGATTGTAGGCCACGATCGTGCTGAGCGTCGGGGTCAGGGAGCGATGATCCTCCAAAATCGCCTCAATGTGCCGCCGTACTTCTTCCACCTGCCGCCCGGTCACCGGCGCGAGGGCAGTCGCTACGCCGACTGTGTCGGTAAGTGTGCGCAGGTCTACTCGGACGATGTAGGCGCGGCGGCTTACGGCAAGCAAGTTGCCGGCGCGGTCGAAGATCGCCCCTCGCGGAGCTTGGGTGATGCGCGTTTCGATCTGCTGATCATTGGCGGCGGCGGCATACTTGGGGCGATCGAAGACCTGAACCTGAAGCATGCGCGTGAACGCGACCGAGATCGCCAGGCCGATGACGACCACTAGGATGATCAGCCGCCGTGAAGATAACATGAGTCCTGCCTGCCTTTGTCGCGTCGTTCGTCAGATCCATCGCCCATCCGCGCTTCACCGCTTCGGTGCATCGTTCGATGGGTCAGCCGACTCGCTGCCTTGGTGAGTCACCAAATATTCGATTCGCTCGGCCGGTTGGAAGCCCAGACGCCTCGCGCGGTCTTCCATCGCCTGCGGCGAAGTCACCTCGCCGATCGCCGTCCACGTCTGATTGATCTCATCGGTGAGCTGCGCATACCTCGCATCTAGATCGTCGAGCCGCTGATTGAGCAGCGCCGTGCGCGTGGATACCGTCAGCCAGACCACGGTCAGCGCGGCCAAGACGGCGCTGCTCACGATCGCCATTACGGCCGCCTGCTGATCGCTCACTCTGAGCGCCCGCACCCTGCGCCACCAACACTGCAACATGACTGCTAAGCTCACATCTCTGCTCACCGGATTTAAACCTGCACGCTCGCCAATCGCTCCGCCACGCGCAGCTTCGCACTGCGCGCGCGCGGGTTCCGCGCGACTTCGGCTTCGCTCGGCACGATCGGCGCCTTGTTCACCAGCCGGACGCGCGCCGGGCGGTCCTTACCCATGCCGAAGCCGGGCTGGACGACCTCGCCCCGTGATTCGCGCCGAAAGATCTCCTTGACGATGCGATCCTCTAGCGAGTGAAAGGTGATTACGGCGATGCGCCCGCCCGGACTCAACAGCGCAATCAGCTCCGGCAGCGCGGCGCTCAACCGGCGCAGTTCATCGTTGACTGCGATGCGCAGCGCCTGGAAGACCTGCGTGGCCGGATGGATGCGATTCGAGCGCGTCCGCGCCACGCCTGCGACGACATCGCGCAGGCGACCGGTCGTCAGGATCGGCCTGGCCTGCCAGATGGCCTCCGCGACGCGCCGCGCGTTGCGCACCTCGCCGTAGTCGCGCAACATCTCGGTTAACCCTTGCACGTCCATACGTTCGATCAGCATCCATGCCGGCTCGCCTCGCGTCCGGTCAAAGCGCATGTCCAGTGGACCGTCGCGCATGAACGAGAAGCCGCGTTCAGCGGCCTCCAGTTGATCCGACGACAGCCCAAGGTCCACCAGCACGCCGTTCAGCGGAGCGAAGCCGAGCGCCCGCGCAAGCGTCGGCGCCTCGTCCAGCCAAGCCTGGCGCAAAGTCAGCCGGTCTGCATATGCGCCGCACAGCCGCTCTCTCGCGCGCGCGATGGCCTCACCATCGGCATCCGTCGCCAGCACGCGCCCATCCGGCGCGCTCGCGCTCAAGATGCCAGCGGTATGTCCGCCGCCGCCCAGCGTGCAGTCGAGATAGCGCCCGCCGCTTCTCGGTTGCAACGCCTGGATGACCTCGTCGAACAACACCGGCACATGCATCGCGCGACTCGAATCCTCAGATCGCTAACCTCTAAATCCTCAACATCCTCAACGTCCTTATCCTTCGAGCTCAGATTCCCAGGCTTGCCCATACATCCTTGCGTGCGGCATGCGCCTGAACCTCTTCGAGCGCGCGCTGCCACTCGCGCGGATTCCACACCTCGATGAACTTACCGACGCCGACGATGACGGCCTCGTTCGTAATCTCAGCATACTCACGCAGCGCCTGCGGGATGACGACGCGGTTCTGCTTGTCCGGCACGGCATCGTGGGCGTTGCTGTAAAGCATCCGCCGCAGCGTTGCCGCCTCGCGCCCCATCACCGGCAGCGCGCTCACGCGCTCAAACAGCAGTTTGAACTCGTCAAGTGGGTAGATGAGCAGGCACTTGTCTGCTCCGGTCGTCATCACCACCCCGTCCGCCAGCCGCGCGCGGAATTTGGCCGGCAAGGTCAGCCGGCTCTTTTCATCCAGGGTGTGCGTGAATTCACCTAGAAACATTTAGTCTCTGCCGACGCTCTCCACTTTGACCCACTTTTCCCCACTCCGCCACACATCATACTCATAAATTGACATATCGCAACCGCTTATCCACAGGCTGGGGATAAATCGTCGGCGAATTTGGATAACTTTTGAGCCCGACGGCCGATTCGAGCAAAAAAGAGGCTTCAGCCGGCACGAGCTGAAGCCTCTTGTCGAAGCGCTTTAGAGTCTGATCGTTACCTACAGCCCTGCCATCTCTACGCTCAGCTCCCAGAGCCTCTCTTGAGCTTGCACGTCGTATGATGCCGGGGAAGATGGCTTGGGCCTACAACGGTAGAAGTATTGGCCGGTGACGCCGGCGACCTCAGGCGAGGATGCCAGGTAAATGCTCGTCTGCGCCCCCTCTTCAGGGCTAAGGGTGAACCGACTGAACAGTTCAAAAAGCCTACCCCACAAGCCGCCGTTGTTCTTGCCGAAGTTCGTCGCCACTGCGCCGGGGTGTAGCGCGTTCACGGTCACGGAAGTCCCTTCGAGCCGGCGCGCCAGGGCATAGGCATGCATCACGTTAGCCAACTTGGACTGGCTGTAGGCGCCGAAACCGCTATAACGACGGCGCGAGAACTGCACATCGTCGAAGGCGATTGTGCCTATCCGATGGGCGTCAGATGACACGTTGATCACGCGCGCCGACGGCGCTGCCTTCAGCGCGTCCATCAATAAGTGTGTGAGCAGGAAGTAGCTCAGATGGTTCAGCGCCCAGGTCATCTCGATCCCTTCGGCGCTGACCTGGCGCGAGGTGAAGATGGCGCCGGCGTTGTTCAACAACACGTCGAGGCGCGGATAGGTGTCCAGGAAACGCCGCGCCACTGCGCGAACTTGATTCAACGAGGACAAATCTGCCGGCATCGCCTCGACGGCCGAGTTGCCCGTCTGCCGCCGGATGGCTTCGACGACCTCATCACACTTGCGCGGGTTGCGACTTACGACAACCACGGTCGCGCCCATTTGCGCCAGCCGTTGGGCACTCACCAGGCCGATGCCGGCTGTCGCGCCCGTCACAACACAAATCTTGCCCTGCAGATCGCTCATACTTCACTCACCATCCCACACTGGCTGCCTACCATTTGACGCATCGTGAGCCAAGCGGTCGCCGAAACGCACGCTCATTCCGAAAGCAATTCCTCGAAGCGCGGATTGCTGCGCACAGCCGCCAAGGCGTTCGGATCGGTCTCCAAGCGCAGATACTCCTGCATCATCCGGCGCGCTGCCGTCATGTCGCGACGCTCGCGATAGAGCAGCATTAAGTTGTAGGCGATGCTCGGATCACTGGGAGCGATGGCGCGCGCGCGCATCAGCGAATCTAACGCGCCACCCCAATCCCCTACTTCCTTCAGGGCAAGCGCCATCTCTTTCAACGTTTGGGCACTCTCACCTTCGACACGCAGGCGGTTGAACAACACACCGACGCGCTGGCCCGGCGTCATCTTGGCGAGATCTACATCCCGCCAATTCATGCCGGGCCGAGCCGCGTGCGGCGCAGAGGGCGCCGCGGCAGCCGACGCCAGCGATGCGGTCGGCGCTCCCGATGGTTGAGGCGCAGCCAGCAATGCCGCCAAGTTTTCCTTGCGAATGCGCAGATCGAGATAATTCAACGTGGTAAAGACCACCCGAAATGGGGCAAACAGCAACGTGCCGATGCCGCTCATGGCAGTCGCAATCGCCACGATGATCACGGCCGTGGTGAGCAGCGGCGTATCATCCAAGTTACTCCCACCCGACGCATTCGTCGGCAGTGACGTGAAGGCGACGACCAGCATGATCGCGCTCGCCAAGAGCGCAGGCGCGGCCGATAGGATGAATTCGAGAACGAGCAAGAGCGCGTAGCGCCAGAAGATCAGCCGGCGGTTGCCGCGCGCGATGGCCATGCTGCGACTGAGCCCTCGCAGCCCATCCACACCTTCGCCGACGATGGCCGGCGTACGAAAGGCCCAGTTAATTGCCAACACGACCGAGATGACGACGGCGCCGACGACGGCAGGCACGCAAACGGCAAGCGCAGCGGCGAAGGCAACCGGTGGAATGTTGCCAAGCACATCCGCACCGAAGACGCCGAACACGGGCACTGCAAAGGCCAGCGCCAGGCCGCCGAATATCGCCGGATAGACAACGACGAGCAGCGGCAAGATGATGCCGAGTTGCGCTAGAAAGTTGGCGATCCACAGCGCGCCCCAACGTTTGAGCGTTTGACCATATGACGCGCGCAGCCCTGGAGCACGGCCGAGGACGCGCTCGATCACGTTGAATGTAAGCGCGCCCTCGGTCCATGGCCACAGCACCCCTAGCAGCCAAACGAGAGCTGAAA
Source organism: Thermoflexales bacterium (assembly GCA_025056965.1). Taxonomy (GTDB): domain Bacteria; phylum Chloroflexota; class Anaerolineae; order J036; family Brachytrichaceae; genus JAAFGM01. Next base: position 788 of record JANWVF010000107.1, on the reverse strand, counting down.
GGCAGTTGGGGACGGAGAGAAGCGCTGAAAAGGAGAAGTCTTGAGTCAAAGCATCGAGCGGACGGCCGGATGCCGCGATCGGGGTCGTCACCCCGATGAGTGCAGCGCCCACGCTGAGCGCGCCGTTCAACAGCAGAATGGGCAGCAGGACGACCGATGTGATCGAGATGAAGAGCAGAAAGTATTTCCGATAAAGACTGAAGGTGAGCGAGAAGATCTCGCCGGTAGAGCGCGGCCGCAGTTCGACAGAACCTGTCGCCATGCGCGTGAGTATAATCGGCTGTAGTATTAACCATTCAAGGGCGCAGTCTACGCCGATCGGCGACTGCGCCTTTGTTTTAAGGGAGTGTTGTGACGCCATGGAGAGTGTAATCCGACCCTCGGCTTCAGTGACGCGCAGCCAGTCTCAAGAGCAGATCACGCGCGGAATTGGCCTGGCCGCACTGGCCATGCTGATCGTGGCATTGGCGCTGGTCTTCTTGGTTGCGCCCACCGGCGATGCCCGATCCGGCGGCGAAGCTCAGCGCATCTTCTACTTCCACATCTCTTCTGCCTGGCTTGGGTTCGGCGCTTGGCTGTTCACGGCCTTCTGCGGCGTGCGTTACCTTCAAACGCGCGACCTGCAGTGGGATCGTCGCGCGCACGCCTCGGCGGAGATCGGCGTGCTATTCATCACGCTCGTGTTGCTGAGCGGCATGCTCTGGGGCCGCCCCACTTGGAACACCTGGTGGACGTGGGACTTCAAGCTGACGCTGAGCGCGCTGCAATTCCTCATGTACGTCGCCTAT